>DATGQD010000042.1:0-9185 GCA_035304385.1 Cyclobacteriaceae bacterium
CGGGTAGATTCTTTTTTCGATCGCACCATTCTGCAGGCTTTGTCATCCCATTTTTCAGGATCAACTTCCCGCTGTGTAGCCATTTCAAAACGCTCGCCTCCAACAGTCACTCGCATGTAGATAGGCGCTGGTCCACTGACATAGCTCGTTCTCGTTCTCAGGAAGAAGAGCACTTTCAAAGTTTTGTTCATCAAAGTAAAATTTTAATGGTTGATAAAATTCCTTTGATGTCTTTGCTGAATCAAGATGTTCATTTTCAGAACTGCTTGATATTGAGTCCCTTCGAGCGATTCTGGTGAGCAAATTTTCTTTGGGGCTGCTGCTCCCGAATTGCTCACCAGCCATTTGAGAATTGCTGACTTTTTTGAACTGCGTTTAAAAGCAAAAAAGCCCACAAAAATCAATTTTGTGAGCTTTCAAGTGTTTTGGTTTGTCAACCTGTGATCCCGCTGGGATTCGAACCCAGGACCCTAACATTAAAAGTGTTATGCTCTACCAGCTGAGCTACGGAATCAAATTCCAGCCGCGGTGAGGCGGCGTGGTGGCTGTAATTGCAATAATTGCAATTATGGGGTTATTCCCCTTATTTAAGGTCGCAAAGGTAGCAGGATAACAAAAATATGCAAAGTAGTGTTCTCAAAATCGGCCTCCTGGTGACCCTGCTCGCGGGCATCGCCCCCGCAACGGCACAGACGTCCTCCTACCGACTCCTCACGGCCGACTCCCTCTTCCGCGCGCGACAGTTCACGCAATCCCTCCAGCACTACGAGGCCATGCTCGAAAACGGGGAATATACCCCCGCCATGCTCCTCCGCATGGCCTATATTAACGAGGGCCTCGACCGCCCGGGAAAAACCCTCTACTACCTCAGTGTGTACTACCAGTCCACCGGCGACCGCGCCGTACTCCGAAAAATGGAGGAGCTCGCCACAAAATATAACCTGTCCGGGTACACCGTCACCGACGCCGACCGCCTGCTGTCGTGGTACCTGGAATCCCGCGACTACATCAGTCTCACCCTCGCCGCCCTCTGCCTGCTGCTCCTGGCGGTGGCGTTCCGCATACGCTTCCGCACGCAACGCCGGCCTATCGGGTCCTTTATCACCCTGACCATATTCCTGGCCCTCCTGCTGGTCCACCTTAACGTCGGCGACAACCTCCAGCGCGGAATTATAGCCAAGGCGAACACGTTTATAATGACAGGACCCTCCCCCGGCTCCGACGTCGTAGAACGCGTCGGCGAAGGCCACAGGCTCGATGTCATAGGGAAAAAGGACGTATGGCTCAAGGTCCGGTGGAATGGCCAGACGGCGTACGTCAAAGAGGGGAATGTTTTGGCAGTCGGCAATAGCCACTGACTAACACACTAACAAATTGTACTAAATATTTAAGCAACGTAAACACCTAAGCATATGGTCTATTCTCCCGTACCGTATATCTACCGCGAGGTCATCCAGGAAGAGATTGACAAACAAACGCAGGGCAAGGTGTTCTTCTTCGATGAAGGCAATACCGTTAAGGATGTTGAGGGAAAGGTCGTTCGGCTGGCGGAAGTACCCGGCGAAGGCGATTTTATTTTTCTGGAACCGGAGGCCCTCGTGAGGATCGATCGTATCATCACCCTGTTCGGAAAACCAGGCGCCGCGTTTGACGAATATGACGACTACGCAAACCAGTGCCTGGCCTGTACCGGCGGCTACGATATTTGAAACAACTATTCCCACCTGCCCCTGCCCCTGCATCTGCCTCTGCCTCTGTTCCTGCTCCTGCCCCTACCAGCCCGGACTAAAATTCACCCCAAACACGCCTTTGCCGAAATGATCGATCCGCCACGGTAGCGCGTAGTAGGGTTCGAGGACCATCAGCCCAAACAAATTCAATCGCAATGACAGACCGGTGCTGAGGAACGGCACTCGGTCCGTGGGGGATTCGGGATCCCATTTTAAGGTCGGCCGACTGGACGACGTCCACGCGATCCCTGCATCGGCAAACAAGGCAAGCTCCGTGAAGAGCACTTTGGATTTGATCGGCGTCAGCCGCTCAGGGCCCGTGAACGGTATCCGCCACTCCGCATTCGCGACCATCATGCGACTGCCAAAGATCTGATTAATAGAATGCGCTTCACCATCCCCGATATCGTATCCCCGGATATTGTCAGGCTCGTTGCCACGGGTTAACGTCGGATACGCAAAGCTCAGCGGATACAGCCGCCCATCTTCAGCATCTGCCCCGTAGCGACCGATATGCATGAACCGGAACGCGAGCGACGTTGGGTTGAGAAATGCATAATGCCGGAAGTCGAATAGCAATGTGTGGTAATCAAGAGCGTCGTACGTCTTATCTGCCTCTATTCGGAAACGTCTACCGCGCATCGGCGACGCGATACCGAAATAGGAATTGTCGACCACGTACGCAGCGTACGTGCTGCCGAGGTTGTAGCCCTCGGGTGACGGCCGCTTTTCACGGCTTTCATGGATCTTGTAACCCTGATAATAGTAGTTGTTGTATCGGTCGACCCTGAACGAATAGAACGAATAGCCTGTACCAAACTCCAGTCGTCTCGTCGTTGAAAACGGGAAGTACACAAATCCTTCTATGCTCTTATCGAAGGCCCTGAGTACGTCAAGCATAAGATTTGTGGTCGCCAACGTGTCGTCTCGGACCACCAACGTGTCGGGCCTGTACCCAAGATAGGAAGACCGGTAGGGTATGTGCGAAACGGCGACACCCCAGTTGATGCGGTTGCGCTCATTCAGGTATGCGGCTTGTCCCCCGAAGTCGTATATCTCGCCGTTCAGTGAAAGGGTACTGAACACGCGGTGATAGCCCAGCATATCGCCGAAGATCATATCAACACCGCCAGCCATACCGGTGCGCGTGCCAAAGGAACTGGTCGAGATGCCAATGCCGGCCTGGTTGCCAATATATTCCAGACTAAGCCTGGGTTTGTAGGGTACGGTTTCTCCGCCCGTACCTGTGAACGGTACCAGGTCGAGTTCATGTATTCGTGCGACCACCGGTGATTCGCTCTTCGGTGGCAGCGTGCCCGCGGAAAAGTCGACACCTTCATGGGTCACATCACGAATGGTGAACTCTTCAGGTCGCGCTACGTATATCGCATACGTCGCCTTGTCGAAATAGCTATACGCCACCTCGCCGGTTTCTGAAGAAACGCTGAGAGCAGGGGAGTAGGACGTGATCCCGGTAATGCCTGTGACATAATCAGTCAGTTGATGAATTCTCCCATTGGTAAATTCATAGGTGTAAAGGTTTCTGAAACCGTCGCGGTTCGAGAGAAAATAAATGCTCTTGCCATCGGGGGCGAAAATGGGGTTCATGTTTTCCGCGCCATGGAAGATGTCCAGAACGGTGACGTCATTCTCCTCGCGATCGTATAAACTAATCTGCAGCGAGTTCGATCGATAATCCCTACCGGCTGCCGGCCGGTCAGAGACAAAAAGGATAAAACGACCGTCGGGTGACCATTGTGGCTGTACGTCGGAATACCAGTCGTTGGTAAGCTGCGTTACTTTGCCGGTCCTGAGATCAAACAGAAACAAGTCGCTCTGTCCTTCAACCATCCCCGACACGACAATCTCCTGCCCGTCAGGAGACCACGTGGGATTACTGAAATAGGGCACGCCTTCCAGGTGATGAATCGTAGCCTTACTCTTGGCATCCATATCGACGATGGTGAGCACGCTGCTACCTTCGCTGAAGCCAACGAATGCAAACCGGTCGCTTAACGGCGACCAGGAGCCTGTCGATTCTATGTAACTGAATTCATCGATATGATTCTCACGCACGGTGGTAGCCAGCGTCTTCAACACTTCTCCCGTATGCGCGTCAGCCAGGAACAGGTCGATGCCAAAGAAGTTTCGCTCGGAAAGAAAGGCCACGTATTGTCCATTAGGACTTATCACAGGGGCAATGTTGATATCGCCGGACTTTTGCTTTCCCGCCAGCAGCCGGCCGCGTATGCTATCCGCGCGTAATCCATCGTATTGACGGTAGTACTTCGTAAGATCTTCTTTCCAGGCTTCTGAGAAAGCGTCCTCATCAAGTCCGGTAAGTTCTTCAATGGCTTTTTCATATCCGTACCACGCCGTCCTCCGGAAGAGCGGGTTGATCACGGAGTCGCCGTATGTCCCTACGATATACGACCAAAACGCCTGCCCATAGCGGTACGGGAAATATTTGTAGCTGCGGGTCATATCCTTTAGCGTGGGGAAGTCGTTTGCGCGCAATGCGTCACGCATCCACATTGCTGTATGCGGATCTACAGGACCGGTAGATAGGTATTCTGCGAGGCCCTCCACCATCCATAGCGGTAGATTTTGAATGTTGTTTAATGTAAGCGAGTCTTCCGGGTTCTTGAGCATGCGGTATTGAAAGACGTGTACCAGCTCGTGACCAAGCACGTGATGGGTTTGCGAGTTAAGCTCCATTATGGGCATGACGACGCGGTTTCGCAGCCCTTCCGTAACGCCTCCGGTGCCGATGCTTACGGTACCGAGGATAGCGCTCGTTTGCCAGAAGTCAGAATGGTTGGCGTAGAGTATAAACGGACTTGGCTCCGGGAATGTGTCGAGAAATACATGCTGATGCGCGTGATACCACTGTTCCGCTGCCGCGGAAAAAGCTTCGACGAGGGAGTCGTTTTTTAGATAATGGTAGAGATTGAAATTCGGGTTGTGCTTGACTTTGAAATCGAATTTCTCATAGCTCGGCTTATTCCGACCAAAGCGCTGACCATGCGCCTCCTGGACGCAGAAGGCAGCCAATACAAAGGTGATCACACATAGAATTACGGAGTTACCCTTCATATCAAATCTCTTTTCGATCGTCCGGGCACACCGCGTAGCACGACGCTACCGGCGCATTGTCAACGCCGAAATAAGATGTGCTCGCATAACATAAGGGAAACAAAATTTATGCCTTCTTGATTCCCTCGGAAAAACCGGCACACTCGTGACGGAATTTCTGACAATGTGTACCACAAGACGTGACGAGACCAATGAGGACGGTCGGTGAATTGCATACAATTTTTGAAAGTCGATTTGATTAGTAGACAAAAAAGTATCCGCGATCTTTTTATCGTCGTATAATATTACGCTGAGTGTATTGAAGGAAAAGCGAAATCGTTTGCAAGCGGGGATGGTGTTGTGGTGAAAGTGCCGCATTAACGCTCAGCGTTTCAAATTCTGAGTGGTTGCAGACATGACATACCCATCCGTACAATCGACTTACACCCGTCGCATCCTCACGATGATTCGACTGCTGCTCATCCTTTCGATTGTCGTGTCGGTACAGGATGCCGTTGCGCAACGCGCTCCGGGCAAGAATTCGTTGCTCCGGATTTACATGGACAATGACTTCTTCGCCTACCGGAAAGAGGATGGCGGATACTCCAATGGCATACGGCTGGATTATTTCTATCACAGAAAGCGCCAGCCGACATCCTTTCTTTCGAATTTCATGCTCAACGCGGGCGATAGCGCTATTAACACCTATAGTTGGAGTGTGATGCAGATCATGATCACTTCAAATGACATCACCCAGGAGGAGTGGACAAAGGGGGACTACCCGTATTCCGGGTCGCTGTTTGTGACCCATGCGCTGAACTCCGTAAACCCTGATGAGGGATACGCGCTGAAGACGGAATGGATTGTGGGTGTGATGGGACCCGAGGCATGTGCGGGTGAAGTGCAAACGTGGTTTCACGATCTGATCGGTCACCACAGGCCCATGGGCTGGCATCATCAGATGCCGACGGCGTTGCTGCTCAACCTTAACCTTGGATACGAAAAGCTGCTCTTCTCACCAGGACGTGCGCTGGAAGTGTTGGGTGGCGGCGAGATGTACATGGGAACGATGTACATCGGGATGGCCTTTCAGTCTACCATACGGTTCGGAAAGATGACGCCGTACTTTGATGGGTTCGTGAACCGCTTCACCGGGCGACGCAAACTTCAAGCGTATTTCATTATAAAGCCGCAGCTTTCCCTTGTTTTTCATAACACCCTGCTGGAGGGTTCTCTTTTCCGTCGCGATTATTCCCGCGGTAGCGATGATGGTCTTATTGTTTCAGAATCGGAGTCAAACACCCTCGTGCCAGGTATTGATTACGGCTTGGTACTTTCTTATGGGCCTTTGGCGTTTTCGTTTACGTTGAACACGAACACCGGGCTGGTGAGGGATCAGCCTTCGAAGTCGCTGGGCAACGTGTCATTGTATATCGGGTTCCTGTAGCGACGCCACTCTTGCGTTTCCAAAATTGCATTCCCTTGCACCCCTGCACCTGGCGGTGATGCCCCAACACATGCCTAAATCCATGCGCGGCCCAGTTCCAATCGCTAGCGAATTTTCTGCCTTTTTGGTATATTACCTAAACGAGACCCATGCACAACAGCCTTATTAACGCCATCCGGCAAAGAGTAAATCTGACCGACGAGGAAGCCGCCACGTTCGAGCGGTTTTTTATACCTCGAAGGTACCGTAAGCGCCAGTACGTACTTAATGCCGGCGACAAGTGCCAATATCTGCTTTTCGTCGCCAACGGGCTTTTGCGTTCGTTTACGGTAAGCGATGATGGTGACGAGCACGTGATGCAATTTGCGATGGAAGGAGCGTGGATCACCGATATGGGTAGCTTTCTTTCCGGGGATGATGCGATCTACAATATCGAGGCCCTTGAAGATTCTGAGCTCCTTCTCCTCACCCGCGACGGGATGGAGGAGCTTATTGAAACGATTGCCAACGTGGAGCGATACTTCAGGGTGCTGATGCAGCAGAGCATTATGGCATTGCAAAAAAGGATAAGACTCACCCAGATGTATTCTGCTGAGGAGGCTTATCTACAGATCATGGAGTTACAACCCGATGTATTTAACCGCGCACCTCTGCAGCATATTGCATCTTATTTGGGCATTACACCCGAGACGTTAAGCAGGATTAGAAAACAAGTCTCAGCAAGGCGATAGCACCGCCAACTACCCACTCACGTTGCCGCAACCGTTAGCATAATCCTCTCGACGAAACCACGCACAACACACGGTTCGACACCTGATAACAGCACTCCATTTCACTTGACATGTATCAACTAATTAGTTGTTATACGTCAACTCAAGTGTAGGCATGACACGATAGTTTTGCGGCTCACTTCAAAATGATCCCACAACTAAAATCACCTCATGACAACACCGAAAACCATTGCAATCGTTGGAGCAACTGGAAGAATGGGTTCCGTTATAGCACGGACGCTGGCAGATGCACGATATCGTCTTGTGTTGATGGCAAACCATCGCGAAAGACTCGCGGCGCTGAAGAAGGAACTCGTTCAGATTTATCATGCCGATGTAACGGTAACGACCGACGCGCGGGGCGCTGCGTGGGAGGCGGACCTCGTGATCCTGGCAGTACCGGCGGAGGTGGAGCTGGACGTTGCCAACATTATTCGCGAAGTTGTTTCCGGAAAAATTATCATTAGCATTTCGGCACGCGACAACAAGAAGGCAGGCGCAAGTGCCGCCGAGGAATTGCAACGCATGCTGCCTTACTCCCGAATCGTCAAGACTTTCAATACGATTCACATGGCTACCTACGTGTCCCCCGCTGTTAGTTGCAAGTCGGCCGTGGTATTTGTAGCGGGCAACAATGGCGACGCTGTTGCGCTTGTTACCGAGCTCGGAAGGAAGGTGGGGTTTAGTCCCATGGTCGTTGGCGATCTCAGTGCAAGCCGGGCATTGGAGCGAATGGGTTTTCAGCAGAATCAGAGAATATCCGCGCTCGGTCTGAGCAGAAGGATCATCGATCAGTTGCGTGGCGATTCTTCCGGACCTACGATATTGTGATCGGCAACCCATCCGCAAATTCGAAAGATTCCTATCTTTGATTGCATCACGTCAGAAAGTTTTGCATGACACAGAATGTCGCATGTGCAATCCTCGTCTTTGTTTTGTTTATAGGCACGGTGCATAGCGTTGCCCAGAATTCAGTGCCTGTGTTGCCGGACGACTTTCCCGAATTCTTCAGAGAAGGGCATCGCGGCGCACGTGGCCTCATGCCCGAGAATACGATCCCCTCGATGAAGCGGGCGATCGACGAAGGCGCGAATGTCCTTGAGGTGGATATCCAAGTCAGTCGCGATAAGCAGGTGGTGGTAGCACATGATCCCTACGTGAATCCCACGTTTTCACTCAGAGCGGACGGGTCGGAGATCTCCGATGCTGAGGCCAGCAAACTCATCCTGTATCAAATGGATTATGCTGACATCCGCAAATTCGATGTAGGTTCAAAACCTCATCGGGATTTTCCGGATCAAAAGAAGCTGAGGGCGTACATGCCTTTGCTGGGTGAACTTATTGATTCGGTTGAGGCATATACGACGCGAAGAGGATTGCCGAAGGTCATATACAATATAGAGGTCAAAGCCAATCCCAGGCAGGATGGCCATTACCAACCTGAGCCGGCGGAACTAATCGACCTTGTGATGCGTGTGGTATCGGCGCGGGATATCGGAAACCGTTTTTACATTCAATCCTTCGACGTGAGGCAAATCCAGGAGGTTCACAGACGCTATCCGGATGTGGTGACGGGCTTCCTCTCGGGGAACAAGGACAAGTCGTTGGGAGACAACCTTGAGTCGATAGGGTTTCGTCCACACATCTATAGTGTCCATTATTCTCTTGCAACACCAGAACTCGTCAAAGCATGTCAGCAGATGGGCATGAAGTTTATCCCGTGGACAGTAAACGATACGGAGGATATGCGGCGACTTATCCATTTGGGTGTAGACGGCATCATCACTGATTATCCTGATCGGCTTGCTGTTGCAATGGGTGAGCGGTAGCCAGAATTCTCGACCCATGGCGTGCGTCCCTGAATCAAATAATCCCTGTGTGGTTATGTGTGACGGTGTGCATCGCCGATAAATGGGTTGTTCGGTTCGCGAAACACACGGCGTGTCTGTTATGGGATTGGTATGTTGGTAGTCTGAAATACACATCGAACGCGACGGTGCAATGTTTGTATCCTGGGACGCACGCCGTGCGTCCCTACCTAGCGATCCCCCAGATGTCGTTTGGGGATATTACCCCACGATCATTGCGGGACATATCCGCATGAACGTGGACCGATTTGACCGAACGGTACCCTGGTGCATGATGGTGCCCCAATCGATATTT
>DATGQD010000043.1:0-95991 GCA_035304385.1 Cyclobacteriaceae bacterium
TCGCATCTTGCCAAGCTCGTGAAATTTGGAAGAAGATCTTGCCGTGATCACGATATACTAAAAGGGATCGGTTAATTGTACCTCCAGAAATCCGGATGGAATAGTACAAAGAGTCGGAGTCGGCTTCAAGAGTCAAAGAATCATTCTCCTCCGTAGAGATCAAGAAATAGTTATCATTTTCGCCCCAACTAGAGTATCTAAAGTTCTTACCCTTTGGAGGGAGGGTCACCTTATAGATCAAATTGGTTGCAGTATCTGATTTGAACGTGTAATAAAAACTACCGTCGTCAGCGAGTCGGATGCTGTCTACTAGTTCAAAGTAATTTAGATCAATCTTATCTAAGCGAAGAATATAGAGTGTCTTTTCCCATTCCTCGGTTAAATGGATTTTACCAGAAATAAATGGCTGTGATCCGGCCGAATTAAGACACACAATCCAGAAAATCGTTAGCAGAACTTTTTTCATGCGTTGCAAAATGGGCTACTTGTTTACTGTTGATAGGTCGAGTTACAAGGCTCCTAGTAGCCTTTTGAAATTATCAAGGCCAGCCACACTTTGATTCGCACCTGCACCCAGTTTATTTAATTCAATAAAGCCCACAAGGTTCTTCATTTCGGCGGGATAGATTCGTACCGTAGTTGAACCGTTCTGTGGTTTTGGCTGTTTGTCATCCCCGCCCCTCGTTGGTCGCTCTTCTGTGCGACAGAAGGCCACTCCCATGTATCGTCCACATACTCCAACTTGGGTCGCTGGGTCCCAGCATACACAACACTCTGTAGTAGCGGATCGGGCCGAACAATGAGCTTGTGTTGCTAGGCACCGGCACTCGACATCGCCATCATCTAGTCTTCCATTTTGGGTGCTTCTTTCCGTAAGAGAGTTGACATACTCTGTCAGTCGTCCCTTCTCCTCCTCCGACAAATTCTCCACAAACGTTTTATACGCCGTCATCAGTTCAGTCATATATTCACCGCTGACTTCAACGACTTCGCTAGAGGTGTCGATTACGGGTTCTTCTGATTCCGGTTGGGAACAGGATACAATAATGACCAGCAGGACCAGGCCGTAGCCTAGCCGATGTATGAGGGTTTTCATGATTTGAGAGGTTTTTTTTACTTTTTTAAATTATTGCAAATAACAATAGGCCTATTGGTTGAATAAAAGTATAAAAACCTTCCTTTCGATGTCAAGAAAAAATTGCAAAAAAATCCGTGTGCGGACAACTACTGCGCGATCGATTAACAAATGTTAAAAAGCGAAACCGGCGCAATTGGAATTTCTGGAGCTTGTCCGGCAATACAACCCTCGCCTATTTCGCCTTCAACCGCCGCACTTCTTCCTGCAACCGCACCACGGTCATCGCCAGATGATCCGCCGGAACAGTCTCTGGAGCTTCAGGTTCAGGAAACTTCATCGAAAAAAATCCTCGCGCACTCCACACCTCCAGGATATCCTCGGCTCTCACCGGGTATGGCGGATACGTACGATTGTCGGACACCAGCAACAGGCGCCCCTCATCCTTAAGCAGGTTATACACCCGTTTAAAGACAATACCTTCATCGCGGGTGACAATCACGTACAGCTTTCCGCTTTTTATCGCATTGGCATCCTCAACGTATTCACCAAAGACAACCGTCCCCGGCTGCAACGGCAACATGGAATCGCCTTTGATCTCAAATGCGCGGTAGGTAGCGTTTCGCGGTAGCACCGGCAGGCTGATGCGGGGCAGCTCAGCAATGAACTCCGGATCCTGGTAACCGTTGAGGTAACCGGCTGAAGCCTTCTGCGTAACAAGTTCTACGTTTTCCCTCCCGGTGCTGTCGACCGTGATCGCAAGTACTTCGCGCCGCGGCATCTGCAACTTCCATTCCTTTTCAGGGAGCTTGCTGAGATCCTTCTGAGTGAGCACGTCGAGGCTCACGCCGAACACCCGGGATATTTGCAAAAGACATGTCAGCGGGGGCGTAGCGCGCCGTTCTTCGTATGCGCCGATAGCAGACTGCTTCAATCCCAGCTTCTCAGCAAACTGCTTTTGGGTCATCCCCTGACGGGTGCGAAGGAATTTAAGATTTGAATTAACCATTGTCGTGTTGATGTGTTCATGTTCTGCATGTCCGACGTTTAGGAAAAACATTTAAATGAGCGTTCCTCGTACTGTATGTTCTATGTGTTTCAAAATCGTCGCCGCCATGCGACCCTATTCCTGCTTAAAACTCACCCGACAACAACGTCTTCTTTTTATCCTTCCAGTTCCACCATTTCAATTTCTCAGGGTCGCGTTTTTTGCCGACGGTGTTCGCATAATAAACAGCGCAACGGAACGTGTACAGCAAACAGCGGTCCTGGACGACACCCGCCAGGGCATTGGACTTGTCGTAGAGGGCTTCCGGACTTTTACCCTTCAGGTCCTTCACACGCTTAATGCCCAGGCGCAGCAGATCGGCAGCGATCGACTTACCCACGCCTGGTATCTCCATCAATTCTTTTAGCGGTTCCATTTGCAGCCGCTCCTTTCGTGAGGTACTCTCCTTCATATTCAATATTTGATATTGGACACTAATCATCAGGGAGAAGGTGCGGGTTATAGGCAAGCTCCCAATAATTGTCCTCCGGGTCGGCAATATATCCGCGGTAGCCGCCCCAGAATACCTTCTCCGGTTCGCACACAATTTTCACGCCCTTTCTGCGCAAGTCTTCCGTAGCTTCATCGACTTCCTGTTCCGACCGAAAATTAATAGCCAGTGTAAAGCGTTTAAATCCCAGGCCATCCTGAGGGACACCGATGTCTTCCGCAAGTTCATGCGCAGGAAACAGGCTCAGCACCGTACCCCCGTTAAGTTTGAAAAAAACAATGTTGTCATTTTCCTGAAAGGGCGTCCAGCCAAATGTCTCCTTATACCAGGATTTCATCGCCGGGAAATTCTGTACGCCAAGCGTAATGAGGGTGAGGGTTTGTTTCATGGTATCAGCAAGCGTGGTTTATGCCCATCTGCGCATCGCCCCTCGTCCATCCCCGCTTAATTTAAGCGGAGACCCGATCGGGGCTGCTATGGCAATCGCATGGACAAAACTAAAATATTTAGTCTTTTTGTAAAACATTTAACTAAAATTTTTAGTTAATTAGCTCCATGGATCGCAACATTATACATCTCGACCTGGACGCGTTTTTCGTGGCCGTGGAATGCAAACGGAATCCCAAACTGAAGGGGAAGCCTTTAATTATAGGAGGAAGCAGCCGCCGGGGTGTGGTGGCCGCCTGCAGCTATGAGGCGCGCCGGTTTGGCGTACGTTCGGCTATGCCCATGTACCTGGCATTGCAATTGTGTCCGGATGCTATCGTCATTTCCGGCGACATGGAAGCGTACAGCCACCATTCCCATCTCGTCACGGAAATTATCGCCGATACCGTCCCAACTTTCGAAAAAGCATCTGTGGACGAATTCTATATCGACGCAAGCGGGATGGATCGGTTCGTAGGCGCTTTTAAATGGGCCGTCGGACTGCGGCAAAAGATCATCCGCGAAAGCGACCTGCCCATCTCGATGGGTATGTCCGTAAATAAGCTCGTTTCCAAGGTCGCCACCGGCGAATTCAAACCTGATGCCGAAAAACTCATACCGGCAGGCATGGAGCGCGACTTCCTGGCCCCGCTGTCGGTCGATAAAATCCCGATGATCGGAAAGCAGACGGCGTCATTCCTCTATGATATGGGCGTACGCACCGTCTCCACCCTGCGCGAAATGCCGCTCAACTTTCTGATGAGCGCATTCGGAAAAAACGGGATCGCCCTATGGAAGAAGGCCAATGGCATCGACAACTCGCCCGTTGTGCCCTACGCTGAACAAAAGTCCATTTCAACCGAATCGACATTCGAGGAAGATACCATAAACGTGAAGCGGCTGAAATCCATCCTGATCGCAATGGTAGAAAAGGTCGCCTTCCAGCTCCGGGAGCAAAAGAAACTCACTTCGTGCGTGACGGTCAAAATCAGGTACGCAAACTTCGACACCGAAACCAAGCAGGTGCAGATTCCCTACACCTCCTCCGACACGGCGATCCTCCGGACGGTGCTGCAACTCTTTGACAAGCTGTATAGTCGACGCATGCTGATCCGGCTCGTGGGCGTCAGACTCAGCGGCCTGGTCCACGGCAACCACCAGATCAGCCTGTTCGACGACACGGCAGAATCCATCAACCTCTATGAGGCTATCGACCGAATCAAACACCGTCACGGGGCAGAAAAAATCACCCGCGCCACAACCCTCGGTGTCGGCCGGCGCGTCCGGATGGAGATGAATATGTTCAACGGGAAGTGACACAAATTGTCAAAAACGAACTGTAGGTTAGCATCATGAAATCACAGTCAGTAACGAAAAAAGCAAAGGACATGAAAACGACGATGATCAAACTGCAGGACTATTCCGTACAAGAACTCTTCTTCGTCATTGCCCCGCCACCACACATTCTCAGCGACGTGGCGGTTCTCAAAGACGATGTACAATACCTCATCGGCCGTACTTTCGAAGACCGGTATGCGAAGGGCTATCTTCCCTTGTTTCGCTATGAAGACCAGCACATCGACGACATGATCCGCTTCGTGGAATCCCGCGCAACGGCCTTCCGCCCCTTCAATATTTTCATCAAAGATTTCGGTGTCTTTTACAAGGGATCGAAGCGGTCGATCCATATGGACATCGTCAATAAATATCCGATCCGCGACATCTTTGAAAAACTGGTAAAAGAGGAGCCATCGTATACCCCCTGCATCACCATAGCGCGAAACCTTTCCGACGAAGACTATCTCAAATGCTGGCCTTACTTAAAAGGACTTCATTACAGTCAGCATTTCACCTGCGACCGCATTACGGTGCTCGCCCGTACAGAAAAAAAATGGGTGCATTACAAGGACATCGAGTTCGGAATCAACCCCTGGGAATGAATGACAGGAGGTAATGAAACACGGCAGGTATACGAAACTGCGCTGTTCAAAAAACTGAACGCGATACGGAACGACCTTGCCGAACTCGAAGGCGTGCCGCCAAGTTTCATTGTCTCCGACACCACCCTTGTGGAACTGGCCACGTACCTCCCCCACGGCAGGGACGAGTTGAGGAAGATCTATGGCTTTACCGATACCAAAATCGAGCGATATGAAGAATATTTTCTCGAAACGGTGATCGACTATTGCGCACGACGAGGGCTTCGATCGCGTATCCACCTGAAAGTCCCGCCGCGACGCGCAGACTTTGACACCAAACAGTTCAGCCTGGATCTCTTTAACCGCGGATACTCCATTGCCGAAATCGCCGAAAGAAGAGGACTGAAAAAGGGAACTATTGAAACCCACCTGGCTCATTATGTTCGCGAGGGAAAATTGCCGCTGAAATCCCTCGTTCCCCCCGAAAGAGCCGGGAGAATACTTTCCGCCCTGAAAGGCGACTCTTCACTGACAGCGATAAAAAATCGCCTCGGCGCCGGATACGCTTACGGTGAAATCCGGATTGTGCTCGCACACCGCGAGTTCGTTCTGGAAAGCCAGAACACCACAAAATTAGAGGCTTAGGTGAGTAAGGATGGTATATTATGTATCTCAACTGCCATACCGCGTTCAGCTTCAAGTACGGCACTTTGTCCGTCCAGCGGCTATTCGATGAGGCGCAACGCCATGGCGTACGCAAACTTGTACTCACTGAAATAAACAACACCGCCTCATACATCGAAATGTTCCGCCTCCGGGCTGAGCAGGCCGCGCACACCGACGGTGAGCGGACGAACGATCCCCTCGACATAGCAGTGGGTGTGGAATTCCGCCGCGACAACAGACTTTTATATATTGCCATCGCGAGGAACAACGATGGATTTGAGCGCATCAACCGGTTCCTTTCTTACCATAACCTCACCGAAAAAAATTTTCCCGAGCGCGCCCCGGAGTTCGATGAAGAGGTCGTTGTCATTTACCCGTTCGGCAAAATCGATCCCGAACAACTCCGTACCAACGAGTACGTCGGCATCCGCAAACAACAATTAAATCAATTCCGGCTTTATGCGCCCCGCAACCATTATCCGGACCGATTTGTGATCCTTCACCCGGTAACTTTCATCGATAAATCCGATTTCAATGTCCACCGACTGCTGCGGGCCATCGACCGGAACACGCTTCTCAGCAAACTTCCGGAACACGATCAGGCGTCACCGGATGAGATCATGCTTCCCGAAACCGAACTGGTCACCCACTTTCAAGATTTTCCCGAGCTCATCCACAACACCCGGATACTTCTCGATGCATGTTCACTCGATGTCGACCTCGGAATAGACAAAAATAAAAAACACCTTACCGGGAGTGTATCCAACGATTGGGATATGCTGGTCACCCGTGCCTGGGAAGGATTTCAGAATCGTTATGATGCAGGAGATTCGGTCCTTCGAGAGCGATTTCAACGGGAACTGGACATCATCCGGCTGAAAGGATTTTGTGCCTACTTTCTCATCGCTTATGACCTCATAAAGTTTGCGAAAGCAAAAGGCTTCGATTACGTGGGCCGCGGCAGTGGCGCCAACAGCATGGTAGCCTATTGCCTGGGGATTACGAACGTGGATCCCATCGAACTGGATCTCTACTTTGAGCGGTTTCTAAATCCGGAACGGTCGTCGCCGCCCGACTTCGATATCGACTTTTCCTGGGACAATCGCGACGCCGTCTACGACTACCTGTTCGAAAAGTATGGAAAAGATCACGTCTGCCTGTTGGGAACACATGTCACCTATCAAAGGCGTTCCGTGCTTCGAGAACTCGGCAAAGTTTTCGGACTCCCCCGTCACGAGATCGACGCTATGGTCGAGGCGCCAGACCGACACCGGCATCGCGACCATATCACCGAATTGATATTTCGTTACGCCGACCGGATGCTTGAACTACCGGCAAACCTCTCGATCCACGCCGGTGGCGTCCTGATCACCGAGAAACCCATCTTCGCCTATACCGCCGTAGATAAACCTCCTAAAGGTTATCCGGTGTCACACTTTGAGATGCACAGTGCCGAAGACCTGGGTATCTTCAAGTTCGACATTCTCAGCCAACGCGGGCTTGGTCATTTAAAGGAGGCCGTTCACCACATTCGGCGCAATCGGGGGACAGAAGTCGACCTTCTCCGGTTCGACGATTTCAAGAAAGATGAAAGCGTACGTGCGTTGTTGCGCGACAGCCAAACTATGGGGTGCTTTTATGTGGAGTCGCCGGCCATGCGAATGCTGCTCTCCAAACTTCGGTGTGAAGACTACATAACATTGGTCGCCGCCAGCTCGATAATCCGGCCCGGCGTTGCCCGATCCGGCATGATGCGCGCGTATATTGAACGGTTTCACGCGGTGCGGAAGGGCAGTACGTACGAATCGATCCACCCGAAACTGGATGAACTGATGCGGGAAACGTTCGGGGTGATGGTATACCAGGAGGACGTAATTAAAGTAGCACACCATTTTGCGAAACTCAGCCTGGCGGAAGCCGATGTGCTGCGGCGGGGCATGTCCGGAAAGTTCAGGTCTCGTAAAGAATTCGAAAAAGTCCGCGACCGGTTTTTTGAAAATTGCCGAAATGAAGGATACCCCGAAGCGGTAACGCAACGGGTATGGTATGAGATCGAAAGTTTTTCCGGATACTCCTTTTCCAAGGGACACTCTGCAAGCTATGCCGTGGAGAGTTACCAGAGCCTGTACCTCAAGGCACATTATCCTTTGGAGTTTATGGTGGGTGTCATTAATAATTTCGGAGGGTTTTACAAAACCGAGTTTTATTTTCATGAAGCCCGTAAGAGCGGTGGCACAATCCATGCCCCCTGTGTTAATCGAAGCACGTACTTGACAACTTTATACGGAAACGATATCTACATTGGCTTTATCCACTTGAGAAGCCTGGAGACAAACCTTGCGCAGCGTGTCGTGGCGGAGCGGGAAGCGAACGGGGCTTATAAGAGTCTGGACAATTTCCTCAGACGGGTTGATTGCGGACTTGAACAGGTCCGCATCCTCATCCGCATCGGCGCATTCCGTTTCTCCGGGAAATCCAGGCAGCGACTACTATGGGAAGCGATGCTGTGGTTCAGCAACAAAAAAGTACGGACATCGCGTACTGCGGAGTTGTTCGATATGGCATCGCGGGAATATCCGCTGCCGGAATTGCAACGCAGTCCCCTGGAAAATGCCTTCGATGAAATTGAACTGCTGGGCTTCCCGCTGTGCGACCCGTTCCTGTTGGCAGATACTTCTGATTATGGCAACACGACAGCGCGACAGCTTGGCGAACGCAAGGGAATGGCGGTGAGTATCCTGGGATATCTCATCACGACAAAAGATACCGGCACCAAGGATGGCCACCCGATGCAGTTCGGAACCTTTTACGATCGGCACGGCGACGTTTTCGACACCGTCCATTTTCCGAACGTGGCGCGAAAGTCGCCCTTTCGCGGAAGAGGATTCTATCATCTTCAAGGAAAGGTAACGGAAGACTTTGGTGTCTTCGCAATCGAAGTCCGGACGATGGAGAAAATACCGTTTGTAGACAAAAGGATGGAGAAGTTGGAGGTCAGGAGCCCCAGCCTTCCTCACGGACCATTTTGCCCAGCTTCATGAGCGCGCCTTCAATTTCATCACTCCAGGGTTCCCCGCAACCGATACGGATGCAATTTTTAAAAGCCATCCGGGAGGAAAAAAGGTGCCCCGGCGCTATGCCGATTTTATGGCGCAGCGCGCGACGATGCAGCTTAAAGGCGTCGATCTTACGGTTCAGTTCCAGCCATAACACAAATCCCCCTTGCGGACGCGTCATTCGGGTGTCGTCAGGGAAGTATTCCGAGATCGCCTGTGAGTAACGCAGTGTCTGGGTATGTAAAGCCTTGCGAAGATGGCGAAGGTGCAGTTCATATCGACCTACAGACAGGAAGTGTCCAAGCGCAGCCTGGGCGAGTGTATTGGTGGAGATGGTGTGCATGCGTTTCAGTTTCACAAGGCGGTCTTTGAATTTTCCGGGTATGACCCATCCCAGGCGATAGCCTGGCGCCAAAGACTTGGAAAATGATCCGCAATGCAAGACCAGTCCCTCCCGGTCGTAACTCTTGCAGGTACGGGGACGCACTCGTCCGTGGTACATTTCGCCGTATATCTCGTCTTCAATGAGCGGAATATTCCGCTTCGCCAGCATCTGAACGAGATGTTTCTTATGGTCGTCAGGCATGCAACTGCCCATCGGGTTATTAAAGTTGGGCACGAACAGACATGCTTTGACATTGAATTTTTCGATAGCGTCTTCGAGGTAGTCGAGGTCGACACCCGTTCCCGGTATCGTCGGCACCTCGA
This sequence comes from Cyclobacteriaceae bacterium, assembly GCA_035304385.1. GTDB lineage: Bacteria > Bacteroidota > Bacteroidia > Cytophagales > Cyclobacteriaceae > ZC4RG29. Next base: position 9,350 of record DATGQD010000043.1, read on the forward strand.
CGACTTTCAGTCCCAGGCTTTCCATCACCTGGAAGAACGCGTAGTATGTCGGACTTTCTATGGCCACCGCATCGCCGGGTTTAGTAACGGCACGAAGCGAAAACGTTATGGCTTCCATACAGCCTGCGGTGACGACAATGTCGCTTTCCTTGAACGTTCCGCCCCAGTTAAATGCCTGCCGCGCGATCTGCTGCTGCAGCAACGGGTTGCCCTGTACTTCGTCGTAGTTAAGGCAGGCGGTGGGCGAGTCGTTCAGTGACCGCATCACGGATTTTTTCAGCTTCGCTGCCGGCAGCAGGGCAATGGAAGGTACCGCCAGCGCAAAATTGATGAGGTCAGGGGTCACCAGCTTTTCATACACGCTACGGATAACGTCGTCCATGCTTACCTCGACGGCGTCTTCCGGTGGCGGGCCCGCCTCAGGTACGTCAGGATAGCGGCGCGGGGTGAACTTAACATAGTATCCCGACTGTGGGCGGGCTTCGACGAGGCCTTTGCTTTCGAGGTAGTAATACGCCTGAAACGCCGTGCTGACACTGATTCCCTGCTCTTTGCTCAGCGCCCGTACCGAGAGGAGTTTATCGCCGACTTTCAGGACATTGTTATTGATAAGGGTCTGAATGCGCTCGGCAACTTCGACGTATTTGTGGTCGGTCTTTTCCAGGGTGGGCATGATAAACGAGAAATTGATATGGTCAAAGATAGGGAAATTCGAACTGTATTGAATTCAAAGTGCCTCGAGCCTTGGAGGTGGCGTTATCCTAACGATCCTCGGCTACACTACACGCACTTCCGGTTGTGAAGTTGGAGGCTGCGTTGTAGCTTGAATCATCGAATCGATACCCCGCCCCTTCAACGCAGCATGAAAATTCTTCCCATACTTCTGACGGCTGCCATTCTGGTTTATGGTTGTCACAGCCCTAAGACTGAAAACGAAAATAAGAACGAGGACGCTAACCTGAAAACCACCGAAATTGCCCCGCCCCCAGACACCCTGCCTCCCCCTGCGCCGCCGGAGGATATTACCCCAAGAGAATTGGTAGTCGGATTTGAGGAACTAGATATCTTCTTCTACGATTGGCCGCAAACCTTCACGCTGAACTATCCGGGTTATCCAATAGATGGAAGCTTTTACGATGCCACACGGTTTGAAATACGTGACGACCACAGTAGGGTATGCAAGATCGAAGCCAAGGTATGGAGCCATGTGGAAAGTCTGGCCATCGGTGAAAGTCCTTACACCGTAGGAAAGGTCCCGGCATACCGCACCGTATTGCCCGATGGGAAGCTTAGATATTCTTTTGAAACGGATGGGAAAGGCTATGGATGGATCGTTGGCATAACTGAGCTTAAACCGGCCTACGAAAACTGGTTGAAACGTAGCTACTCGTCTACCATTAACGAACAAACCGATTCATTGGTATCGCTCGTTTCAAGTCCCTTTCCCCTGCAAGTACCCCAGGTGAACCAAAAAATTGGCGTCACCTTCAGAGAGGAAACATATCATGATGGTTCATTTCCACGGACAAAAATATGGATCAGCCTGACTAACTTCTCCAATTTGATCACCAACTCGGCAATGGTAGCCGATGCGATTGGCGCTGTAGAAAACACGACCGAGGGCAAACCCACGCTTGACGAAGGAGAACAACTGGTACTGAAGAACTTTTATGCAGGACTTAATACGCAGTGGGTGCTCGTCAATGAAGCGACCAGGCTTGTGCTTTACGAAAGAACAGAAGATGAGCCTTCCATGGACGCAGAAACCGAAACGGATCACTCAAAGGAAATACTTGTCCTTCCCGTAGATGAAAGATATAACTTCACGTTTGTAGGCTACTTTCCCATGAGCGAATAAGAGATGGCCATTTGGATTCCAGACAATTGCTTCTGTAATGAGCTTCAAAAGCTGAATGTTTTCGCGGTCGACAGTGAACCGTAGCACAATCAAATGCAGCAACCGTCAACGTGGGAAGATACTTACCAACGGCTTCGTGAAGACAACGCCAACAGAACATTAACGCCTGATAAACTTGAGGATCTCGCACTGGCAGCCTACCTGACCGGCCGGGACCCTGAGAGCTTTCAGATCCTGGAAGATGCATACCATAGTCACCTGCACGCTGGAAATTCAGTGAAGGCAGCACGATGCGCCTTTTGGCTTGGGTTCATCCTGATGACGTTCGGCGAAAGGGTGAAGAGCAGTGGATGGATGACCCGAGGCGAAAGGACCTTCGACGAAACAAAACGAGACGGCCCCGAACGTGGACTGTTCTTGATCCCGCTTGCCCTGCAAGCCCTGTACTCACGAAACGCAACCGAGGCCCAGCATCTTTTTGAGCAGGTCGCAGCTATCGGAGACCGGTTTGCTGATGCCGACGTAATTACGATCGGCCGCCTCGGCCTCGGACAAGCACTGATCGAACAGGGCCACATCACATCAGGGATCAAACTCATAGACGAAACGATGTTGACGGTGGAAGGTGAACAAGTGTATCCCATCGTCAAAGGGACAGTCTATTGCGCAGCCATTGAGACCTGTCGCAAGATCTGGGACCTTAGAAGAGCACGGGAGTGGACAACCATGTTGAATCGTTGGTGTGAAGCCCACCCGGATATGGTACCCTTCCGCGGCCAGTGCCTGGTACGCCGCGCCGAAATCATACAGCTACACGGAGAATTGCCTAAAGCGCTCGAGGAAACCGACCATGCCTGCCAACTTTTGATACGCCCTCCCGGTGAACCCGCTGCCGGTGAAGCGTATTATCGCAAGGCCGAACTCCAACGCATGCTGGGAAATTTTGACGCCGCGGAAGCGAGTTACAACGAAGCGGCCAAATGGCGAAGGACCCCTCAGCCCGGCCTCGCCTTGCTGCGACTGTCGCAGGGGCAATCGTCCACCGCGGCGACGTCGATCAGAAATATTCTGCAAGAAACCAAGGACGTGAAGAAACGTGCAGATTTGTTGCCAGCAGCGGTGACCGTCCTGTTGGCCGCCGGACAAACCAAAGAGGCCATTGAGGCTTCAGAAGAATTACGCTCGATTGCCAATACATTCGATGTGCCCTATTTGAGGGCCATGTCGGCCCATTGTCACGGCGCCACCCTCCTCGCACAAGGAAACTTTCGCGAGGCCACCCAGCAGTTGCAAGCTGCGCTGGACTTATGGGCTTCGCTTGACCTTCCTTATGAATCCGCGCAATCGCTGGAACTAAAAGGCCTCACCTACCGGCAATTGAATGACAATGACAACGCAGATGCCGCGCTGGCGGCAGCACGATGGTCCTACGAACAACTTGAAACTGCGGCCGACCTGAAGCGTGTAGAACGACTCTTGCAAGAAAAAGAAAAACAGAACCTGAATCACGGCCTCACCCTGCGTGAGCTCCAGGTGTTACGCCACGTAGCCTTGGGAAAAACCAACAAGGCGTTGGCGAACGAATTGTTTATCAGCGAGCGCACCGTCGACCGCCATGTAAGCAACATCTTCAACAAGTTGGGCGTGACGTCGCGGGTAGAGGCCACTGCGTTCGCCATCAGGCATAAGATGGTGGACAGCTGACACTGCCCTCCCCACTTCCGAAACAGTCGCGCAAAAAAAATGGGTGATTTCACCGATGCGTGAGGAACGGGACAGTCTTAAACTTGTTCCGTAACTGAAACTGAGTCGCGCTGCATCAAAAACCCATCCCCATGAAACATCCATTGATCATACTGTGCCTGGTTTTCTCCGGCCTGAACACCCATGCACAAAACACCGATCGCCAACGCCAGCCTATTATCGATATGCACATGCACACCGGGCTGCCGCACGAGGTACCTCCCGGAACGCCGGCACTGTGCCGGCCCGCACCCTGCCAGGGCGATGGAAAGGCCACAACGGACGCTAAAGAACTTCTGCGAAAGACGCTCAAGGCGATGGACCGTTACAATATCGTTTTGGGTTTTCTGAGCGGAACGGATTTGTCCGCCGTTGAGCACTGGATAACCACGGCCCCCGGCCGCTTCATTGGATCTCCCTTCGTATTGAAAGCAGGTCATCCCTCCGTCGAAAAAATCCGACCGATGTATACGGCCGGGCAGTTCGGGGGGGTAGGCGAAATTGGGGCGCAACTCAACGGAATACCACCCAACGACCCGTCGCTGGAGCCGTACTTCAAACTGGCTGAAGAGTTCGACGTTCCCGTACTCATCCATACCCTTGGGATCGGGCCCTACATGCCGCACTTTCGCTCCGCAGCTGGCAGTCCTCTTCTTTTGGAGGATGTGTTGATCCGCCATCCGAAGCTGCGGATCTTTGTAGAGAATGCCGGTTATCCGTATCGCGATGAAATGATCGCGGTGATGTACCAATACCCTCAGTTATACGCGGACGTGTCAACAATCTCATGGGTCATACCGCGCGAAGCCTTTTACGATTATCTGAAAGCATTCATCACAGCAGGCCTTGGAAAGCGTATCATGTTCGGTTCCGATCAAATGGTGTGGCCCGAAAAGATTGGGGCGGCCATTGACGCCATTGAACAGGCGCCATTCCTGACGGCGGACCAAAAGCGGGACATTTTTTATAACAACGCCGTGCGCTTCCTTGGTCTCGACGGCAACACGTCGGGTTCCGTTAAAGCTGGAGGAAAGTGAGGCCAGACTGAGACGATTCCGTGTCAGCAGAAATACTATGGGGGATCATAGTGGCAAGCTTGGCAAACCTTAAGTGAGAAGTCAAAGGATTACTGAGTTGCGGGTACAAGCCGAATCAATTCCATCACCTCCCAAAATCATCCTGCACCCTCACAATATCCTCTTCATCGGACGGTCGTTCCGCATCCGTGTGCTGCCAGATCTCGGCTATGATGCCCCAGTTTTTCAACCCTACCAGGCGATGGCGTTGTCCTTGCCTTAACTCGATCTTGTCTCCTGCTACCAGCCGTTGCAAGTCGCCCTCCTGGTCGGTGTCGCTGGTGATAACACCCGCCTCTCCCGACACGACACGCCATATCTCGGCCCGGCGATGGTGGTACTGCCATGACAAACGCTGGCCGGGTTGCACCACCAGAATCTTTGGGCTCAGTTTCCGGTTCAGTTGTATCGACGCAAATTCAATATCGGGGAAAAATACGCCCGCAAATTCCCGGGCCTGGCTTTCGTCTATCACAAAGAATCCACCCCAGGGACGCGAAAAATCCCGGGCAACCGCTGTCAGGCCCAACTCCGAAAGGTACTTTTCAATTTCACCGAATACGTCCTGCTTTTGCTCGTTACCAGAAAACTTTAGAACCATACGCACTGTTTTCGCGCAAAATAACAGTTAACGCGTAGCCTTGCATCCCAACGACCATATTTTGTGTCCTCCTGTGCACGCCGTCAGCCTGATTCGCGGGGAATCAGTTGGTTGTCCCGCACGAACCACCATATTGCCCGCCGAATAGCTTGGGCAAAAATTGTCTTTATAGTACATTTAGGCCCATTTTTAACACCATTGCTATGCCGGGTACGGAATTATTTGGGGCCGAGGAAAGAAAGGAAGTCAACGATGTACTGGAAACCGGGATCCTCTTCCGGTACAATCACGAAGCCCAGCGAAAAAATATTTGGAAGGCCCGGGAATTCGAAGCGGAGGTAAGGAAAATCACCGGCGCCAAATTCGCCCACGCGGTGTCAAGCGGTTCCACGGCCGTTTCCTGTGCGCTGGCGGCCTCCGGGGTCGGCGCTGGTCACGAGGTGATCGTGCCGCCATTCACCTACATCGCCACTATTGAGGCCGTGCTGTTCTGCGGCGCGCTCCCGGTATTTGCCGAGATCGACGAGACCCTTTGTCTCAGCCCGGAGGGCATTCGTGCCGCCATAACACCCCGTACGAAGGCGGTGTTGCTCGTGCATATGTGCGGCGGCATGGCACGAATGGATGAAATCACCGCGATTTGCCGGGAACACAACCTCGTTCTTGTTGAGGACGCCGGTCAGGCCTTCGGCGCGAGCTACAAAGGCACATCGGTGGGGCTTTTCGGCAGCTGCGGGTCGTATTCATTCGACTTTTTCAAGATCGCCACTGCGGGCGAAGGTGGCGTGATGGTCACCAACGACGAAAACTGCTACAAGCTGGCCGACAGCTACTCCGACCACGGCCACGATCATATCGGTGATAACCGCGGCATGGAAAACCACCCCATACTCGGCTTCAACTTCCGGATCAGCGAACTGCACGCGGCGGTGGGCCTGGCCCAAACACGCAGGGTTCCTCACATCATAGAGGTCAACCGGAAGCACAAGAAAATGCTTCAGGATGCGCTTTCCGGTGTTGAAGGTATTGAATTCTCGCACCTTCCTGACCCTTCCGGCGACTCGGCGACATTCCTCAACCTGCTTCTACCCGAAGCCCGCATTGCAGAGCGCGTGGTTGAAGATCTCCGCCTCAACAACGTGGGCGGATTTAACTATTGGTACACCAACATGTACCACTTCATCAACCAGTGGAACCACCTTACCGAACTCAAGTCGGCCGCCCCTTTACCCATTCACCTGCTGGAGAAGCCACAGGACTATCAGGCACTGAGCCTCCCCAAGTCGCAGGAAGTTATCGGCAGACTGATATCATTCGGAATCCGGGTCACCTGGACTGAAGAGGAAATAAAAGCACTGGCGACCTCTATAAAGAAGAGTGTTCAGAAGGTGTTATCCACAATCCATGCATAAGAACTTTAAGGGTATTGAGAAAACAGTATACGGCCGGGGAAGCTTTGATCAACTCGGCGCTATACTGGACGAAAAGCGCGGTGACAACGACCGGTTCATGTTGTTCATCGTCGATAACTACTTCAAAGACAAACCGCTCAGCCAGCGCATCCCGCTCAAAGCCGAGGATGTCATTATGTACATCGACGTCGATCCCCACGAACCTACAACGGAGCAGATCGACTCGATCCGCGATGAAGTACTCAACTCCAAGGGTCTTCCGGCGGGGGTGATCGGCATTGGAGGCGGTAGCATTATGGATATTGCCAAGGCCTCTTCGCTAATGTTCACCAACGAGGGGTCGTCCACGCTGTATCAGGGACTTAACCTGATTAAAAAACCGGGTATCTACCACGTGGGGGTTCCTACCATTTCCGGAACGGGTGCGGAGGTGTCGATGACCGCCGTGCTTACCGGACCTGAGAAAAAACTTGGGCTTAAGTGTGAGTGGACCGTATTCAACCAGGTTGTGTTGGACCCCGAGCTCATTGCGACCGTGCCTCGCAACTGGTGGTTTTATACGGGTATGGACACCTATATCCATTGCATTGAATCGGAAAACGGCATACTCAACAATGCGTACAGCCACGCCTATGCCGAGCAGGCGTTAAAGCTGTGTCGCGATATATACCTGGGCCCGGCCAGCGGGCAAACCCCCGAAAACGACGACAAACTCATGGTTGCGTCGCTTATGGGAGGCCTTAGTCTCACCTATTCCGAAGTGGGTGTGTGCCACGCGCTTTCATACGGGCTGTCCAAGATCCTGGGAATGCGCCATTGCTTTGCCAACTGTGTCGCCTTCAATCACCTCGAAGACTATTACCCGGAAGGGGTAAGAGAATTCCGCGAGATGGTACGGAAGCACAACATTGATCTTCCGCAAGGACTGTCAAAAGACTGGAGCGACGATCAAATTACGGCGATGGCCAGAGTATCCTACAACCTGCCTCACATGTGGAACCATGCCGTAGGGCCGGACTGGAAAGACCGGGTAAGCGTGGAAAGCATTGAGGAGTTGTTCAGAAGGTTGTAACTTGGACCAGATTGTCCATGATTGGATAAACAATACCTTGAGCACTACCAATAATCCCGTGCGAATAGGTCACTGAATTAACTAACGGGCAGAATACCATGGCGAGAAAGAAGGTAAAGGTGGGCACCATAGAGTGTGGGTCAGACGATCTTTTTGTGATTTCCGGACCCTGTGTAATCGAAGAGGAGTCCATCATGATGAAAACCGCGGAGAAGCTTAAAGAAGTCTCCGAGCGTCTGAAGATTAATATCATTTACAAGTCATCATTCCAGAAAGACAACCGCAGCAGCCTGAATTATTATACCGGCCCGGGTCTGGACAAGGGCGTAAAACTGCTGGCTCGCATTCGCGAGGAGTTCGGCTTCCCGGTGCTGACCGACATCCATTATCCGGACCAGGCCCGTGCAGCGGCTGATGCCATAGACGTTCTTCAGATTCCGGCATACCTCTGTATGCAAACGGATCTTATGGTCGCCGCCGCGAAAACCGGGCGCGTGATCAACATCAAACATGGCCAGTTTCTCGCTCCGGAAAACATGAAACATCCCGTCACGAAATGTGAGGAAGCCGGCAACGACCAGATCATCCTTACGGAACGAGGGTATACATTTGGCTACAACGACCTCATCGTCGACCCGCGGAGTTTTTATCATATGGGAAAACTTGGCTATCCCGTAGTTTTCGACATCACGCACTCCATCCGCAAGTATGGAATTCCGAGCGCCGACGCCAAAGGTGGCGCCCGTGAATTCCTTCCCGTGCTGTCGCGCGCGGGCGTAGCGGCCGGCGTGGACGGTGTCTTCATTGAAACTCACCCTGAGCCGGACAAAGCGTTGTGTGATGCGGCGAGCCAGTTGTGCGTATACGATTTGGAAGAGTTCCTTAAGCCGCTGCTGGAACTCCATGCGATAGAAGTAAAGTACAGAAACCGGGAGGTCATTCCCGCCTGAACCATATACCCTAAATCACAACTTACGAATGGAATTATATCTTGATTCTGCCGATATCAACGAAATTGAGGAGGCGTTCAAACTCGGCTTTCTGACGGGTCTTACCACTACGCCCACGTTTATGCACCGGGGCGGCGTTACTGATGTCGATGGCCTCATCGTAAAGCTCTCCAAGATCGTACCCGTACTCCAGATCGAAGCGCTTGGCGATACAGCCGAGGAAGTGCTTGCCGAAGCAAAACGCCAGCTCGACCTCGGTCTCGACCCGAAAAAAACTGTGTTCAAAATTCCCGTGTCTCTGGAAGGCGTGCGCGCCTGTCACTTGCTCCGGCAAGAGGGATTGCTCGTTAACGTGCACCTCATCTACACCCTCCAGCAAGCTTATATGGCCATGCAGGCAGGCGCTACCTACGTGTGTCCGCTCGTTGGCCGTCTGCAGGATCAAGGTCACGACGCATTGTCTCTCGTAGAACAATGCGTCTTTGCTGTGGACCATTACGGGTATGACACCAAGGTGATGTTCTCGTCAGTACGCAACGCTGAGCACGTGCGCAACGCACTTAACATCGGTGTGCACACGATCACCGTGCCCTGGAAGATTATGAAGCAACTTACCGAGAACAACTTCACCACCCTCGGCACCGAACAGTTTATAGAGCACACGCGACTGATGACCGTTAAGGTGAAAGACGCCATCAATAACATCAACCCCACAGTAACCGCCGACACGCCGTTGATGGATGCCATTGTAAAGATGACCGAGTATGGCTTTGGCGCCGTTACGGTCGTGAACAAAGACGGCAGCCTGGTAGGCGTATTTACCGATGGCGACCTCCGCCGAAGAATCCAGGAGGACGGTCGGGATGTTTTGAAAAAGAAGATGAGCGATTTTTCATACGGAACACCGATCTCCGTTGACGTTAACGCACTCCTTAATGATGCCTCAACGCTGTTCAAGAAGACGAGTGTCGACACTATCCTGGTTACTGATAATGGCGCGCCTGTAGGCATGCTGGATATCCAGGACCTTAAGGCTGACACCACGCGCTGATGGCGGATGTAAGTCGGATCTTCTCCGAGCTCGGCGGAGTGTTCTGCGTCCCTGCAGAGGAATTCAGCGAAAAGGTTTCTTCCATCCGGGCATTTATCTTCGATTGGGACGGGGTGTTCAACGACGGCACCAAGAACCAGTCCGGCAGCAGTTCCTTCGGCGAAGTAGACGCGATGGGATCCAATCTCCTTCGCTACTCGTGGTGGACCCGGCATGGTGTCATGCCCATCGTAGCCCTCATGTCCGGCGCCAGGAATACCATGTCGTTTCAATTTGGGCTTCGCGAACATGCACACAGCATATATTTCAATGTAAAGAATAAGATGCTCGCCTTCGAGCACCTCCTCGCTGGCTACGGGTTGGCCCCGGAATCTGTCGCTTTTTTCTTCGATGATGTACTTGATCTGTCCCTCGCGGAAAAATGCGGACTACGCATCATGATCAGCCGCAAGTCGAGCCCGCTGTTCACACAATACGTAGTGCGTCGCGGCCTTGCCGATTACGTCACCTCGCACTCCGGTGGTCAGTCAGGTTTACGCGAGGCCTGCGAACTGCTCATGGGTACGAACGGAAACTATGACGACATCATTCAATCCCGCGCATGGTTCAGCGACTCGTATGCCACCTACTTACGGGAGCGCGACCAGATCCCCTCAGCGTTCTTTACGTGGGATGGGCAGCATATCATCTCCGCTCCTGCTCCCTGACAAAAAATAATGTGGGGTCTCATCATCGAGACCCCACACAGCCAACTATAACAGATCGGGTTCGTTCAGGCATGGCTCAGAGGTATCCATTGCCGCGGTGAGTGGTCAACCACTGTGACAGTCGCTTCCACAGGAGCCCGGGCGCATCGTCTGCGAGCATCATATCGCCATGGCCGAAATCAAGGATGCGGTCTTCAGGAGATTGCAGGTTCACCGTGTGGTTGGTAATATCATGGCTACCGGTAAGTGACGAGGTATAATGTCCATACGTACCGAATCCGCCTTGTGCACCGAGATACAGTATCGGGACACGGATCTCGCTGATGTAGTCGTCGAAACTCACGTCTTCTTCATCGCAAACACAGGCGCGCATTTCATACGTAGTTCTATTAGGCTGATGCGGCGGGAGTGAGCTGATGAGCCGAATCCAACGGTCCGGGTCGGTATACAACAACCCGTCAGGAACCGGAACCTGAGGGTCAGCAAACGTACCACTTACAAAGTGCCATCCCGGAGTGCCGTTAGCGGATTGTGACGTCCCTACGATCAGCGCTGCCTGATAATTGGTGAGTCCCGCAAACGGAGGCAGCGGTGAGTTGCCGTCCGGGTCGGTGGTGGCCAGACTGCCGACAGTGGCCAGTGTCAGTCCGCCGGAAGAATGATACGTGCCTGCTTCAAGTTGCGCTTTCACTGCTTCGGCTGTCGCACAGACCGTCTCGCGCAAGGTCTCTGTTTCGCCACAAGGTTCAAATTTCAGAAGCTGGTCGACAGCAACGATGCCCTTGATATGGCGGAGGATCGGATGCTGTTGCGTCTCGCGACCTGCGGCACCATAGACTACGCCTACACCGTAGCTGTAACCGAGCAGATTCAATCGCCCGACGCCCTGGCCCGTGAGGCCACGGATGAGTCGGGCTATGGCCATTCCCGCCGTTGCGTGATCCATGTCGCGCTCAACACCCCAGTCTTCCATAAAGGAGAAGTCGGTCGTTTCCCGTGGTACCAGGGTCCATGCGAAGTCGAGACCCCACACATCAATATCCTTCGACGCCAGGTAGTGTGAGATCGACGTTGTGGGATCGGGTGACTCCGTACCGGCATTGAGGAACACCGCTTCGAAGTTCAGCGAAGCGCCATGAAGCATGAATACCGCGCCACGGGTCCGGACCGGACGATTGGGTCGCTCTTCACGAACAACGCGGTGCAGACGGACGATGTCATAGGGCCTGTCACTGAGGCGCACCTCGAATTCATAGTGTGCGATTTGTGACGTAACCTTATGGCGTTTGACCTTGCAGGTCTTTTTGCCGCGCTTCCTGGCTGTGGAGTTGTTCCGGATCTCGTTGTCGTTGGAATTATCATCCTGGATATTGACAATTTCCGTTTCGGCGGCCCCGCTCGTCAGGCTGATCCCGTTTTGCCCGGAGCCGCTGATGATCACGCGCTCACCGTCGTCGCCCTTAAGACCGACCAGCGTGATGCCGGCCTTGTCGATCGTGACCTTTTCGTTGTATACCCCCGGTTCGATGTAAATCACAGCACCGGGTGCGGCAGCATCGACCGCGTCCTGAATGGACCCGTCATTGGGTACGATGATACCGGCATCATAAAAGACCTCTTCCAGGGTAGCAATCCAGTCGTCATTGCCCGGAAACACATCCGGGCCGGACGAACCACCACTGGGTATTGAGTCATCACACCCGACGGTAAGCGCGAGGAATCCAACCGTTATCAGGCAGAGCTTCCAGGCAGAAGACAATAAGCGTTTCGTTTTCATAAGTTAAAGGTGTATTAAGCAGGCACCGAGCGCCTGTGTCGTGGAACAATGATTTAAGGTTTCAGTGGGCCTCACCGGGGCTTTACAGTGCCCGGAGCAAAAGTGGCGAGCCGGGGATGCGTACGTAAATCCCCATGTTGCAATTGAATTAGAAAATGCGGTGCGGCTGTTGCAAACCGTTTAGATTATGTGCGCATGCAGGATCTCAGGGGGAAACCGGCGCCCTTCCACCGTTCATGGCCTGCATGCCAAAAGGAAGCTTGAGTCTTTCCATCATTTCGGAAAAGCGGGCGTCCTGCTGCAGCGGCTTTAAATTCGGGTTCCAGGCTATCCACGGTATCCAGCTCATGCGCTTATCGTACCCTTGCTCAAGCCAATAAAATGCCTGGTCAAGATCGCCCAATGCGGTGTACGCCTCAGCCAAACCCCAGGCGTCGACGGCACGGGGATTTTTCTTGAGCGTTTCTGCGACCCTGAGGGCGTCGTCGCGTCGCCCTGCTATCGCATAAGCCGACGGCAGCAGCCACCGCCACCTGGGGTACAGGTGGGCCGCCTTCTCATGAGCGGCTACGCCTTCATCGTACAGTCCCTTAGACAAATACGCGGCGCCCTGAACAAAAAGCGCGAAGTCAGAATCCGGCTCGAAATCCATCACACGGTCGACCTCCACCAGCGCCTGGTCATTATCACCTGTGTACCAATACTGACTGGCTAAGTATCCGGAATAAAGGGACAGAAAGGGGTCGAGTTGCACGGCAAGCTTACTATGCGCCCACATCTCATCGAGGCGTCCGAAAAGCATATGGAACCAGGCGTAGTGCGTATGCGCTGCAGCCAGGCTGGGGTTGATGTCAATCGCGCGCTGAAACTCCCGCGCTGCGGTGTCCCAGTCCCACTCATCATAGAGCGCCACCAGGGCCAGTGCAAGGTGTGCCTCCGCCAGGTTGTCGTCCAATGATATCGCTTTCTGCGCAGCCGACTTGGCGCGTGTATAGGCATGCTCAATAGTTGACGGGCTGTGACCGATGGTGCTGTACCCGATGGCAAGGCCCGCCCAGGGAAGCGGATCGGCGGGATCCATGTCAATGGCCCGCTGCAGAATGGCTACCCCTTTTTCAACTTCGGCGAGACTGAACTGGTTGATGTGATACATGCCGCGAAGGTAGTTGCGGTATGTTTCGGAGTCGACCTCACGCTCCTTCATGACATGTCTCGTCTCCTCCGCGGTAAGCGACACCTCAATCTCACGCGCAATATCCTGCACAACCGAACTGTGCATTGTCAACGCCTTTCTGATGTCTTCATGGTACTCTCGCGCCCAAACATGCCGTTCCCTGGGAAACACTTCGATCAATTGAAGTTGTATCCGCACGCTGTCGCCGGCTCCGTATACAGACCCTTCCACGATGGCATCGACACCAAGTTCACGCGCGATATCCTGCAACAGCATATCCTGAGCCGGATACCGTAACGTAGACGTTCTTGAAATGACCCTCAACCCACTGATTCGTCCCAGCTGGCCAATCAAGGCATCGTGCATACCACTGACAAAGTACATCTGTTCGTCGCTGCCGGTAAGGTTGTCCAAGGGCAGCACGGCTATGGCGACCGTTTTGGGTTCGGCAGGGCGAAAGGCATAATATGCGACGTAGGCTATTGCCGCGACCAGTATCACCGCTCCTGCGGATAGCAAAACCTTCGTCCGGCTGGCAGAATGTTGCGCCGGCTGCTTCGTGGCTGCAGTAGATGACGGGGAGACCGATGCATGCTTTCGCGCTTCGCCGGGCGGATATCCGAAATGGTCGTGAAAGCATTTTGAAAAATAACTTGGGCTGCTGAACCCCACGCGATAGGCGATCTCGGCAACGGTGCCCACGTCAGCGGCAAGCATCTTTCTTGCTTCCTCAAGGCGGATGTCGCGAATGAACTGACTTACCGAAATCCCCTTTAATTGCTTGAGCTTACGGTGAAGTTGAAAACGGCTGACGGCCACAGCATCCGACAACTCGGCCACGCCGAATTGTTCGTTCTCCAGGTTAAGCCGCACTGCGTCGGTTAACTTTTTCAGAAAGGCATCATCACGGGAAAGACCTATTTCATTTTCCATGACCATAACGCCGTACGCGGGAACGAAACGTACCGAACTTACATTCCAATTTATGAAATCGCATTCTCAATCCCCTATAAGTATGTGACTTTGACCCCCTTGGAGGGTGAAAAAAATTTGGAATAAAGGAGCCGTCGCGCCCTCCTTTCGCCGAATGTGGGACTGCGGACTGAAAACTGATATGGTAGAAATAAATAAAACTGAAACTGTTATATACACGTATTAATAGGAAGTTTTGCGTACCACAACGGACGGCACTGTGAAAAAGAACATCAATACCCTTACTGCCTATGCGGCCCTTGCCGCGGTATGTTTGATATGGGGAACGACCTACCTCGCTATGAGGATGGGCGTCCAGCACTTCCCTCCTTTCCTTTTTGCCGTAATACGGCAGCTGGTTGCGGGCGGAATCCTCATCGCGTTTTTGCTGGTTAGCCGCAAGACAAAACTTCCTTCCTGGAAGGACGTGTGGTATCAATCCATTGCCGGCTTCTTCATGATCTCGCTTGGCAATGGCCTCGTCGCATGGGCTGAAGTTCACATTCCCAGCGGAATAGCCGCTGTGATCTGTTCGCTTGTGCCGTTGGTAGTGATTCTTATCAACCTCGGTATCAATACAGGCGAACGTCCAAACATTCCCATTTTCGTTGGAACGGCTCTGGGATTCGTAGGCATCAGCACAATCTTCGCCGAAGACCTCTCGCAATTTGCCAATACAGGGTACCTTCTTGGAATTATTGTAACCTTCATAGCCGTCATCGCCTGGGCCGGGGGTAGTATCTGGCTTAAGCACAGAAAGACGCAGACGGATCTGTTCATGAACGTTGGGCTCCAGATGTTTTCAGGCGGGCTTTGGTTGATCCCCTTCAGTCTGGCGTTCGACGATCTGTCGGCCGTAACCTGGTCGGCCAATGTCGCGTTGCCGATGGCCTACCTGATCCTGGTCGGGTCTATTATCGCGTTCAGTTGTTATCTCTACGCGCTTAGGCATCTTCCCATGACGATCGTATCGCTGTATGCCTACGTTAA
This sequence comes from Cyclobacteriaceae bacterium, assembly GCA_035304385.1. Classification (GTDB taxonomy): domain Bacteria; phylum Bacteroidota; class Bacteroidia; order Cytophagales; family Cyclobacteriaceae; genus ZC4RG29. Next base: position 24,733 of record DATGQD010000043.1, read on the forward strand.
CCCCATCATTGCGGTCGTACTGGGGTGGTTGATCCTGGATGAAAAACTAAACGCCACTATGGGCATCGCCATCCTGCTCACGATCGCAGGAATTTACATCGTCAATCGAGGCCATCAGCTTCGCGATCATTGGAAAGCACAAGTGACGTCTCAATAGGATACATGTCGCAGTTAAACGTAGCAACGATAGAGATAACAGATTTTCGTCCGGAAGACCGGCCCTGGTTCGAAGATCTGAACCGAGAGTGGATTGAACGATATTTTCGTATGGAGCCCGTCGACGTTCAGATACTAACCCATCCCGAAGAAAACATTATCGCGACCGGCGGCGCTATCCTTATGGCGCGGTGTGAAGGACTAGTGATCGGAACGGTGGCCTTGCGACTTGTGAAACCCACTGTGTACGAATTCACAAAGATGGCGGTGGCGCCCACTTACCGCGCCAGGGGCATCGGCAAAGCCTTGTCAGAAGCAGCCATCGCTCGTGCGCGAGCGCTTGGGGGTTCGAAGATCATCCTGTATTCCAATCGAAAACTGGAGAGCGCCATCCATCTATACCGCAAGCTAGGGTTCGTGGAAGTTCCCGTGGATGGCCCGTACGTGCGGAGCGACATCAAGATGGAGTTGATGCTACATTAATTTACACAACCGATAGCAAATATGAACCAACCAACCCCCGCCTCCAACGGCCGCGGTCGACAAAAGGAATTTAGAATGCCCGACAGCATGCTGCTCCGGGACAAAATGCTCACGCCCCACCTGCTGACGCTGGCTTGTGCCTCGGCCGCGCGACAGCTCGAACGGCAGCAGGACCTCCACCCCGGTGTTTTGGTAGATGAATTGCCAATGCTGGATCTTCCCGAAAAAGGAGCAGGGACGGAAGCAGTCCTTGATCTTTTCGAAGAACAGTATGCGCAGCGAATTTCCAATTCCGCGGGTCCCAGATATTTTGGTTTTGTCACCGGTGGTAGCACACCTGCATCTGTGGTAGGCGACTGGATCGTGAGTACGCTCGATCAAAATCCTTTCGGCAGTACGGATTCCATCGCACCTCAGATAGAGCGGCAGGCTATTCACTATCTCAAGCAACTGCTCCATATTGACGAAGCCTACTTCGGATCTTTCGTTACCGGAGCTACGATGTCCAACTTTGTCGGAATGGCTACCGCCCGTCAATGGGTCGGCGAGCAGCGCGGTTACGACTATAGCGTAGAGGGGATTACAGGCGCCGAACCTATTCAGGTATTGAGCGGATCAGCACACTCAAGTATCTACAAGGTCTTATCGATGGCCGGTATTGGACGCAGATCAGTGGTCAAGATCAAGAACCTTCCCGAACGGGAGGCTATGGACATTGCCGATCTTGAACGCCATCTGCAACGCGCTGACGGTCCCGTCATTGTTTCGGCGAGTGCAGGAACAGTCAACACCGTTGATTTCGACGACCTGGAAGCCCTGGGCAAACTCAAGGAACGATATAGCTTCTGGCTGCATATCGACGCGGCCTTTGGTGGATTCGCTGCCTGTTCTCCGCGTTATGCGCATCTCACAAAAGGCATAAATTACGCGGACAGCATTACCATCGATGCGCACAAGTGGCTCAACGTGCCTTACGATTCAGCTATGCACTTCACAAGACACCGGGCGCTGCAAGGCAAAGTATTTCAAAACCAGGCTGCGTATCTTGGCGGTGACGATTTGAGTCCCGACTTCCTGCACTACACACCCGAAAACTCCCGGAGGTTCCGTGCGCTGCCGGCCTGGTTTACGCTGTTGGCCTACGGGCGTTCCGGTCATCGCGAAATCGTAGAACGCAATTGTGCGTTGGCCGGGCTCCTCGGCGAATACATCGATCGTTCCCGGCATTTCCGGCTGCTGGCTCCCGTGCGTATGAACGTGGTTTGTTTTACCTTGAAGCAAGAAACCACCCAGGCAGGGATACAGGCATTTCTTAATGCGGTGAGAGACGACGGTCGTGCTTATTTCTCGCCTTCGGTTTACGCAGGCGTACCAGCCATACGTGCTGCGGTATCTAACTGGCAGACGGAAGAAACCGACATCCGTGTGGCCTTCGATGCCCTGGAAGAACTCGCAATTCGCACGAGCGCGATGGCGTAGTCTGAAAACAAAACTTTTTCGTGTGCTTGTAAATTCTTAAAAATATCTTTGGCAACCTTAAGAATCCTACAGAACAAATGACTGTCATGGCCACTTCGATTCCTGTTGAACGGTCTACGCGATCAAGGATCAGCGAGACTGATTTCAACAACCTTGAATTCGGTAAGTATATCTCCGATCACATGCTCGTCGCCTCGTACAAAGACGGCCAATGGCAGGAAATGAAGGTGGTCCCGTACGGTCCGCTGCCTCTGACGCCGGCGATGCTCGCCCTGCATTACGGACAGTCGGTGTTCGAAGGCCTTAAGGCATTCCGCAACAGTGCCGGCGAAATCTGTGTGTTCCGCGCCGCACGTCACAGTGAGCGGTTAAATCGTTCCCTCGAGCGCATGTGTATGCCGGCTGTAAGTGAAGAAATGTTCATTCAGGGCATACATGCCCTTTTGGAAGTCGACCAGGAATGGATCCCCACCTCGGCCGGCGCGTCACTTTACATTCGGCCGGTGGTCTTTGCAACAGAGGCGCGGTTTGGCGTAAAGGTATCAGATGAATATCTGTTTGTCATCATGACAAGCCCGGTCGGGCCGTACTTTAGCAAGCCCCTGCGCGTGAAGGTCGAAGACCATTTTGTCCGCGCCGCTGAAGGCGGAGCAGGATACGCTAAGTGCGCCGGCAATTACGGCGGTGCGTTTTACCCCACCTTGCTGGCCCGCGACGAAGGATTCGACCAAGTGCTGTGGACCGATGCGCGCAAGCATGAATACATCGACGAGGCAGGAGTCATGAATGTAATGTTCGTCATGGACGGCAAGCTGATCACCCCGGCGCTCACCTCTGCAATCCTCGACGGGGTAACGCGTGATTCCATTCTGAAACTTGCCCCGACGTTGGGTATCCCAACCGAAGAGCGGAAGATATCCGTTGAAGAGGTGAGACGTGGTCTGGAACAAGGTACCATTACCGAGGCGTTTGGGGCGGGTACTGCTGCGGTCGTCTCGCCAATTGCCACAATAACGATAAAAGGCGTCGACTATCAATTGCCACAACCGGGAACCGATAGTTTCCAGCAGCGCGTCAAACGAAAATTAACCGACATTCGCATGGGCCTTGAGCCGGATGTCTTTGGGTGGAATTATATCATACCCGCTCATTCCTGACCTCACGGTGGCTACCGTCCGTGAATGTTTGTCTATAAACTCAATGCATTGAGAGCCGTTCGTTTTAAGAGTTTACAGGAACCCCTTGTCATCGTTCCCATCAAGAAGCCGCGACCGATAAAAGATCAGGTACTGGTACGGCTTCACCATGCGGCCCTCAACCATCGCGACATCTGGGTTATACGCGAGCAAAAGGAAACGTTTCCCGATGGTATCACCCTGGGTTCGGACGGATGCGGCGTTATCGAAGCGATCGGCGAAGACGTTGACCCGACGTATCTGGGACTTCCTGTTGTGATTAATCCCGGACACGAATGGGGTAACAACCCGGTCGTACAGTCTAATGCATTCAAGATTCTGGGATTCCCCGATCACGGCACATTTTCGGATTATCTCCTCGTTTCCAAACAATATGTGTTTGAGAAGCCGGACCACCTCGACACCGCGGAATCTGCCGCCGTGCCGCTGTCCGGGCTCACAGCCTACCGCGCATTGTTTTCACGCGCACGACTTCGCGCAAACGAAACGGTCCTGATCACCGGCATTGGCGGTGGCGTTGCGTTGTGGGCGCTGCAGTTCGCGGTCACCTACAAGGCCAGGGTGTTTGTTACTTCGGGCTCGGACGAAAAGTTGGAAAAGGCGAAGGCATTGGGTGCACTGGGCGCATATAATTACCGATCGGACGACTGGGCGGAACGTGCACAGCGCGATAGCGGTGGGTTCGACATCATCATCGACAGTGCGGGTGGAAGTCAGTTCAACAAGCTGATCGAAATCGCGAACCCCGGCGGAAGGATCGTAAACTACGGCCGCACCGCAGGTACTATCACCGACATCAACACACGCCTGTTCTATTGGAAACAACTCTCATTGTTGGGAAGCACCATGGGAACACGGGATGAGTTTCTTACCATGCTGGAATTTGTAGAAGGACACAAACTCAGGCCCGTAGTTGACCGGACTTTCCCACTTGAACAAATACAAGATGCTATAACCCACATGGAGTCGGGTAGCCAGTTCGGCAAGATCTTACTTTCCATACGGTGATGGCGTCAGACCATTTACCGAAAGAACACATTGCAATATGAACATAGAATATCGGAACGACCGTTCCATTAGCGCTTGGGAGTTCGTAGACGTCCTTCGCCGTTCGACACTCGCCTTGCGACGGCCCGTAGACAATCCGGAGCGCATCGAAAAGATGCTCAACCATGCCAACGTACTGATTACAGCCTGGGATGGCGACAAGCTCGTGGGCGTGTCCAGGGCGCTCACCGATTTTTCATTCTGCTGTTATCTTTCCGACCTCGCTGTCGACGAGGCCTATCAGCACAAAGGCATTGGGAAACGCCTGATTGAGGAAACGCACCATACGGCAGGTCATGACGCGCGACTTATCTTGCTTGCCGCTCCCGCCGCAGTGAACTACTATCCGAAAGTAGGGCTGGAGAACTTTCCTCACTGTTTTACAATACCCCAATAAAATAATATCAAAGCACATGGATAATCTACAGAAGACAGATCGTACAACGATTACGCGGTTGCCGAAGCGGGGCAGTTACGACCGAAATACGATCTATTCGATTCTCGACGACGCCTTCTTTTGTACGCTGGCATATGTACGCGAAGGCCAGCCTTTTCAAATACCTACCGGATTTTGCCGAATTGGCGATCGCTTATATATCCACGGGTCCGTGGGAAGTTCATATATGCGCACCCTGGAGACGGCCCGTCCCCTCACCTGCATCTCCGTTGCGCTCATCGATGGAATCGTACTGGCGCGATCGGCAATGAGCCATTCTGTCAACTACCGCTCGGTCGTACTCTTCGGCCTTCCCGAATGCGTCGATGATCCCGAGGAACAGTACCAAGCGCTGGAGGTATTCACGAACAAAATGCAGCCTGGACGTTGGGACGACGTTCGAAAGCCAACCCCCAACGAGTGGAAGGCCACCATGGTGATCTCATTTCCCCTTGACGAGGCGTCGGCCAAGATACGTACCGGCGGTGCCAACGATGATGAAGAAGATTACGCATTGGACGTCTGGGCCGGAGTCGTTCCGCTGCGCCTGCAACGCCTCACGCCCCAACCCGACGAACGCCTTCGCACCGGCATCGCATTGCCGGCCTACCTTCAGGAATGATCCAACGCGATGACGACATTTTGTCGGAAACATCACGCGTCTTATATTGACGCATGGAAAAACAAACGCGCAGAAAATTTGTAGCAACTGTGGTCGGGGCCGGAGTCCTGACCGCTGCACAAGCTGACTCCATGGATAACAAGAAAAAGATGCTTTCTCATCACGTGTTCTTCTGGTTGAAGAATCCCAATTCAAAAGAAGATCGCGACAAGCTGATCGAAGGCCTGAAAACCCTGGCGAAAATAGAAACCGTCAAGAGCCTTCGCATTGGCGTTCCTGCCAGTACAGAAAAACGCGATGTTGTCGATAATAGTTTCAGCGTCTCCGAACTCATGCTTTTCGACGATGTTGAGGGTCAGAACGCCTACCAGGTCCATCCTATCCACCAAAAATTTGTTGAGAACTGCTCCCATCTGTGGGAGAAAGTTATTGTTTACGACGCGATTGATGTTTGACATCTTCGGGTATAACAGCAGTTGGTACCCTCGTTCGATAGTTTCGGTGGACGTGTAAGGGAACCCTTACAGAGGATTCCTTAACGTTAGCAGCATGCGCGGGTGGTAACCGACCGCTGCCTGACACTCCTCACAGACTTATCCCGTTGTAACTCCACACGCTCATTTTCCCTTATCACAGGGTTGTTAACTTTGTCATTAATCGTGAGCGCGAAATTGAGCAAGTCGGGAAAAATTGCGGTTTGGGTATTTGCCGGCGGGGCGTTGATAGCAACGTTCCTGGTGATACAAAAAAGCCAGGTGACGCTGCTGGAAAAAATGCTCGTGCAATTTGTCGAAGCACGGACACACGGGCAATATCGTCTCACGGTGGAAGAGACGGGTTTCGACCTGGCATCGCTTACCTATCATGTGCGGGACATTACCATAGCATCGACCGATACCGCGTCAACAGCACCCATTCGGGAGATCCGCATTCCGTTCGCACACGCCCGCATGCGTTCTTTTATGTCCATCATTACCCGCGACCTTCAGTTCAGCGAGGTATCGGTCGGTGAGCCTACAATCGCACTGTCAGCTACGGGCAGGCTCCACAGGCAGCACATGACAGTCGGCCAGGCCATGGTTACCGTATTTCCCGCCGTTGAGTCCGTCCTGAAATATCTTGGCATCGAAACATTGCGCATCGTTCGGGCCACGCTTTCCATACAAGAACCTAACGAGCACGTAATACATGTGCGGCTGATTGACCTCCTGGCGGAAAACTGGAATGACCACTCCGATGGCGAGGGCGATGTCGTGCTGGGGATCGGCGGTCAATCGGTCGCTCTAAGTCAGGCATCCTTTTCGTTCAACAAGGTGGAGTATGTTTACAGTCGCGAACAGCTTGTGTTCGACGATTTCACATTTGAATCGTATGACAGCGCCTCCCAATCGCAGATCAGCGTTCAGGGAAAGTCGGTTCTTATTCGGAAGCTCGACTTTGACGAGCTGTATAACAACCAACGATACCGGTTCGACAAGATTGAGATCACTGAACCAAAATTTTCAGGTTCTCTGCGTGCACGCACAGAACCTCGGCCGGACGATCGCATTAAACTTCCACTATCGTCGATACTGACTCAGACATTTGGCGAAATCCGACTGGACACCGCCCTGATCAGCGATGCTTCCTTTCAAATGATCCTCGTGTTCGACCAGGATTCGGTCAGAGCGCAGATTCCCGACGTGAACATCAGCCTCCATCATGTAGAAGTGCTCTCGGATACCACTGATATTCTCTTCGGCGATCTTCAGATGGACCTGACCCAGACGGATATCAACCTCAACAACAACGTGCGGCTCTCCTGCAACACCATGTTGTTTGAACGCAACGAAGATATCACCCTCTCTAATGTGCGCCTCACGGGCGCTTCGGGCCAACGGTTCGTCACTTGTCAAGAAATCGCCTTTAAGAACTTTCGCCTGTTCGAGTTTCTCGCGGGAAGGGAACTCAGCGCCGACTCGATTGCCATCGGTAATTCTACAATCCACGTGACCCGCGACCTCCCCGGTCTTTTCCCCTCCTTCACCGGCACACGGTCTGCCCGAAACCAGCGACCCATATGGATCAAAGCACTCACCCTCCGGAACGTCGACCTCAATTATGAAACCGAAAGCCAGCACCTGTCTCTTGCGGCGCTGGATGCCAACGCGCGGGATATTACAGACTTGTCGTGGCGTTCCATGGCAAACCAGCTGCGCGCTGTAAGCGTGAAAAACTTTCAGTGGCACGATGAACGGCAAAATGTTCGCACCGAATTGAAGAGCATTCGACTCACACCCGACCGCGCAACGATCGCGGCCGGCAGCGCAACCGTTGACTCGCTGGCCATCGAGGTGTCGGATCTCCACGTCGCCCATCCGCTGCCCATTTTGCTGAACGGTGATATGAATTGGGATTTCGCAAAAGCCGGCGGCCTGCGCATACGGGGCGTGATACCTCCAGCAGGATCGAACGGCTTTTCTGTAGAACGGCTGTCGGTCGGCGATATGGAGGCAGACATTCATTTTGGCGATCTCCATCTTTCCACCAGGGTGAAGGATCTGACAGGTCGCGAAGTAAACCCTGATGCGCCACGGCATCTGCAGGGAATGTTCTCGGATCTTACGATTACCAGTCCCGGGCTACAACTCGACGCAGATTCCATCGACCTGAATACAGGACGTCTCTCACGATTTTACAACGTCACAATCACAGACAACATCAACCGCGCAGCGATGTCTTACGCAGAAACTACAGGCACGTTGTGGACCGGTGAACACCGGCGTATCGGCCATCTGTTCATCCGGGAATTTCATCTGGACCAGAAGTCCTGGGCAGTAAGCAGCGATAGCGCAGCGCTTTCAGACGTCGAGTTCGGGATACACGGTCCGAAGGTGCGGCATGCAGAATTTTACATGCCGGTTATCAACCGGGAGTTCATAGAAGAAGGATCTTCCACCGCTGAAGAATCGTTCGAGCTGCCCAAGGTCGGTGCGTTAGTACTTCACGGCGGAAAGTTTATTACCCCTGAACAAAAATTCACCCTCCACGGCACTAGCCGGCTCAACCTGCAAGACGACATAGGCATGGAGTTCGAACAACTGTCCTTTACCCTGGCCCATCACGATGTAGATCTGTACGACCTCCGGCTGGACGGCCATTCCGTTCAGGCGGGCGCCATGACGGCCAGACCCCAGCCACTCCCCGCGAACGCGCACGAAACCGATGTCATCTCCGGTGAGTGGCAATCAATAAAGGCAACGGGATTGTTGGTGGATGAGTTGATCGAATCCCAGCGCATAAAAGCGGACACGATTACAGTTAAGGGATTAATCCTGGATGTGACGCGCGACAAACGGATGGATGATCAGGAACCTGTTGAGAAGGATTTTGCAGTGAGCGATCTTATCTCCGGCAGTGGCGTAGAGGCAAGTGTAATACGGCTCCACGAAAGCAGGATACGATACGCCGAATTTTCTGAGACGACAGGAGAGGAAGGTTCCATCTGGTTCAACGATCTCGATGCGGAAATCCGCAGCCCCCATGCCGGATCTTTCGAGTTTGATGCTCGCGCCCGGGTATACGATCAGGCACCGATAGCCGTCAATTACGAGAAAGTAGACGCGAATACCTTCCGAATGAAGGTCGATGTGGGTAGCATGGACCTTACTGCATTGAACGATGTGTTGCGGCCGCTGCAGAGCTTCGAATTGAAGTCGGGTTATCTCGATCAATTTCGCTTCGAGACAACAGCGAACCGTGACACCGCTCAGGGTCGGGCCACCATGTCGTATAAAAATCTCCACATGGCGTTGTTGAACAAAACAGACCCCGAAAAAAAATGGTTGGGTCAGGACATCTTGTCGTTTGTTGCCAATGGAGTTTTGCGACACAACCGGGTGGAGTCCTGGGCACCGGTGGAGGAAATTCGCATTCCGGAAAAGTCAGTCTTCAACTATTGGAAGCGTATCGCCGTAAATGGCGCACTTAATGTTGTGAGAAAAGGTAAGAAGGTGCGGAGGTAGCAGGTAATTTATCCGGGAAAGTACCCGGAAGTCCGGGGTTAAACTGCTATATTCAGGTGCGGTTTTATTCTTACGTTTTTCGATGATCAGAGCCAGTTTAATAGTTGTATTTCTCCTCCTTATCGTCGCGACTGCCTACCCTCAGCGGCTTCACATCGGCAATTCCATTGGCTTTATGAATCCGGTGAAAACCATGGGACAAGTTTATGAGCGTGGGTTCCGCGTTAACGCAAACCTCGAATACGACGTGCCTGGCACGCTTGCCTTCGTGGCTGAAGCGGGGTGGGGCCGATGGAAGGCCCGGGCGCTCGACGGCATCCGCGCGCATGAAACCGACGTTGTTCATGTCGTTGGCGGTCTGAAAGTGAATGTATTTGGTCCTTTATATGCAGAAGGCCGAACCGGTTATTATTTCGGCGATTTCGATCGATTCGTTTTAATACCCGCGGCCGGTCTCAGGATCAGGCGCTTTGACGTCAACATCGGCTACCAGTTGCTGAACAATATCCAGTATGTCGACACACGCATCGGCATATACTGGGCACGTAGTCGCTGAATCTCCGGATGATTTTCATTGTTTCCTGCATTGAACTGTCCGGTGCTAATTATTTTGATCCAATAACAACAGTGAGATGAAAGCATCCGTTCTATTCACCCTTTTGGTGGTGTCGGTCTCTACATGGGCCCAACAAAAAATGACACCTGAACTCTTGTGGACACTCGGGCGGGTTTCGGGGAAAGGGATTTCAACAGATGGAAAGAACGTGGTGTACTCGGTGACCACCTACGATATCGGGCGCAATGGGTCCTCTTCAAAAACTTACGCTATCCCTCTTGCCGGTGGCGAACCACAGGAGGTGGCGTCGACTACCGGTCTTCTTCCTGACCGCACCGTATCACCTGACGGGAAATATGCGATTCGCGTAAAAGAAGTACCCGTTGTCAAAGTGAGTGGCAAAGATATCTACCCGGACCTCGACAAGTCCAACGTACTGATTTACGAAAGCCTCAACTACCGGCATTGGGACACATGGGAAGATGGAGCCTTCAGCCACCTGTTCCTGCACACCCTCGGGGATGAGGGAAGCGAAGAAGGCAAAGACATAATGGAAGGAGAGCCTTACGACTGCCCGCTGAAACCGTTTGGAGGGACAAGCGACTTTACGTTTACTCCGGACAGTAAAGCAATTGTCTATGTAGCCAAAAAGAAATACGGAACCGACTATGCGGTGAGTACGAATACAGACTTGTATCGATACGATATCGCGACGGGAACAACGACTAATCTTACCGAGGGGATGGAGGGCTATGACGTCAGTCCTGCCTTTTCTTCTTCAGGTGCACTCGGCTGGCTAAGCATGCAGCGCGATGGGTACGAATCGGACAAGCAGGACATTATAGTAGACGGACCGGGTGGCCGCATAAACCTCACAGCAGCCTGGGATGGTACGGTGTCATCGTTTACGTGGAGCAGCGACGGCAGGAAGATTTACTTCAGGGCGCCCGTTGATGGAACAATTCAACTTTTTGAAGTTGATTATCCCGGACGATCACGAAAGCAGCCCACAGTGAAAAAAATTACAGACGGTGATTTCGACATCACATCCATCGTCGGACAATCGGGCAACGAAATGGTGGTGACGCGCACCGATATGAATCACGCCGCCGAACTCTTTGTCGTGAACCTCAGGAATGGAAGCATGAGACAACTCACCGAGGTGAACAAAGCGCATTATGACAACCTGGCGACGAGTAAAATCGAACGTCGTTATGTTACCACGACAGATGGAAAGAAGATGCTGGTTTGGGTAATCTTTCCTCCCGATTTCGATCCGTCGAAAAAATACCCAACGCTCTTATACTGTCAGGGAGGCCCTCAGTCGCCCCTGTCGCAATTCTATTCCTTCCGCTGGAATTTTCAGCTGATGGCAGCAAACGGATATATCATTGTCGCCCCCTCCCGTCGCGGTATGCCCGGATTCGGCGTAGAATGGAATGAGGCGATCAGCAAACATCACGGGGGCCAGGTAATGCAGGATTATCTCACCGCCATCGACGAGGTTTCAAAGGAGGCGTATGTCGACAAGGACCGGCTGGGATGTGTTGGCGCGAGCTATGGTGGATACTCGGTATTCTATCTTGCCGGCATTCACGAAAAGCGATTCAAGACCTTCATATCGCACGATGGGATTTTCAACATGAAGAGCATGTATGGCACTACAGAAGAATTGTGGTTTGTGAACTGGGATTACGGAGGACCGTACTGGGATACTTCTAACGCTGAGGCGCAGAACACCTACAAGCAGTATGATCCCAGCAATATAGTGGCGCAATGGGATACACCCATCCTTATCATACAGGGCGGCAAAGATTACAGGGTACCCATCGGTCAGGGGCTGGAGGCGTTTCAGGCTGCTCAACTTCAGGGCATAAAAAGCAAGCTGCTCTTCTTCCCGGAAGAGAACCACTGGATACTCACAGCACAAAACGGCATCGCCTGGCAGCGCGAGTTTTTTGGATGGCTCGATGAGACGCTGAATTCCACGGACAACCGTCCTTAGGGAGCACAATCCTGCCTGTTAAAGAGCCGCGAAAAAAAAATACCTATCGGCTTTTCGCCCGCTCCAGCCTCCTCTTAAGGCGCTCTTCCCAGATGAGTTGATTAAGATTCATCTGGGCAATCTTAAAGTGCCTGAGATACGAGGTAGCCTCGGAGGGGCGTATGTTCGCGTTTGTGTTCATACAATTCCCTTTCTTCTACGACAACAAAGTAAACGGGAACAGCGGTCAATGTGTTGTGCTTTTTTCGGTGATTCATCGTCATTCCCGACAGGAAACGTTTGCGACGGACATGCGGTGATCACCTGGGGTTGGTTGCTGCCCGTCATTTCGCTAACTTCCAGTATTCGCCAACGTTCCCAACCCTAACCCCCACGCATGAAGCAAATTCTCACCCAGGGTATGGTGCTGACACTGGCGGTCACCACCATCCTCCATGCCCAGACACCGGAGTTCCAGGACAAGCCCGTTGAACGCTACCTTTCTTCCCGGGAAGTGGCCGACATGAAGTACAGGCTGCTGATTACACTCCCGCCGGGATACGAGCATGATCAGCGCTCCTACCCGGTGTTGTATTACCTCGACGCGTGGATGTTGGGCGGTGTCATGCACGACGCCCATCGTATTGCAAATCTTCTCCAGGCCGTTGAGCCGGTCATACTCGTCGGCCTGTCGCTGGATGGTGGTCCGTCCGATTTCTTTTACACCCGTGCACGCGACTACACGCCGACCCGTGTACCTCCTGAGAAATTAGGCCCGGCTGCCGCCGCCTGGGTGCCGACCTCCGGTGGCGGACCTCAATTCCTCAAGTTTCTTAAGGGCGAACTCGTTCCATTTATAGAGAAGCATTACCGTGCAGATCCTACCGACCGTGGCATACTTGGATATTCGCTGGGCGGACTCTTCGCGGCGTGGGCGCTTCAAACAGATCCGACCTTGTTCAAACGCTACGGTATTTGCAGTCCCTCCCTCAACTGGGACGACGCCAAAGTTGTACGACTCTGGGAAAATCTTCCTGACCTGTCGAAGGGAACCGTCATCCTATTTTCTCAAACTGAAGGGGAGGACATGGAAATCAAGGCTGCTATCGATACGCTGATTTCCGCCGCCAGGTCGAAACCCGGCGTACGAATCACCAGGTTTGAAGTCGCAGGTGAGGGCCATCACACAGGCGTTGTTGCTACGCACATGCGCGCGTTGCTGTTGCTCTATGAAAAGCCAAAGCCGTAATGTGAGGTTGGCTTGGTATCGAAACATGAATGCGTATGAATCACAGTTAGCTACCCCTATCCAGACTTGGAATGGTGTTTGATCGTCTAACGTTCTCGAGGTATATTACTTAGAATGGAAGGCAAGGTATTCGTGTACGTATGGGAATTTATTGTAAGGCGTGCAAAACAGAAGGAGTTTGAAAAAGCCTACGGCCCTGGTGGAGAATGGGTGAAGCTATTCAGTCAGGGAAAGGGATACCTGGGGACTGAGCTCCACCAGGACCAGGCCAATCCTTTGCGTTATATCACAATAGATTATTGGCGATCCCGCCAGGACCGCGACACCTTCCGGTTGACCTTTGCCCATGAGTTCCAGCGCCTCGACGCACTATGTGAAAGCTTTACCGTGCAGGAGAAGTTCATGGGCGACTTCGATTGCTTTACCAATCGGTTGCCTTCCGGGCAATAGCCGCTCAGACAAAACGAACCCAAACGGGGCGTTGGCGATACGCGCGCGTTTGCGTATCTTCGGTGGTCCCACCCAAAACCAAAAGACACTTGAATAAAAGTCAGATTCTAACCTTTGCTGCCTGGACGCTGGTCGTCCTGGGCCTGGTCATGATTTATCTGGGCGGCTTTCATGCGCCTCAGGTAATGTTGCCTCCCATTGTTACCGGTGTCGGCTTCCTGGTTATCGCCTGGGCGTTGGCACAACTCCGGAAATAATGCGCCGGGTATAAAACTCCGACCGCCCTATTCGGCGCGTTGCATGCGGACGCAGTAACCATGCGCGAAGTGCATACAGCCGGCTACTAGGAAATGGACGTTTTTTTTGTTATGATCCACGTTTGGCTCAAAAAACGAAAGAGCGATTGCAAGCGAACAATCGTTCTTGCAAGCAAATATTTTTAGGCTTTAGCTTGATAACTATTAACAAATTTTTGAACCTTGTGGAGATGCGGAATTTTATGTCGAACATCCAGCACATATCCAAACAACTGTCAGGTTCACCTGGTGGATCCGGATGGACTGTGCTTGTGGTCAATATCGTGCTTCTTTTCCGAATACCGGGGTGGAGATGATATTGTCCGTATAGGAACCTATCAAAACCGCCCCGACACCGGGGCGGTTTTGTTTTTGGTGGCCAGAACGAACTAACAATTGTTATATGTACTCTAATGAAGGCACCATAGTCTACCTGAATGGAAGCTTCGTAAGGGCGACCGAGGCCCGGCTTGACCTGTTCAGCCAGACGCTTCATTATGGGAATGGCGTTTTCGATGGCCTTCGTTCCTACCCGACACAAAACGGCATCAAAATATTCAAGGCGCCGGAGCACTTCGAAAGATTAAAAAAGAGCTGCCAACTGGTTCACATCCCCTATCCCTTTGATTCGGGACAGTTGATCCAGGCCAGCTATGAATTGCTGCGGCGAAACGGATTGTCGGACGCGTACATCAGACCTCTGGTCTACACAGGCGCAAATATGAATCTCACGCAGCCGGCGGAAGCACACATTATGATATGTGCCTGGGAGTGGGGCAAATATCTCGGTGATAAACCCGTCCGTCTTTGCCTGTCGCCATACCAGCGTCCAAACCCGGAATCCATCCGCATGGAAGCCAAGGTGTGTGGCCACTATGTCAACGGCATACTCGCCACCAGCGAAGCTCGTTCGAGAGGATACGACGAAGCCCTTATGCTCGATATGCACGGGCGTGTTGCACAGCCCCCCAGTTCGAACATTTTCCTGGAGATGAAGGGCGTACTGTATACACCGCCGGCCGGTCACATATTTCCGGGAATTTCGCGCGCAACGGTGATGGGCATCTGCAAAGAGCTCGACATCCCCGTGAGAGAGAAACAAATTAGCGTAGAAGAACTTGAGCAAGCCGACAGTGCATTCCTGTGCAGCACCGGAGCCGAAATAGCAAGCGTCGAGTCTATCGATGCGCGGCCATTCCGTCAACCCTGGGAGGACACGCTCGGCGCCCTGGTGCAGGAAGCATACCGAAGCCAGGTGCTTGAAAAATCATCAAGCTATGTGATCATTTGACCTCAACAGTAACAATTAAAAAAATACGATAAACGGTTTTTTGAGGAGTCCATGGAAATAAACAAGTACAGCAAGACGTTGACGCAGGATCCGACATTGCCCGGAGCACAGGCAATGCTTTATGGTATCGGACTTACCGAAGCCGACATGAAAAAGGCACAGGTAGGTATAGTGAGCACGGGCTATGACGGCAATACGTGCAATATGCATTTGAACGCACTGGCACAGGAAGTGAAGGCTGCGGTGTGGGAGAACGATTTGGTTGGGCTCACGTTCCACACGATTGGCGTGAGCGACGGGATGAGCAATGGCACGCTCGGCATGCGATATTCTTTGGTCAGCCGGGAGGTAATTGCCGATTCGATCGAAACGGTGTGCGGCGCGCAATATTACGATGGCCTCATCGCTGTAGTGGGATGCGACAAAAACATGCCCGGCGCATTGATGGCTATGGGTCGCCTCAACAGGCCCTCGATCATGCTGTACGGCGGCACTATCGCCGGTGGAAACTGGAAAGGCAAAAAGCTCAACATTATTTCGGCATTCGAGGCGTTGGGGGAGCATATCTCCGGCAACATCACGCCGGAAGACTTCAAAGGAATCGTTCAGAATTCCTGTCCCGGCGCCGGCGCCTGCGGGGGAATGTATACGGCGAATACCATGGCTGCCGCTATCGAGGCCATGGGTATGGCGCTGCCCTACTCATCGTCCAACCCCGCGCTCAGCGCGGAGAAATCGGAGGAAACCCGTGCGGCAGCGCGTGCCATTAAAGTACTCCTGGAACGCGACATCAAGCCTTCCGATATCATGACACGCGAAGCTTTCGAGAATGCGATCACGGTGGTCATGGTTCTGGGCGGATCGACAAACGCGGTGCTTCACCTGATCGCGATGGCCAGGACGAGTGGCATCGATATCGGACAGGACGACTTTCAACGCATCTCAGACAAGACGCCACTGCTGGCCGACCTCAAGCCCAGCGGAAAATACCTCATGGAAGATCTTCACCAGATCGGTGGCGTACCGCTGGTGATGAAATATCTGCTCGACAACGGCATGCTCAACGGAGATTGCCTGACGGTGACGGGCAAGACGCTTCGTGAAAATCTGGCCGATGTCCCTGCTATCGACTTTTCGTCGCAGGATATCATCCGGCCACTCGATCGCCCCATAAAGGCGACTGGCCACCTTCAAATCCTCTACGGGAACCTGGCGCCGGAAGGATCGGTTGCCAAGATTACCGGTAAGGAAGGCGACCGTTTTAAGGGTCCTGCCAGGGTTTTCAATGGTGAATTCGAATTGATCGACGGTGTGCAAAGCGGGAAAGTCAAGAAAGGTGACGTGGTCGTGATCCGCTACGTAGGGCCCAAGGGCGCTCCCGGTATGCCCGAAATGCTGAAACCTACTTCGGCGATCATGGGCGCAGGCCTGGGTGCGGGCGTCGCGTTGATCACGGATGGCCGCTTTTCAGGAGGCACTCACGGCTTTGTAGTGGGTCATATAACACCCGAAGCTTTTGATGGCGGAACGATCGCGTTAATTGAGGACGGAGATACTATCGAGATCGACGTTCAGAACCATCGCATCGATTTGCTGGTGGACGAGAGCACCCTCGCCAAACGAAAGGCTGCATGGAAGCAGCCTCCATTGAACGCAAAGAATGGAATATTGTTAAAATATGCGAAACAAGTAAAAAATGCCGCCCATGGATGCATTACTGACGAAAACTAAATCCGGCACGGAACCAGCGGGAAAGGAAACGGGAGCCAAGATCTCAGGCGCTGAAGCGTTGCTTCGCTGCCTGGTGGCGGAAGGCGTGGAGACCATCTTTGGTTACCCCGGCGGCGCCATCATGCCGGTATACGATGCGCTGTACCACTACACCGACAGACTCAATCATATCCTGGTCCGGCATGAGCAGGGCGCTATCCATGCGGCGCAGGGATTTGCCCGCGTAACGGGAAAAACCGGTGTGGTGTTTGCCACCTCCGGTCCCGGTGCAACCAACCTGATCACAGGTCTTGCCGACGCGCTGATCGATTCGACGCCTGTCGTATGCATCACCGGGCAGGTGTTTGCCCACCTGCTGGGTACGGATGCGTTCCAGGAAACCGACGTGGTCAACACCACAATACCGGTCACCAAGTGGAACGTTCAGGTAGCCGAAGCTAAGGACATCCCCTCCGCGGTATCGCGGGCGTTTTACATCGCTAACAGCGGACGCCCCGGACCCGTGCTTATCGATATCACAAAGAATGCTCAGAACGAACTGATCGAGTCGTTCACCTACGAGAAATGTACGGGCATCCGCACGTATCGCCCGAAGCCGACGCTGCAGATGTCGCAAGTGCAGGCTGCAGCGGAACTGATCAACCAGGCGAAACGTCCGTATATCCTGGCCGGGCAAGGGGTATTGCTTTCCGGGGCAACCGAAGAACTGAAGGCGCTCTCCGAAAAGGCCGGCATACCCGTAGCGTGTACGCTGCTGGGGCTGGGCAGTTTCCCGACCGACCATCCCAATTACGTGGGCTTCCTCGGCATGCACGGAAACTATGGCCCGAACCTTAATACGAACGAGTGCGATGTACTCATCGGCATCGGCATGCGTTTCGACGACCGGGTAACGGGAAATGTTTCGCGTTACGCGCGCCAGGCTAAGGTCATCCACATAGAGATCGATAAGGCAGAGATCAGCAAGATCATAAAAGCCGATGTGCCGGTACATGCAGACGCGAAGGAGGCGCTCGCCGCACTCCTGCCACTGTGTAAGTCCGCGTCGCACCCGGAATGGCTCGAGAAGTTTCGTGAGCTCGACCGGATTGAAGATGAGAAGATCATCCAGAAGGAATGTCATCCCGACTGTGAGAAATTACTGATGGGTGAAGTCATTCACCATCTCTCGGAGATCACGAAGGGAGAAGCCATACTGGTTACCGACGTGGGTCAGCACCAGATGACGGCTTCGCGGTACTACCGTTTCCGTCATCCGCTGACGAATGTTACTTCCGGAGGTGCAGGTACTATGGGCTTTGCCCTGCCTGCAGCTATCGGCGCCAAGGTGGCCCGTCCGGACAGGGAGGTTGTCGCAGTCATCGGCGACGGCGGCTACCAGATGACCATGCAGGAGTTGGGCACGATCCTCCAGTATAAGATTCCGGTGAAGATACTTGTGCTGAACAACAGCTTCCTGGGCATGGTACGCCAGTGGCAGCAGTTGTTCCATGAGAAGCGGTACTCCTGCACGGAGATGGTTAATCCTGACTTTGTAAAACTCGTTGAGGCATACGATATACCGGCACGAAGAGTGTCGCGCAGGGAGGACCTTGAAGCAGCCATGAAGGAATTGCTCAGCGCCAAGACGGCCAGCTTCCTTGAGGTAGTTGTGGGACGCGAAGACAACGTATTTCCCATGGTGCCGGCGGGTGGCTGTGTTTCAGACGTCCTTCTTGAGCCGCCCTCAACTGTTCAGCAAAAGAAATAGTATAATTTTACCCGATTATCATGAAGCAGGAATTCACGCTCGAAATCGCAGCCGATAATAACTTTTCGATCCTGAACCGGATCGTAAACGTGCTCAATCGCCGCCGCGTCCGGATCAAAAAACTCATCGCCCATGAAATGGAGGGCGACTTTTACCGGGGTGGAGCCGTTTTGCTCCTGTATACGACGGCCGAAATGATGGAGAAAGTCAAGCACCAGCTGGAAAAGCTGATAGAAGTCGAGTATGCCAACTTCACGGAAGGCGCCGACGCGTACTACGAACTCAGCGAGAAACAAGCCACTCGCGTTGCTTCGTCGCCTCGGTCGCGGGCCATGACGGCATAGCAGTATAAGTTTTTTAAATCTACAATCATCACAAATTCAAAAACAACCATGGCAAAGATCAACTTTGGCGGAGTCATCGAAGAAGTAGTAACCCGGGAAGAATTCCCGATGGAAAAAGCCCTCGACGCGTTGAAACAAGAAACTATCGCAATTATCGGATACGGCGTTCAGGGACCTGCACAATCACTGAACCTCCGGGATAACGGATTCAATGTTATTGTAGGCCAACGCAAGGGCTCCAAGACGTGGGACAAAGCCGTAGAGCACGGATGGGTTCCCGGCGAAACGCTTTTCGAAATTGAAGAGGCTGTCAAGCGCGGAACGATCATCCAGTTCCTTCTTTCGGATGCCGGACAGATCGCGCTCTGGCCCACCATCAAGCCGCACCTTACGGCAGGAAAAACGCTTTACTTCTCGCACGGATTCGGAATTACCTTCAAGGATCAAACGGGTATCGTACCGCCGTCGGATATCGACGTCATCCTGGTAGCCCCTAAGGGTTCGGGAACTTCTGTACGCCGCCTGTTCCTTCAGGGTAAAGGCATCAATGCGAGCTACGCGATATTCCAGGATGCGACGGGCAACGCTAAGAACAAAGCCATCGCACTCGGTATCGGTGTCGGCGCAGGGTACCTGTTTGAAACGGACTTCCAGAAAGAAGTATACTCTGACCTTACCGGTGAGCGCGGCACGCTGATGGGCGCCATCGCTGGAATCTTCGAAGCGCAATACGAGGTGCTGCGCGCCAACGGTCACTCACCGTCTGAAGCGTTCAACGAAACGGTTGAAGAACTGACGCAAAGCCTTATGCCACTCGTTGCGGAGAATGGTATGGACTGGATGTATGCCAACTGTTCGACGACAGCACAACGCGGTGCACTCGACTGGAAGAAACGATTCAAAGAGGCTACGCTACCTGTGTTCAAGGAACTGTATCAAAGCGTGGCGACCGGAAAGGAAGCACAACGCACTATCGAAACATGCAGCAAGCCGGACTACCGCGAAAAGCTCGCCGAAGAACTGAAAGAGTTGCGCGAAAGCGAACTTTGGCAAGCAGGTGCGGCCGTGCGGAATCTGAGGCCGGAGAAGGCTACTGTCGAAGAAAGCATGATCAACTAAACAGGTCGTCAGGTCGCCCTGTGATTTGAATCACAGGCACTAACAAGTGTACGTAAACACCAATTTTTTTGGACGTTTACTTTGAAGGACGGCACAAGTTTTATGATCTTCGTATTTTGGAAGGGTTGTTGATTCAACTGATCGTTCTTTCTTGCTGACGAACACCCGTGGGCCACGGCCCATGCGAAATAAAAGCCGCCTCGTGAACGGATTCCGACACGGGGCGGTTTCGTTTTTTGACGCAGTGAACGAACTAACAGTTGTTATAACACCCGGTAAGAGTAATTTAAAAACCCATACCGATAGCGGTAAAGATAATGAGCCAGAAACCAAAAACATTATTTGAAAAGATTTGGGATCTTCACGTGGTCAAGCAGCGTGAAGGCTATCCGGACGTCTTATACATAGACCGTCATTTTATCCACGAGGTGACCAGCCCGCAGGCGTTCGCAGGGCTCCGTAAGCGAGGCATTAAAGTCCTCAACCCCTCCCGGACGACCGCCACGGCGGACCATAACGTCCCCACGCTGAACCAGCACCTTCCTATCCGGGAAGAGCTCTCACGCCACCAGGTGGAGACGCTGAAAAAGAACTGCGAAGAGTTCGGCATTACGCTGTATGGCCTGGGCCATCCGTACCAGGGCATCGTACACATTATCGGCCCTGAACTTGGGCTGACCCTGCCCGGTATGACGATCGTATGTGGCGACAGCCACACCTCTACTCACGGTGCCTTTGGCGCGATCGCATTTGGTATAGGAACCAGCGAAGTTGAGCAGGTGCTGGCCACGCAGTGTATCCTTCAGCATCGTCCTAAAACCATGCGGATCGAGATCAACGGTACGCTGGGCAAGGGCGTCGTATCGAAAGACATCATCCTGTACATCATCTCCAGGATATCCGCGGGCGGAGCCACGGGCTATTTTGTTGAGTACGCCGGCGAGGCCATCCGCAGCCTGTCCATGGAGGCACGCATGACCATCTGTAACATGAGTATCGAGATGGGCGCACGCGGCGGTCTCATCGCACCCGATGACACGACCTTCGACTACATCCGTGGCCGGGAGTATGCCCCCCAGGGAGAGGAGTTCGAAAAACTGGTGGAACAATGGCGCGGACTCGCAACCGACGAAGGTGCGGAATATGATAAGGTGCTCCAATTCGATGCCAGCGATATCGCACCCATGATCACCTACGGAACAAATCCCGGAATGGGGATCAAGATTACTGACCGCATCCCTACCGTTGAGGAACTCAAAGACATCAATGAGCAAACTTCCTTCAGGAAGTCGCTCGAATATATGGGTCTTGAGCCCGGCATACCGTTGCTCGGCAGACCTGTTGATTACGTCTTCATCGGCAGCTGCACCAACGCACGCATCGAAGACCTGCGCATGGTGGCCAATATTGTCAAAGGAAAAAAGAAGGCCGGCAACG
Source organism: Cyclobacteriaceae bacterium (assembly GCA_035304385.1). Taxonomy (GTDB): domain Bacteria; phylum Bacteroidota; class Bacteroidia; order Cytophagales; family Cyclobacteriaceae; genus ZC4RG29. Next base: position 46,363 of record DATGQD010000043.1, read on the forward strand.
TAGAGGTCTGGATCGTCCCCGGCTCCAAGCAGGTGGAAGCCCAGGCCCGCGAAGAAGGACTCGATAAGATCTTTGAAGCGGCAGGCTTTCAGCTTCGCCAGCCGGGATGTTCGGCTTGCCTTGCGATGAACGAGGACAAGATCCCTGCAGGCAAGTATTGTATCAGCACGTCAAACCGGAATTTCGAAGGACGCCAGGGTCCCAAATCGCGCACCTTCCTGGCCAGCCCCCTGATGGCAGCCGCAGCCGCCATCACAGGACGGGTAACCGACGTGCGAGAGTTGGTCTAGCGACGTATAAACCACAACGAACAAAATGAGCAAGGAAAAATTCATAACCCTGAAAAGTACAGCAGTACCGCTGCCCATAGAAAATATCGACACCGACCAGATCATTCCCGCGCGCTTCCTTAAGGCTACGACGCGGGAAGGTTTTGGCGAAAACCTGTTCCGCGACTGGCGGTACGACAGCGACGGAAACCCGAAAGCAGATTTCGTCCTGAACGACTCGCGCTTTAAAGGCAAGATTCTCGTCGCGGGAAAAAACTTCGGTTGCGGTAGCAGCCGTGAGCACGCCGCCTGGGCGCTTGCCGATTTCGGCTTTCGCGTCGTGGTGTCGAGTTTCTTCGCAGACATCTTTAAGAATAACGCATTGAACAACGCGGTCCTGCCCGTGACCGTGTCGGACGAATTTCTTCACAAAGCACTGCAGAGCGTCGAAGCAGATCCGTCGACCGAAATAGCGGTAGACCTGGAAAGCCAGACGATCACCCTTGCAGACGGCTCTTCGGAAAAATTTGACATCAACCCCTACAAGAAGACCTGCCTGATGAACGGGTACGACGACATCGACTACCTGCTCAGTCTGCGCGACGAAATACGAAACTACGAACTAACCCATTCGTGATCCGCTACCGATGAAGAAACGCATAACCATAGTACCCGGCGACGGGATTGGAAAGGAAGTAACAACCTGCGGCAAGAATGTACTGGACCATATCGCCCAGGCATTCGGACATGAGTTTGAGTATAACTATGCCACCATCGGCCATGAGGCGATCGAATCTACCGGAGAAGCGCTCCCGGAAGATAGCCTGGCAACCATGCGAGAAGCCGACGCCATTCTCTTCGGTGCCGTAGGTCATCCCAAGTATGACAACGACCCGACGCTGAAAGTGCGGCCTGAACAGGGTCTGCTGAAGATGCGGAAGGAACTCGGGCTTTACGCCAACCTGCGACCGATAAAACTGTTCGATGAATTGCTTAGCGCTTCCAGCATCAGACCCGAGGTGCTGAAAGGCGCCGACATTCTCTTCTTCAGAGAACTGACGGGCGATGTGTACTTCGGAGAACGCGGAAGAAAAGACGATGGCAACACGGCCTACGACACGATGATCTATCATCGCTATGAAGTCGAGCGCATCGCACACAAAGCCTTCAAGGCGGCACAGACACGCCGGAAGAAACTCACGTCGGTCGACAAGGCTAACGTACTGGAAAGTTCACGGCTCTGGCGCTCGGTCGTCCAGGAAATCGCGTCGCAATATCCCGACGTGGAAGTGGAGCATATGTTCGTAGATGCGGCCGCAATGAAACTGATCCAGAATCCCCGGAGTTTCGACGTGGTCGTAACAGGAAATCTGTTTGGCGACATTCTCACCGACGAGGCGTCGCAGATCGCCGGGTCGATGGGTATGCTCGCATCGGCATCTGTCGGAGACACGGTAGGATTGTACGAGCCCATTCACGGAAGCGCACATGATATCACGGGGAAAGGAATAGCCAACCCGTTGGCTTCGATCCTTTCCGCTGCCCTGCTCCTGGATATCTCCTTCGGACTCAAGGAAGAGTCGGACTGCGTGATACGTGCCGTAGCGCAAGTGTTGAAAGACGGGTACCGGACGCGTGACATCGCCGATAGCGACACGCCTCAGGATAAAATCCTCGGCACAGACGCCATGGGCGACCAAATTTGCAAGAACATTCGCATGCTCGCTGCTGTGGACAGCGAATGAAATATTGTGTATCTTGAACCAAACACAAAACAGCATGAGCCGGAAAATTGACATCTTCGATACAACACTCCGCGACGGGGAGCAGGTACCCGGATGCCAATTGTCAACTGACGAGAAGATCGTCGTAGCCAAAGCCCTGGAGGGACTTGGCGTTGACATCATTGAGGCTGGGTTCCCCATCTCAAGCCCTGGCGACTTCCTCTCCGTGATCGAGATTTCCAAGGCGGTAACTACAGGGGTATGTGCGCTTACCCGCGCCAAGAAAGACGACATAGACGTCGCGGCGGAAGCCCTGAAATACGCCAAACGCAAGCGGATCCATACCGGCCTGGGCGCCTCCGACATTCACATCAAACACAAATTCAACTCCACACGTGAAAAGGTACTCGAACAGGGCGTGTGGGCCGTTCAATATGCGAAAAGTAAAGGCGTAGAAGTCGAGTTCTTCGCCGAAGACTCCGGACGTGCCGACCTTGAATTCCTGGCCCAAATGGTTGAAGCCGTAATCGCAGCCGGCGCGGACGTCGTCAATATTCCGGACACCACGGGCTACTGCCTGCCGCACATGTACGGCAAGCGGATCAAATACCTTTTTGATCACGTATCCAATATCGACAAGGCGATCATTTCAGTTCATTGCCATAACGACCTGGGGCTTGCAACGGCAAATACGATGGCAGGACTTATGAACGGGGCAGGACAAGCCGAAGTCACCATCAACGGCATTGGCGAACGGGCTGGCAATACTTCCCTGGAAGAGGTCACCATGATCATCCGTAAGCACAAGGACCTCGACATGCACACCAACGTGAAGCCGGAAAAGATCTACGAAATCAGTCACCTGGTTTCTGAATTGATGCGCATGCCTGTTCAACCGAATAAGGCGATCGTCGGTGCCAACGCCTTTGCGCATTCCTCAGGAATTCACCAGGATGGATTCCTCAAGAACGCCGAAAACTACGAGATCATCGATCCGGCAGAAGTGGGCGTGCCCGCGTCGTCTATCATCCTCACGGCCCGCAGCGGACGTGCAGCGCTAAAACATCGCCTGGAACTGCTTGGCTATCAGGTGAACAAACAGGAACTCGATGTTGTGTATGAGCATTTCCTCACACTGGCTGACGAAAAGAAAACCGTACACGACGACGACCTGATCACGCTCTGCGCCAACACACCGCTCCTGCAGAAGTAACCGCCGTAAAGCGGGCCAATGGCCGCTTTACGGTTATACATAACTTAACCAAATTTTCTTCCGGTTTGCCGTCTTGTATCGTTCGTACCAACGACTGACGGGATAGAGGACGACCACAACTCCAATCCACACCAGGTATACGACGGGAAGTCCAAAGCCATAACCGGTCAGCTCCTGCGACATGGTCACCCAGGTGTCAAAGATCATCGTCCAGACGGAATGCCCTGTCATCACGGCGCCAATGGTGGCGATGAAATGCAATACGAATATGTGCATCACATAGTAGAAGAGCGGAACCCTGCCGAATACAATGGCCTTCTGCGCTAACGCGGAAGGTTGCTTCTCGGAGAAAGCGAGGAATAAGAGCGACGGCCCCAGGGTCATGAGCAGGTACAACAGTGACGGTGGATATTTTGTCGTGTTAAGAAATGACAAAAACGTGTACAACGGCGTCCGCTGCTCCGACCAGGGCACGGGATCGCCATACGCGTTGATAAGGCGGATAACCACAAACAATACCAGGGCACCGATGCCCAGAGCGATCAGCAGGCGTTGTCGCCGCATTGCCGGAAACGCATCGGTATATATGGCGCCCAGGCAATAGCCCAATGCCATCGTTCCCACCCAGGGTAAAAGTGGATAGGCGACAAAGACGCCCCGGTCTCCTCCCAGGGGAAAGTAGCTCTGATCGTGAAGCAGTGCCCAGAGGAATGATCCGATTCCCGTCCCCGGGAAATGCACGCTATCCAGCAGGTTATGTCCGAACACCAATACCAGGCCCGTAATCAGGATGACTTTGAACGGCAGACGCACCATCAAACTCAGTGCGAGCATGCTGACCCCTATAGCCCAGATCACCTGCAATGCAATGAAGGGAAACCGGAGATTGAAAAACCAGCCAAAGTTCACCACAGTCAACTCCAGAACAATTAACCATAGTCCCCTGGTGAGCAGAAAGAACGAAAGCTCCGAAGCGCCTTTGCGTCGCCCAACCAGGTAAGCGGAGGTTCCGGCCAGGAAGACAAATACGGGTGCACAGAAATGTGTGATCCACCGGGTAAAGAACAGGCCGGCACTCGCTCTGGAGAGGTCGAGCGGATCATACAGGAAGGCATCGGCGTGGAAATAATCCCGGGCATGGTCAAGCACCATGATAATCATTACAACTCCCCGGAGCAGATCAATGGATGGGATGCGAACGCCTTCCTTGTTCATCATCGTATGAAATACGCACCATCGTGCAAAAGGTTCTGCGAAATCTTGCGCTTTTATTCTTATATCTCACCATTGCATTACCACAAGCCTACCTGAATACGGTGGCAAACAAAAAAAGGCCGGGTATGAACCGGCCTTTAAACTGTCATAATGGTGTTTGTCGCTATACGGTAAACTTTCCCGGACTAACGAGGATCTCATCGATTTTGTCCGGCTCAAATCCAACGATGCTCCGGTTATCCGCATCCCATTCCACACGCTGCCCCGTCTTGAGCGACAGGGTACCCATGTGTGCGGCAATGGCTTCCTGGAAGCCTTCGTCAATACCGCAGCTCGGCTTGCCTCCATTGCGAATGCAGCTGAGCCACTCACGGATATGCAGGTGGGTGGAGTCCACACGGCGGCCGTCACGATAGGTAAAGAGAAGTCCCTTGTCAGCAAAGTAGCGGGCCGTGGCAGAGGTCACGCCGTCGAGGCCTTTTGCCCGGGGGTCATAGCTGTAAAGTGGCACGTCCTCAGAGACGAGTCTGTTTTTGAACCAGTCGGCATACCGCGTCGAACGCGGGTCAGCGTAAATGATCATGCTGTTGCCCAACTCCATAGTACCGTCGTGGCCCATCAGAATAGTGCCGCGGTCGTATTGGTTACCCAGGGTAGCGCTGTACATAAACGTCATTCCACGTTCCTTTCCCTTCTCCTGGCTTGAGCCCATGAAGAAATCCGGATATTCCATCACGACCTGAAATACATCGGGTACCTCGCGGCCGTCGTTGTGGGTGTAAATCCCTCCCGTGGCAACCACCGCTTTCGGAATACCCATTTTCAGGAGGCAGTTGATGCGGTCGAAATCGTGAGTCAGGAGGTCGCCGGATAGTCCTGTTCCGTATTCCCACCATTTTCGCCAGCGGAAAAAGCGTTCCGGATTCCAGGGAATCTCGGGCGCATTTCCGAGGAACTGATTCCAGTCGACCGTCTGGGGATTGGCGTTCTCGTGGATGTCGTACTGCCAGGCACCGTTGTCGTCGTTGCGATTGGTGTTCGTCTGGATGAGGCTGATATGTCCCAGCACCCCCTTATTGATAGCATCGATCGCCGTCAGAAAGCTTTGCGTTTGTCTGTGCTGGTGGCCCACCTGGAACACCACTCCTGTTTCTTTGATGGTGTTGTACAGGTCGAATGTTTCTGAAAGCATGTGCGTCATCGGCTTTTCCACATACACATGCTTGCCGGCCTTTGCGGCGGCGATGGCCATCGGCGCATGCCAGTGGTCGGGGGTTGCTATCACCACGGCGTCGATATCGGAGGCGGCCAACAACTCCTCATAAGTACGATACCGCGTCGGCTTGCTGTTGTCGACCGTGCCGGTCTCGACAGCCATTTCAGCAAAGGTGTCAAAGACATCGCATACCCCGCGTATCTGCACGTTGAGGTTCTCCTGTTCCAGAAAATCCTTGAGGCGGGTATCGTTCGGATTCCGCTTGGCGGCACCCAACATGCTTTCTTTCCATTCCTTGTCGGCAAATCCCAATGCACGCATAAGCTGCTTGCCGCGGATGCCGTAGCCGATAAGCCCGATCCGAATGGGGTCACCCGTCATCGGGCCCGATGGCGGAGGTGCCACCGCGCTGATGTTCAGTTCGGACAGGATCGTCTCCCTTATTTCTTTTTCTGACGAATAGCGTGCTGCGGCTGCGGCAAAAAGGCTGCCTACCACAGGTATTCCGATGAGTCCCTTCAGCAGATCGCGCCGTGAGAATCCTTTTTTGTCTTGTTGATCACTCATGATTGATAGCTTCTTCAGTTGGTAACAGGTACTGCGCTGTGTCTTTGTCGTACAAAAAACCGCTCAATGCCATAGTAACGTGCGGTTGGAAATGCCATGACCACCATCAGCGCAAACAACTCGATGAGGTTCTTGTTTACGATAATGTATGTACCCTCCACCGGCGCACTTGACTCGATACCGGGAAACGGCGGATACGCCAGGTAGAACATAGCCAGGAGGATCATCCCTACAATAGAAGCCGGCCTCAGCAAGAATCCGAGCGTCAACGCAAGCCCGATGATGATCATGGCCCAGATGGTGACGAAATCGGCAATGCCTACCATCGTGGCACTCCGGCCTATCGATTGAAACAATCCCGAAAACCAACCCTGGGCTCCCATAAGGTATCCTACCGAGGACCAGTTGGGATTGAGTAGTTTTACAATCCCTTCATAGAGAAAATGCCATCCGATCAATAAACGGAGGCCGACGAGCGCGAACATCTGAATTTTCGAATAACCCGATTGTTCCATAATTATTGGTTGAAATAAGGGCATTAGCCTCTGTGAATATAGAAAGGAATACCCCCGAATTCAACCAGGAAAAGGATTGCGTATGGGCCTCTGGGGTGTGTAGTACACAGAACTTATCTCAGGTCCTGCCAAACCTGGAGACCGCGTTCAAGCGGCGCGGTACATTTCCCGTCGCCCGTTCCACTAAAACCGCCATCGGGGCTGCAAATGAACGTGCAATCTTCGGCGTACAACATGCTCGGAAAATCACAACAATAGGCGGACACATAGTAGACTGTAGATCCGGCGTATTCAAAGCGCCAGACGTTCGCCGGTGGGTTACGGACGGGTTCCGATTGAATGGATTCAATGATGTCAGTGATGCATTCCGGGACAAACGGCGGGACTTCGTCGAGGCTGCGGAAGGTGATCGTTTCGAAGGCATTAACCAGTTGCTCCCGCACCGCAGCACGCGCGTTCTGGCTGCTCATTTGAAATTTGAGCACGCCGTAGTCGTCTATAGTCTCGAAGTATACCCCGGTAATACCCTTATTTCCGACACGTGGCCTGACGATTTTCGCCTTACGTCCGTCGATGGTGGTCCAGTACGTTTCATGGGTATCGGGGTCGACTTCCAGCGCTGAAGCATATTTACCGAGGTCGAAATCGATCTCGCCCAGGCCACCCGCCACGATACCTCCGACATAGGAGTCATAACCCGTCTTCGTAACCGGTTGCCATGATTCGGGGACGACAATCGTAAATCGTCCAAAATCGAGGGTCTTCAGTTCCGTGTCCTGTTCCTGATGGCATGACGTTGCCGCCAGGATCCCGATCCACACATATCTGATGAGCCGCAGTTTCTTCATACCTGGGAGGAAGCTATTGGCCGAAAACAAGTTAAGAAAAAGCGGGACTTGAAAAAAGGCTTATTGCTCGGCGTGAAGCCCGATACGGTTGCCTTCGGAGTCCAGAATGATGGCGATCAGGCCGGCGGGAATTTGTGTCTTCGGCATGATCACACGGCCGCCGGCAGGCACTACCCTGTCCAGAACGGTTTGCAGGTCCGGACTGGCATTAAGGTAGATCAGCGTACCGATCTTTGAGGGCTTGGAAGTCTCCGATTTGGTGAGGGACCCCGTAACCCGACCTGAGGTCGCTTGTATCACGCCAGGGTGGGAAGGGAAAAAAGTCAACTCTTCGTTGGTTTCCTCCATCTTCACCGTACGCATTTCTATATCAAGGATCGTCTCATAAAACTTCCTGGCCCTTTGCGAGTCCACCACCGGGATCTCGAACCAGGTGACCACATTAGTGTCGGCGTCGATCTTTCTCAGCTTTGGTTTTTCAATTGTATTACCCATTGTTATCCGGCGTTTATCCTTTCGCCCTCCTTTAAACAATCCTTCGCCGTCGAAAGGTCCAATCCGGTGGATTAATCTATAATGTTTGTCACTTGCGTGTTTTGGCCTTGCCCTCCTTCGAAAGCGCGAACCGCGAGTCACGTGTCATCTTGTCGATGAACTGCGCCTTCCGAAATCGCATAGCGCTCCAGTCATCATCAATGGCGACTGCACGCACAACCTCGAAGCCGGCGTTACCAAGTGTATCCCACCCTTTATCACGACTGATATCTGCGGTATACTTCTTTGAAGTACCCTTGGGATAGGCGAACCAAAGAATGGCATCACCTTGTATTTTATCTTCAATGGATTTAAATGCCTTGTCGACAGCAGCCTTTGATTTTACAAAGACGATCGCGAAGTCTATTTCATTGCATTTTCCCGGAGACGTGACTACCGAGGTGAACGTCTCCATCTTCTTCATTTCGCCACCGAACTCTTCCGGATTATCAAGAACGCAAATTTGCCGATGTCCTTTGAAATTCAGCTTTTTGAGAAGGGGCGTCATAGGCAGGGAGGCTAGCGCAGCTTCTCCTGTACCGAACCGCACGCAAGCATTTCGTCGCCGAAGTAAGGATTGCGAATGATTTCACTATCGCTTAGCCAATAGCCTCCTTGATTGTCAAACGCCATCGGGCAGTACTCATAGTAGGCAATACCGCCACCAAGCCCGAACGCCTTCACGCTCTCGTACATCGATGCAGTCAGGTCGCTGAACAGCTCCCGCTGGTTTTCCAGGTCACTTTCATTCTTGATTCCATCCAGTGCCTGTGCCATTCCGGCCCGGTATGCATTCCAATCGTTCTCGGCCGCGCCGGTCAGGTCGTTCCCGTCGATGCCGGTAAGCACCGCCTGTGCCTGTGCCGCGGCTGCACGCGCCTCCTCCGCATCGGACGCCACGAACGCATCCTTCAATTTCAGATACGCTTCAAATGCGGCGGACAACTGTCCCTGAAACTTGCTGTCGACTTCAAACCGGGGGCCCGTGGGTTCGGCCACTACTTTTTTTGCGGCGCCCGATTCATGTTCGTTTTCATGCCCTTTTTTACCACCGCAGCCAGCAACGGTTATCGTCAGGGGCAATAGCCATAAAAGAACTCGTTTCATGGATGCAAAGTTACGCATTGCGCCGACATGACACAGCGTTCCGTAATTTCCTCTTTAGCCCAGGCTCTTTTCCAGTACGGCGAACTCAAGGGGTACCCGGGGCTTTCCATAACGCGGGTCGGAGAAGGCAAAAGGCTTTCGTGCGCCGGTGTCGCGATATCCATGCCTGAGGTACCATTTGGTCAACTCCTTTCGCACGGTGAGCACAGTCATGAAAATGGTCCGGCATTTGAGCCGTACCGCCTCTGCCTCCCCGGCATGCAACAACTCGGTCCCCAGCCCATGGCCCTGGAGTTCGGGTTTGACAGTGAGCATGCCCAGGTACAGGCGGTCTCCGTCTACGCGCAATTCCACGCAGCCCACAATACCGGATGCGTTGACAGCTTTAAGCAAAATGGCGGACGGATCGTCAATAATTCCCCGGATCAGTTCAGCATCCGTTCTTGTGCCGTCGATGAGTTCGGCTTCGGTCGTCCAGCCCTTCAGCGCGGACGCACCGCGATAGGCCGAATTGATCATTCGCGCGAGGGCTTCCGCATCTTCCGGTGAAGCTTCAGAGATCGCAACGTTCGTCTGGCCGACGTCGGTCTTCATGCGCGACAAGTTACATCGAAAAATCAAAGCTTGCACCAACACAATGGAAGGGCGTTTACAGTGAATTCCTTGCTGGCCGGCGAAAGGAAATTCCGGACACCGATGTTCAGTATTGAACAAACGCATAGCTGCGCGTCTTCCGAGTCGATAGAGCGACTTTCAATTTGGTGAGTGACACGCGCGTATTGTAATAATGATTGCCAAACTTTCGTTCTTACACCATGGAAAAAATGAACCGGTTCTTTTGGTGGTGTTCGGGTGCACACCCGGAGCTTCTTTTGAAATGTCCGACGGAAACCAGTAAATACGTCGGTATTGGTGCGACGGTGTTTTTTACCGGGGTGTTCGCATGGATGGCTTCAGGCTATGCGTTGTTTACGGTCTTTGACAATCCGTGGATTGCTGCCGGGCTGGGATTGGTGTGGGGTCTCATGATTTTCAATCTGGATCGGTACATCGTGTCGAGCATGCGTAAGGAAGGCAATTTCCGAAGAGAATTGCTTACCGCACTCCCAAGACTCGTACTCGCCGTGCTTATCTCCCTGGTGATAGCGAAGCCATTGGAGATGAAGATATTCGATAAAGAGATCCGCGGCGAACTCACGATCATGGAGCAGCAGGTTCGGACAGCGCAGGAGAACGAGATCCGCGCGCGCTACGCCGCCGAACAGCTCGTCCTCAGAAATGACATCGCGGACCTCAAGGAGGAAATACTCGCCAAGACGCGTGACCGCGATACGCTGCGGCTGCGGGCACAGCAGGAGGCTGACGGAACGGGCGGTACGCTGCGCCGGAATGCGGGACCCATCTACGCGATCAAGAAAGCGGATGCCGACCGTGTCGACCAGGAACTCACGGCGCTCACCGCCCGCAACGAGGCGCTCATCCGGGAAAAGGTAGCGGCTTCCCTGCGCAACGACTCGCTGATCGCTGCCGAAATTCAGGCATTGGACAAACAACGACTCGACGGACCCGCCGCCAGGATGGAGGCGCTCAGTAGGCTTACGGCTTCCAGTGACGCCATTTGGCTGGCCAACCTTTTCATCGTGCTGCTGTTCATTGCCCTGGAAACCGCCCCGGTATTTGTAAAGCTCATTTCACCTCAGGGTCCATACGATCATTTACTCCGAATTGAAGAGCAAGCGTTCGAAGGACAGCGTGCGGAAGAGCTGGCGAAAACAAACGCATTGATAAAGGAACGCAATCAAGGGCTGCCGCAAACCGAAAAGACATTTCTTACCGATCAGCTGGACATGAAACTCGGATAGCGTCACATCTGCCGTCAAAGGCTTTTCCAGAAATACAGCGTGGCATACGCTTCCCAGCCGCGGTAGCGCTGAAAGATACGCTGCACCTCGGCAGACGTGGGCTTGCGGTCGAGTTTTAACAGCCGCCGCAGCGCAGTATTCAGACCAGCATCTCCCAACGGAAAAGCTTCGGGATACCGGAAGGTTCGCATGAGAACATAGTTGGCAGTCCAGCTTCCGATGCCCTTGATGCTCAGTAGCGTTTCCATTCTTTCCCCCGGCTCCATGGCCTGGAGTTTTTCCCTGGATATTTCCCCCGATGCGAATGCACGGGCGAGGCCGATGATGTACCGGCTTTTCTGCCGGGAAAACTGTAGCGTGAGAAGATCCTCCGGATGGAGTTGCGCGATTACCCCAGGTTCGGGAAACAAATAGTAGGTAGCTCCTCTTATTGTGAGCCGCTCTCCGAAGTGCTCAACAAATCGTTGCTTCAGTGTGTGGGCAAAACCCAGATTGATCTGCTGACCGATCACTGCCCAGACGAGCGATTCAAAAAGATCGGGTAGTCCGACAATCCGGTATCCGTAATACTGTGCCGCCAAGGGTTTGAGCAGTTTGTCCTTCGACGCCATCTCGAAGAAAGGCCGAAGGTCGGTGTCGAGGTCGAACCACTCCCTGACGTACTTCTCAACAGCGCTCACCAGTGCCGTTTTCCGGGGCGTGATCATGTCGACACGAATACCCTCGCCAGTCAGGTAGCGCACCGAAAAGAGCACACTGTGACCGCTGGCCCTGATCACCTTGATAAGGGTGTCGCCTTCGAAGACGTGGAGGAGCTCCTTAGGGGAGCGGCGCAGATAGCTAACGCAATGGCTAAAGTTGAATGCTTCGGGTACCGGTATGATGAAATCCACTGATCAACGGTCTGTCAGGACGCACGGCCGCCCGCCCTATTCCGATACTCGGACATGAAGCAGTACACGATCGTGCATCTTACGCGTATTTCCATTTTTTCATCACGTCGAGATTTTCTTTCATACAGTCGAGTGGCGACTTGCCCTGGTAAGCCTCTTGTTCGACAATGAAATGAATGGTCCCGCCCTTCTTGCGTCCCGCGTCCATGATTTCCTTTACCGGAATGACGCCTGTACCCAGGATGGTGCTATCGTAGGGATTGTGTTCGTCTTCCTCGCCCTTTACCATGTCCTTAACGTGCATCGAAGGGAAGCGCCCCGGATATTTGTTGATGATCTCAATCGCTTTGGCGCCGGCGTTGAACATATTGCCTACATCCAATTGCTGCATCACCAGTTTAGGATCGGTGTGTTTCAGGATCAGATCGTACAACGTCTCGTCCCCAAATTTCTCAGCAAACTCGAAATGATGGTTGTGATACCCGAATTGCATACCCGATTTATTGCACAGCTCACCGCTCTTGTTGTATATGTCCATGAATTGTTTCAGATCATCGAGGCTTCTTCTAATCCTCTGGTCCATTGAAGGGCTGATTACGTACCTCTGGCCCATGACCGCAGCGTCTTCTACCGTGTATTTCCAGGCATCGGTGAAATCCTTTTTGGCGTCGTCCCAATGATCCCACCGCATTACCGTGTGCCCGCTGGGCATGGTCATGCCCAGGTCATCCAGGATTTTCCTGAACTCCTTCGCAGTCCATCCGTAAAACTTGCGGTCGACATAGTTGGCATGCTCCACGTGGCGGTAGCCCATCGCCGCCAGCTGCTTTAGCGTTCCCAGCGGGTCGGCTTTCATTTCAGCGCGAACGGAGTACAATTGGATTCCCGTTAGCTCGTTCTTCGACTTCATCGCGAAAAGGGACGACGGCCCGGTGAGCACGGTGGCACCTGCAAGAGCGACTGCACTCTTCAAAAAGGTTCTTCTGGTAGATTGCATAGGATTCTCGGTGTGTTGTCCTCTAAAATAGGAATTAATCTCCTGCAAAGGGGGACGAAAATCATCTTACGGCCAGAATTGGTTTAATTTGGCGCGTAGAAAATTGACGCTTCCAGTCGCACCTCTACACGGGTCTGAGCACACTCTTCACCACTTCACCCCGGTGCATTTTCTCAAACGCCTCCTGCCAATCCGTAACCGGCCAGACGCCACCGACGATGGGCCTGACGTCGAGCTGCCCACTCGCAAGGAGCGCGATGACGCGTTCCCATATGGGCCAGTTATGACTAAAGCTTCCCTTGACGGTGATGTTCTTTTGCACGATCGGGTCGAGACAAAATCCAAGCGGCTGCGGACCCCATCCGACTTTCGTAATTTGCCCGTTGGGGCGTACGAGCGCCATGGCGGTGTTCATGGCGGCACTGACCCCGGTCGCGTCGACTACAACGTCTACGCCGAGCCCATCCACTTCCATGGCCCACTCCGTTGCGTCACCGATCAGTGTCGTCAGCCCATATTGCCGGGCCACATCCAGCCGGCGGCGATCGCCTTCAAGGCCCGCAACGGCCACCTGCGCGCCGCATAGCTGCGCCACGGCCGCACAAAGGATACCGATGGTGCCTGGCCCGAGCACGATCACACGGTCGCCGGGCCGAATCCGCGTATTCTCCACCACCGCGTTGTAGGCCACGCAGCAAGGCTCAGTGAGACACGCCACTTCAAACGCAAGCTTGTCAGGGATGTGGTGCAGACAGCGGACAGGCACGCGTACAAACCGGGTCATAGCGCCATCGACGCCATATCCAAATCCCTTTCTTGTCGGATCAAGGTTATACAGCCCGCGGCGCGTCATGGGGTTGTCCGGATCGATCACAGCTGCCGTTTCACTCACCACGCGGTCGCCCTCCTTCCAACCTTTTACCCCCGAACCCGTTGCCACAATCACGCCGCCAAACTCATGGCCGAGTACCACAGGATAATTGACCTGCCAGCTGTGGTCGCCAGTCCACTGATGAAGATCACTACCGCACACCCCTACATTCGCTACTTCGAGGAGCACTTCACCCTCGCCGATGGCGGGCACATCCATTTCCCGAACTTCTACTGAACCCTTCGTTGCGGCGTAGTTAACCACCGCTGTCATCTTTGTACTCGTCATGCTGAAAAGATATTTATCCCGTTACTCCTTCACCCATTCACCCATTCATTCACTCACTCACCCATTCACCCATTCACTCATTCACTCATTCACTCATTCACTCATTGTCTCACTCACTCATTCACTCATTGTCTCAAATGGTACGCTTTCGGCTTGGTAAACGCGCGAAGGCCGGCGTGCGACAACGTCGAACCGATGCCTGAATTGCGGCGACCGCTCCAGGGCACCGCCGCACTGACGCGATCGCAGCAATTCCAATATCCTGTGCCCACGTCAATCGCATTAAGTATGCGGTAGGCGCGTCCCTCGTCGCTGGAATACACCGCCGCGGTAAGCCCGTAGTCGGTGTCCTTCATCAGCCGTAATGCTTCGCCGTCATCCTTTACGCTCATAATTCCGATAATCGGCCCGAACGACTCTTCACGCATCACCCGCATGTCGTGGGTCACGTTAAGCAACACCGTCGGTTCAAAGTAATATCCCTTCTCTTCTATGCGCTTTCCTCCATATGCCAATTCGGCGCCTTTGTCGATGGCGTCCTTGATCTGGTCTTCCAACACACCGCGTTGCACATCCCGCGCAAGCGGACCGATGTAAACGCCGGGCTCTGTTGGTGCTCCGACCTTCCACGACTTTACCTTGTCCAGAAACGCCACTACATAAGCATCGAATATTTTTTCATGCACATAGATGCGCTCCACAGCACAGCAACTCTGGCCGTTGTTATAAAACGCGCCTTCAGCGGTGGATGATGCCACCGACTTGATGTCGGCTACGTCGTCGCATACGTATAGTGGATCCTTCCCACCGAGTTCACACTGGCAGGGGACCATCCGCGATGCGACCCGTTCATAGATATATTTTCCTGTTTGATACGAACCGGTAAAGAAGTAGCCGTCAAATGCCAGATCCAACAAGACCTCTCCGGTTGCCTTCCCTCCGATGGCCACATGAAACGCATCCTCTGGTACGCCAGCCTCCTTCAGCAGCTGCTCTATCGCCATGCCGGTCATCGTAGCGTATTCGGATGGCTTGTACATGACCGCGTTGCCCGCGATCAGCGCAGGCACGAAGACGTTGACGCCCACCAGGAAAGGATAATTCCACGCCGAAATATTGCACACTACGCCGAGGGGTTCATAAACAATCTTTTCGATCATTCGCGCGCCTTCCGTCATGATTTCATCGGAGAGAAATTCTTCGGCGTTTTGTATCATCCACACAATGCGGGTACGGGCGCCCGCGATTTCATCCAGCGCCTGATCCAGCGGTTTTCCCATCTCCGCCGTCAGATTAGCGGCGAGTGCATCACGATTGGCCTCGAGAAGCACGGAAAAGCGTGCCAGGATATCCATTCGCGCGGGCAGTGGGGTACTCGCCCATTCGGGTTGTCCGGCCTTAAGACGGTCAAATTTCCTGCGCGCACTTTCAGCGTTGTCTTCCGCGACATCGCGAATCACTTCATCGGTGGCAGGATTTACTATGAGCATACTACACAATTCATTCAAAAAGCTTTCTCGTAAAGCGCCCGGAAATCCTCCCGGGTTACAGGCCGCGGATTATTCGGATGCGCGAAGTCGGCGATGGCCAGATCTGCGAGCATTTCCAGATGCTCCTCCTTAACCCCGATGTCGCGCAGCCTTCGCGGAACACCTATTGCTTCATTTAATTCGACAAGATACCGAATAACTGCATCACCGCTTTCTTCCCCGAGGTGTAATGCATGGGCTATTCGACGAAACTTCGGCTCCAATCCCTCCGTGTTGAATTCCATCCCGTGAGGAAGGTTGACGGCGTTGGCCAGACCGTGGTGGACATCCAGCAGCGTCGACAGCGGGTGCGCCAGCGAGTGTACAACGCCGAGTCCCTTCTGAAATGCGATGCCGCCCATAATCGATCCCATCATCATCAAGCTTCTCGATTCCAGGTCGGGACGGTTCACTGCCCGCTCAAGGGCTTCGCTGATTAGCGAAATTCCTTCCAATGCGATACCCTCGCATACTGGATGGTGCATCCGCGCCAGGAAAGCTTCCAGGTTGTGTGTGAGCGCGTCCATGCCGGTAGCGGCGGTAGCCGACGCGGGAAGATCGAGTGTAAGGGCAGGGTCGGCGAACACCATCCGGGCAATAAGCCGGGGCGAAAAGAGGATCCGCTTTTGGTGCGTGGTGTCATCGGAGATCACGGCACTGCGTCCTACTTCGCTGCCCGTCCCGGAAGTGGTCGGAATCGTTATGAGGTGGGGAATCTCTCCTGTTATGTAGACTTCTCCTCCCGCCAGGTCGTCATACTTGAAAAGCTCGTCACGATGGTTGACGCGAAGGGCGACCGCACGTGCAACATCAAGCGCTGCGCCTCCGCCAATGCCAACGATACCGTCGCGCGCCGTAGCGTCATAGAGGATCGTGGCAGCATACACATCGGAGCGGACCGGATTTTTATGGATGGCCGAAAAGACTTCGATGGAGATACCTTTTCGCGCCAGGTCGCCCGTAAGGGATTTAAAACATTCCAACCCGGCCACGACAGTGTCGGTCACGATCAGCGGTTTCAGAACACCCGACCGCTTAAGATAGGCGCCAAGTTCGCCCGCCACGCCTGCCCCAAACCGAATGGTTGTGGGAAAGTTAAACTGCAGAATCGGTTCGCCGATCATGGTTCGCTATGGTAAAACCGAATTCCTCTTCCGGAATCCTCAGATGATCTCGAAGTACCTGCGGTACTCCCAGTCAGTGACGGCTTTCAAATGTTGCCTCCACTCCCACTCGCGGGTACCGGTGAAGTGGGCTACAAACTTTTCGCCCAGAATGTCGTTGGCGAGACGGGAATTCTTCATGCGGTCCGTCGCTTCCTTCAGGGTTGACGGCAGCCCGGGCTGATCAGTGGCGCGATACGCATTACCCGTCGTTTCCGGGTGCTTGAGTTTCATGCCCTTGCGAATTCCATAAAGACCGGACGCCAGCGCCGCTGCCATGGCGAGATAGGGATTGATGTCTGATCCAGGCACGCGACTTTCCAGGCGTGTCGACTTGCCACTTCCCGGTATGACCCGTAGCGCCACCGTTCGATTGTCGATCCCCCAGGTCAGCGCAGTAGGCGCCCACGTGCCTTCGACCAGCCGTTTATAGCTGTTCACGTTCGGGGCATACATGGGCAAAAGATCAGGAAGGCAATGCAGCTGGCCGGCGAGATACGATTTAAAAGTTTCGCTCATGCCGCGTTTATCCTTCCGGTCGTAAAAGAGATTACGTTTGCCGGTGGAATCCCAAAGGCTTTGGTGGATATGACCTCCGCATCCGGGTAGGGATTCGCTTATCTTCGCCATAAAGGTGGCCAGGATACCATGGCGGTACGCGATTTCCTTTACGGCCGTCTTGAAGAGCAAAGCACAGTCGGCCGCCAACAGCAAGTCGCGCACTGCGATGGCCGCTTCATACACACCCGGTCCCGTTTCTGTATGCAGACCTTCCAACGGAACATCGAATCGCCTGAGGAGTTCGAACAGGTCGGTCATGAACGGATTTTGCAAGCTGCTGCGCAGCACGGAGTAACCGAACATGCCGGGCGTAAGCGGAACCAGGTTGTGATACGACTTGTCTGCCGCCGAACGTGGGGTTTCGGTAAAGTTGAACCACTCATACTCCAATGAAAACATTGGCTTAAAGCCGTCCGCGGTTGCATCGGCCAATACACTTTTCAGCAGGTTGCGGGGACACACGTAGGGTGGTTTACCATTGTCGCCGACCAGTTCCGCCAGGAAAAACGGTACGTCGTTTTCCCAGGGAATCTTGCGGAAGGTAGCCAGGTCGACGCGCACCGTAGCGTCAGGGTAGCCGGTATGCCAACCGGTGTAGGTGGAATTGTCGTAGGCAACATCGGCGGCATCCCATCCGAACACGACGTCGCAAAACCCCATGAGGCCGTCATCCCCCGCGACTGAAAGAAACTTCTCGGCCGAGATGTACTTGCCCCGCAAGATGCCATCAATATCGGCGAGGGCAATCTTTACCTTTCCGGATGGATGGTTCTTTACGTATTCGAGGGTGGATTTTACGGACATGGGATGCATTTACGAGCAAAAAATACAAATTTATTCTCAGGCCCCAAGCCCACACATCCACATGGGTTGAGGTTGAAAGGACACGGCGCATGTGTCCTGTGTATTTTGATGGGAGTCAATTCCGAACTAAATTGAACATTACACCAATAACTGTTCACGAAATGCAAAAGCAGCTTTTTAACCTTTGTATTGTCCTGGCGCTGGCCGGAGCCATCTCATGCGGCCGCTCAGGTTCTGACAACGCCGCCGAATCCGGAGACGCAACAGAAGCAGCTGACGCGGTTCCTGCCGACAACACCTTATCGGAGGCGGAAGCTGCCGCAGGATGGGAATTGTTGTTCGATGGCGAAACTCTTGATGGTTGGAAACGATACAATGCTGACGACATCGGCCCGCTATGGGCTGTGGAAGACGGCACGATCGTTTGCAAAGGTGAGGGTCTCGGAGAGGGGACCGAAGGTATTGGTGGGTCTTTAATGACTACCCGGCAATTCGGAAACTTTGAACTGTCGGTCGACTGGAAAATATCCCCCGGCGGAAACAGCGGTATTCTGTATCACGTCGTTGAGGATCCGAAGTATTCCCACGATTATCATACCGGTCCGGAATTCCAGCTTATGGATGACGCAGCCTGGAACGGAGAACTACGTGAAGAACAAAAGGCAGGCAGCAATTACGACATGCATGCACCCGGGCCCAACACGAAGGTCAATCCGGTAGGCGAGTGGAACACCGCCAGGATTGTCTACAACAATGGCCACGTCGAACATTGGCTGAACGGCGAGAAGATCCTGGAGTTCGAAGAAGGCACACCCGACTACGAGGAGCGTTACAAGAACAGCAAGTGGCCTGAATTCCCCGACTGGAATAAATTCAAGGAGGGTGCTATCTCCCTTCAGGACCACGGCGCAAACGCCTACTTCAAGAACATCAAGATACGGGAACTGTAAACGGTACAGCACTCAGGCCTTCGCCTTCAGCAGCGACTGATACGCTTCTTCGTAGTAGCTGATCAGGTTCAGCCAATCAAAAATACCTGAATTGTTTTCGACGTTGTTGCGTTGCATCATGCGTTCGCGTCGCGATTGCTGCAGGAAGCTGTACATGACTTCCATGAGCTGGTTTGCGGAATAATCAAATGTCCGCTTCCCACGCTCGATAACATGAAGTCCGTAATCCTCATGTTGCGGCAAATGGTGAAGCAAGTAGTCTCCGAAACCTGACAGATCACTTGTAACAGCAGGAATTCCGCTGGCCATGCACTCCAACGGCGTGTAGCCCCACGGTTCGTAATAGCTCGGGAATATTCCCAGGTTGCATCCACGCACAAACTGGTTGTATTCCATTGCAAACAACGGATTCGAGGAGTTGATGAAGTCCGGGTGGTAAACGACCTTGACTTTATCGTCCGCATGATTGAGCATATTCCTGCTCTTCAGAAACTGGAAGATGTCGTCATGGGTTTCGTCGACGAGTTGATGGGTGAGTACATCCGGGTTCTTTTTGCTTTTCCACGACTGAATGATACGACGGTACCTGAGCTTCCAGTAGTCATCGACAAAGTCACTCAGGTTCGGCAGGCGATGGTCTTCGCGTATGGTACTTTCAAAGAAAAGACGTTTGCCAACCTGTTGCTCGATCGCCGTACACGTTTGTCGTATTTCCTCCATGACCGCGCGCGACTGCAATACTTCGGGTCTGATGTGCGTGAAGTCGCGCCGTGTAACAAAGAACATGACCACGGTCACGTCGGCTTTCTCTGCTTTGAGCCTGCGGTTTAAACGGTACAGCGCTTCCAGGGTGAGATCGAAGCCCTTGTTTTTATATTCATAACGTCCTGAAGTGAAAAAGTACATCGTCTTATCCAGGTCGAACGAGTACGACTGGAAGAAATGCCCCATGACGAACTGGTGTATCTCATCTTTATAGGTCGCGTGGAGATTCTGAAATTCGAACAACGCCTCAAAGCGTTCGATGTTAAGACCGTTGGGCAGCACATACTCCGGGTTCCGTTTGAGCAGGTGCTTACATTCACGGGCTGTAACAGCGCTTACTGTTGTCAGCAGATCGGCTTTGTTCGCACATGCAAACTCGATGCGTACCTCTGTTTCGATACCGAACTTCCGTGACTCTTCTTCCCACTTAAAGAACGGGAGGTGTGCGTAGAACATGGGCGAGTTAATGGCAAGGTGACGTCCCAGCTGCGTAGCGTGTGTGGTAAAGATGGTCTTGATCCGCATTTTTTCACGGCGGATGTCCAGGATCGGCAAGCCCGCCATCCATTCATGGAAGTGCGCGATGACAGGGCGGTCAGGTTCGATCAGGGCGAGCAGTTCGTCAAGGAACATCTTAACCTGAAATGCCAGGGAAACCACGTCGTCGATGAGTGGGTTGTTGGCCGGCATGCTGATCCCGTGGTTTTTCCACAACAGGTACTTCACCACGTTGAGCGTTTTGTTTTCAATAACGCGTGGGTTGAAGAGCACAACGCGTGGTCTGCCCGTGACGAGCCATTCAGCATAATGCACGTCGTAACCCTTTCCGCGAAGTCGCGATGCGGCCTGGCCAAAGACATCCGCGGCCTGATCGAGCGGCTCGAGTTCCGCCTGAATCCCGCGTCCGGTGTATGGTCCCAGCATACAGTAATTCGTGCCCCAGTTGTTGACCATGGCGGGGACCTTTGACCGCATTACGGTATAGATGCCACCCACCTGGTTACACACTTCCCAGGATACTTCGGTTAGGTATGCGGCAGGAAACTTTCGCGGTGATGCAGGTGTTCTTTTTGACATTATTCAAGTCACATTGTCCGGAATCGCACGAAGTAAGCTATTAAATTAATGCCAAAATTTCTGAAAAAGTTGTTTCTGAGGGGATGGATTGGCTTTTGATTGAACCGGTGTCGGAGGAGTTGTATCCATGAACTTTGAAAAATTTACAATCAAGTCGCAAGAGGCCCTGCAGAAGTCGGCAGAAATTGCCATGGGCCATCAGCATCAGGCCATCGAGCCTGCGCACTTGCTGAAAGCCGTCATCGAAACGGACGAGAACGTCATCTCCTACCTGTTTAAGAAACTCAGTATCAATAAAAATATTCTGGAGACGAAACTGGACGAGTTGCTGAGTTCTTTTCCCAAGGTAACCGGCCAGGCTTATCTCTCGTCAGCTACGAACGGCGTATTGCAGCAGGCAGAAAAAGAACTGCGCGAATTTAAGGATGAGTATATATCTATTGAGCACCTTTTGCTCGCGCTGCAGGCATCGCGCGACCAGGTAGCCACGATCATGAAAGACGTGGGCTTCAGTCGCCAGGGGCTTTTGGCTGCGGTAAAAGACTTGCGCGGAGGCGCATCGGTTACCGACCAGAATGCCGAGGCCAAGTACAAATCGCTCGAACGCTATTCGAAGAATCTGAACGAACTGGCGCGACAGGGAAAGATCGACCCGGTTATCGGACGCGATGATGAGATCCGGCGGGTGCTGCAGATCCTGGCGCGTCGGACGAAGAACAACCCGATCCTTTTGGGTGAACCGGGCGTGGGGAAGACTGCCATCGTAGAAGGCCTTGCGCAGCGCATCGTCGACGGCGACGTTCCTGAAAATCTTAAGGACAAGACCATTGTATCGCTGGATATGGGGCTGCTTATCGCCGGCGCCAAGTACAAAGGCGAATTTGAAGAACGACTCAAGGCGGTGATCAAAGAAGTCACCGACTCGGACGGACAGATCATTCTTTTTATCGATGAAATCCACACGCTGATCGGAGCAGGTAGTGGCGGAGAAGGCGCAATGGACGCGGCCAACCTGTTAAAGCCTGCGCTTTCACGGGGCGAACTCCACGCGATCGGGGCTACTACGCTCAAGGAATACCAGAAGTATATCGAGAAAGACAAGGCTCTGGAACGCAGATTCCAATCGGTAATGGTGGATGAACCTTCCGTTGAGGATGCCATCTCTATACTTCGTGGTATAAAGGAGAAATACGAACTGCACCACGGCGTGCGTATTAAAGACGACGCGGTTATCGCTGCAGTGGAATTATCGAACCGGTATATATCGGATCGTTTCCTTCCCGATAAAGCGATCGACCTCATGGACGAAGCCGCTTCGAAGCTGCGGCTCGAAATGGATTCGCTGCCGGAAGAGCTCGATGAACTCAACCGGAAGATCATGCAGCTCGAGATCGAGCGCGAGGCGATCCGCAGAGAAAAGGATAAGGATAAAGAAGCGTTGCTCTCACGCGACATCGCCGAATTAACCGAAAAGCGCAATTCGCTGAAGGCACGCTGGGAAAGCGAGAAGGAAGTGGTTCATGGCATCCAACGTCAGAAAGAAACCATAGACCGACTGAAATTCGAGGCGGAACAGGCCGAAAAAGCGGGCGACTACGGGAAGGTCGCTGAAATCCGCTATGGCAAAATCGCGGAAGCGGAGAGAACCCTGAACGAACTCCAGGAGAAAATCAAGGAGACGCAGGGAGAGCACTCTTTGCTGAAGGAGGAAGTCGATAGCGAAGACATCGCGGAAGTGGTCGCCAAGTGGACCGGCATCCCCGTTACCCGGATGCTTCAGAGCGAGCGGGAAAAGCTGCTCAACCTGGAGGATGAACTCAGCAAGCGGGTGGCGGGTCAGGAAGAAGCGATCCGCGCCCTGTCTGACGCGGTCCGGCGCAGCCGTGCCGGGCTTCAAGACCCCAAGCGGCCGATCGGGTCGTTCATATTTATGGGTACCACCGGCGTCGGGAAGACCGAACTTTCCAAAGCGCTCGCAGAATACTTGTTCAATGACGAGAACGCCATGGTCCGCATCGACATGAGCGAATACCAGGAAAGGCATTCCGTGAGCCGGCTGATCGGTGCGCCCCCGGGTTACGTGGGCTACGATGAAGGAGGTCAGCTTACCGAGTCGGTACGGCGCAAGCCCTACGCAGTCATCCTCCTGGATGAGATCGAAAAAGCACACCCCGATGTGTTCAACATCCTGCTGCAGGTATTGGACGACGGACGGCTGACCGACAACAAGGGTCGCGTAGCGAACTTTAAGAATACGATCATAATTATGACGACCAACATTGGGTCGAACATTATACAGGAAAACTTTGAACGGCTGACCGACGAAAACTACTTCCAGATCCTGGAAGACACGAAGGAAGAAGTGGTTAGCCTCTTGAAAAAGTCCGTGCGGCCTGAGTTTGTGAACCGGATCGACGAGATCATTATGTTCCGTCCGCTGAGCCAACGGGATATCAGGAAGATCGTTGACATCCAGGTGAGCCTGATCCAGAAGCGCCTCGAAGAAAACGGGGTACGGATGGAAGTCTCCGACAACGCGAAAAACCGCCTGGCCACGCTCGGATTTGATCCGCAGTATGGCGCAAGACCCCTTAAGCGGGTATTGCAGCGCGAAATCCTCAATGAATTGTCGAAGAAGATTCTCTCGGGCGAAATTCAGCGTGATGCGGTGATCCTCGTCGATCTGCGCGACGAAGTCGAATTTGTTTTCGAGAACGTTGCAGACGCGGTGGTGGGTTAAGAGAGAATTATTCTGAATAATTTCCCCTCTCTGAAACCATCTGCATTACAACGCTGTTAAAGGTAGTAGGTTTAAGGATTGGTAAAACCCCGTTCCTCCCCGGAACGGGTGGTTGGTTTGAGGGGTTTGGTTTAAAACGCTCTCTCGATGCGGCTCCGCGCGAGAGGGCGTTTTTTCTTTCACCACGTCCGCATTAGCCCATTTTTATTTACGAATTTTTTCGTAACATTCTTGCGCCGGTTCCGTTATTTCCTTTAGTTTGTCTTACGAACACATTCGTAATAAAATGAAGGAGAACATCAAGCCAACGGACAAGGAACTGGAAATTCTGCATGTTTTATGGGAAAAAGGCCCTGCCTCGGTGCGCCAGGTACACGAAGCGCTCGGGGGCGAAGCTGCCAATGGGTATACCACCATCCTGAAGCTGATGCAGATCATGCATGAAAAAGGGACGGTCACACGCCAAAAGCGGGGCAAACTTCATCTCTACAAAGCCGTGCATTCGGAAGAAGCCACGCGCCGGCAGATCCTCGATAAATTCATCGACAAAGTATTCAAGGGCTCTGCCGCGCAACTGGTGATCAGCGCGCTGGGCAACCAGAAGTCGTCACCGGAAGAACTGGATGCTATCAGGAAATATCTCGACCAACTCGAAGGAGGTGAACAATGAATACGCTGTTTTCCATACTTGCGCATCCCCTGGCCGAAACGATCGGCTGGACGCTCGTCCATTCCTTATGGCAGGGACTGGTAGTGGTTCTGCTCGCCAAATTCGCCCTCCATTATATCCCGGCTAATCGGCCCAATGCACGTTACGCTGTGGCGCTTTCGGGGCTGGCGTTGATTGTCGCAGGTGGGATCGTGACCGCATCGTTATTGCTTCCCGAACAACATGATGGTAGCGCAGTGCCCTCCTACTTCGCTTTTACCGCCGGTGCACCCACCCCTGAAGCACCCGCACCCGCGGCATTCATACAAGAAGCAGCCCGGCTTATTGAATCCGGTATGCCGCTGATCCTTACCCTATGGATGGCCGGTGTGCTGTTGTTGAGTCTTCGCCTGGCGCTCGGCTGGACCTACATTACGCGTTTGCGCATGACGGCGTCTCCGGTAGCCGACGCATGGCGCTCGCTTCTTGAAGACCTGAAGAAACAATTAGGACTTACCGCGGAGATCACCCTCGCGGAATCCAACCGCCTCACCACGCCAGCTGTTATCGGGATCTTTAAGCCCGTCATCCTCGTACCGGTAGGAATGTTAACCGGGCTCTCGCAGCAGCAGGTAGAAGCTGTGCTTCTCCATGAACTCTCGCACATACGACGTCACGATTTCCTGATCAATACCCTTCAATCGCTCGTGGAAATCCTGTATTTCTTCAACCCATTTGTGTGGATGCTTTCATCGGCGGCGCGTAATGAGCGAGAGTACTGTTGCGACGATCAGGTTGTCGACCGCTATCATCCCCGCGTGTATGCCGAAGCGCTGGCGTACCTCGAGACCGTACGGGTGAACAAGCCGGCGCTGGCGGTTTCCCTTACAGGCGAGACAAACAATCTTCTTTATCGCATTCAACGGTTTATGGAAAAGTCGAGACGCAATAACCCGGTGCCACAGTGGATGGCCCCGGTTGTGCTGGCAGTAGCCGGCATCATTAGCATGTCGTGGCTGACGATCGGCAGTGACCCGGCAAAGGACGAGGCCAGCAGGATGGCCCATACACAAGTGGCGCAATCCGTCGTGCTACCTGACACGATCGGTAATCCTTCGGAGAAGCGGGCGGTATGGTCGCGCAAGAAGACGGTTATCATCGGTGAGGACGGCGAGCCGCATGAGGAGATCGTGGAGTCTTTCGAAGGTGACGAAGCGCTAAGGGAATCGATGCAACAGAACTTCAGTCTAAACTTTGATTTTGACACGAATTGGGACCTGGATTCAGGCGCATTCGCGTGGCTGGACTCAAGCGACTTCACCTACGATTTCAAATTCGACTTTGACTCGATGGTAATGCCGGATGCCTTTCACTTTGCTCCGCCCATTCCGCCCCTGGTCGACTCACTGCCCCCCTTTGATGGCGATGTAAGGGCGTTCAGGGAAGAATTCGAAACCATGTTCAAAGACAGGTTTTCCGATTTCTACGAAAAGCACCAGGAGGATCTTCAGAAAATGATGGACCGCCTGCAGGAAAAATTCGATGATGATACGTGGCAGGAAAATCTGGAACGCCAGATGCAGGACATGCAGCTGCGACTACAGGAACTCATGAAAGAAATGAAGGGTTCGCAGCTTCAGGAACAAACGCTCCTCCACCAGGAAGCCCTTCGGGAATATGCGAGACAAATGCGAGACATGGATAGGACTGTTGCCTTGCAGAGCCGTGTCCACCACGAGCAGATGATGGCTGCGCACAAACAGATGCAGGCGGCCAACCATCAGATACAAGTCGTCAGGAAGAAGCACGAGGCGTTCAAGGATGCCCTCAAAAGTGAACTGATCCGGGACGGATATCTCGACAAGGATGAGCCGTTGCGTTCAATTCGCTGGACAAACGACGATATGGAGGTAAACGGCATGAAGGTTAAACCCAAGGACGCCAAAAAATACAGAAAACTCAACAAGAAGTTCCTGGGTGAGTGAAGGGTCATACCCACAGTCGCTTACTTTCTCTTTACACCCAATCCCGGTTCATCGAGACACGACATTACACCGCCGGAAAGTTTGAATCCACCGGTCACGATGTCGGTTGAAAGGTCGAAGCTACCATCAAGATCGATGTACCGGGTTTGGGCGCATGCAAACGCCGTATGCAGCGCCGCGGAGATGCTGATAATACTTTCATCGTTGCATCCCCAAAAAAGGTCGACACCAGCAGCCGTGGCGATGTCGGCAATCCTGAGGGCCTGTGATATGCCGCCGCACTTCATCAACTTGATATTAAAGATGCCGGCAGCCCTCGAAGGTCCGAGTAACTGTAGCGCATCTTCAGGCATCAGCAACGATTCGTCTGCCGCGATCTTCTCCTTGATTGAGCCGGGAAGCTTACGCATCTCCTCGATGGCGCGGGCCGGCAATGGTTGTTCTATGAGCTCGATGTCAAGCTGAAGTGTTTTGTGATAAAGGTCGATGGTTTGTTCGACGGTGTAGCCTTGATTGGCATCGATCCGGATGAGGATATTTTTTCCAAACTCTTCACGAAGCTTGATGAGGCGTTCAACATCTTCTTCGAGATCCTTACCAAGTTTCACCTTGAGTATGGTAAACCCATTCTGGACATACTCGCGCGCTTCCTTGAGCGTCTCGTCAACACCTTTAATCCCGATCGTGATCGATGTGGGCAGCGATTTGAATTTTTGTCCCAATACGCGCACGAGCGGCAATCCAAGAAATTGCGCGTAAGCGTCGTGAAGCGCTATATCAAATGCAGCGCGGGCCGCGGGATTTTTCGGGAGGCGTTCGACAAGTTCATCTGTAAGTTGTCGAATCTCCCGGATGTCGCGTCCTACCGGAAAGCTTCCATTCTCCTCCCTGATGGCTTCGAGACATGAGGCGTAACTTTCACCGGTGACGTACTCACTCGGGTTTCCCGCTCCCAGTCCCGTAATGCCGTTCTCGAGTGTGATTTCGACAAAAACATTCCGAACCTCTTCGATCGATTTGAACGCGATTGTATACGGCCGGGTGTTACCCAGGTCCGCGTCCCAGGAAGACATTCCTGTAATCTTCATGTCACGTTTTTTGAGTGCACAATTAGTTTTTCCAGTACGGGCACGAGTGTCATCACACTGTCATCCAAAGGCAGAACGGCCGGGATGCCGAGTTCCTCCGAAGCACGGACACACCATTGGCGGGCCTCCGCTTCAGACAAACCGGAAGTATTCACCGTAATGGCCAGAACTTGCGCTCCGTACAAGGCGATCATTGTGATAACATCTTTCAAGGGTGGTATTTGCGCAGGGTGGGTTTCACAGCCCTTGTATTTCTTTCGTGTGGGGTCATGTTGCAGGATGACACCATCGGCGGCGGCGGATACGATCCATTCCGCTCCGGCCGGTCCGCTTGGATTGGTCAGGGACGATTGTCCTTCAAGGAACATGATGTCGGGATTTCGCTCCCGATAACACCGGACAACAGCATGTTCGAGTTCACCCGACACAAAATCATTCAAAGTCGAGTCGAAGATGAAGCCATACTCCGCACCCTGCATCCACCCGGTCTGCCCGGTGTATATCATCTCAGCGGAATAACCACTTTGCTTCATTAGCTCGGTGAGAATGCGCGCCGTCGTGCGCTTGCCCAATGCACAGTCCGTGCCCAGCACTGCGATCCTGGGGCTTTTCACTTCAGCAATTTCGCCCGTCCAGAAATGGAGGTCTCGTACCTTCTTTGGTTTTCGCACATCGATGATCTCAAGGCCTTTTTCACGAGCCAGGTCCGCAAGGTCGTCAATATCGCTGATGTATTCATGAAGGCCGTTGACTAAGCCCAGTCCTCCGAGCAGCGCCTCGCGTAGCTCCTGACGCAATTCAGCTGGAATCACACCGCCTTTTGTGGCAACACCGATAATGCAATAGCGCGCGTCGACGTTGCCTTGAGAAAAATAATCCTGCAGTGAGGCAAACACAGGGATGCCGCACGGTTTGCCTTCGACGACCTCGCCGGCATCGCGGCCTGCGGATACGGAATCGATGATCGCGCGGGTCCTAAAACGATCCGATCCACGAATCAGGCCGTGGGCTGTCTTGGCATGGTTCGTATGCAGATAGCCCCCGGTCAGCACGATTGCATTGCTTTTCATATCAAGACACAAAGGTCAACTGTGCGGTTCCGTAGCCGGAACCCGCAAATCGGTGCACACAGCGTGGCTTTGAGCACCGGGTTAGTGCGAAATACCCACAGGGTCGGGGATTCATCCGCAAATGAGCAACTTTTCGATGGATTTTGGCTAACTTTGGTTCAATTAAAAAGCGCCCATGAAAGCCCGTTCCATTGCAATATTGGCTGCTTTTATATCTCTCCCCCTCGGTTTGACGGCACAATCGATAGTAGGCACCTGGCAACTCGTGCGCCACAATACCTGCCTGGAGCAGGAAATGAACGAAGACGAGGCGACAACCGAACTTCTGGACGACATTCGCGGGCGCGCTTCGGGAACGCCCAGTGTGATCGAATTCAACGCTGACAACAGTGGACGGGAATCGATCCAGTTGCTTGACACCCGGCGCTCCTCCAAACGAAATAACTTCCTGTATCGCTACAGTGAAGGAAAAATTTACTTCCTGGACAAAAAATCGCGCCTGCTCGTCGGCACCTACGATGTGGACCGTCTCAGTGCCGATTCGCTGATCTTTTCTCAGGCTTCCAGGGCCTGCGAAACACGTATCTTCATCCGGGTTCCGGACCGCTGAAGCCTTCTGTGCTTTTGCGTACCTTTGCATCATGATTACGACGGCCACCGGTAAACAGGACATCCGCAAACTGTCTCTTGACGAGATGAAGGCCTTTTTTGTGTCTCACGGTGAAAAAGAATACCGGGCGAAGCAGGTCTATGAGTGGATATGGATGAAGGCGGCGCGGGATTTTGATCAAATGACGAACCTGTCGCTGGCGACGCGTGAACTCCTGAAAGACAATTTCTCTTTCCGCCTGCTACATATCGACCGAATGCAACGCAGCGCGGATGGCACCATCAAAAACGCGGTGAAATTGTACGATGGACTTGTGGTGGAATCCGTTCTCATTCCTCATGAACGGAGGATCACTGCCTGCGTGTCATCGCAGGTGGGCTGCAGCCTCGACTGTCGGTTTTGTGCAACAGCGCGGCTCAAACGCATGCGAAACCTCTCCGTCGATGAGATTTACGATCAGGTCGTAGCGATACGCGATCAGGCCCAGCTGTTCTTTGGCCGTCCGTTAACCAACATTGTCTTTATGGGAATGGGTGAGCCGTTGCTGAATTATAGCAATGTGATCGGTGCCATAGACAAGATCACCTCGCAAAACGGGCTCAACCTTGCGTCGCGACGCATCACGGTGTCTACGGTGGGCATCGCCCGGATGATACGCAAGATGGCGGACGATGAAGTCAAGTTCAATCTGGCGGTGTCATTACACGCCGCGATTAATGAAACGCGATCTTCCATCATGCCCATCAATACATCGAATACACTCGAAGACCTCGCTGACGCATTGCGTTACTGGTATTCGCGTACCAAGCGAAAGGTTACTTACGAATACGTTGTCTGGGATGGCGTCAATGATTCACCGGAACATGCTGCCGCCTTGCTCAGGTTCTGCCGAATCGTACCGTGCAAGGTAAACCTCATCGAATACAACGCCATTGGCGACGATACGTTCCGACAGGCTTCCGAAGAGGTGATCCAAAACCTGATGGAGTTACTTGAACGCAATGGCATCACCACGCGGATCAGGAGAAGCAGGGGAAAAGATATAGACGCAGCCTGCGGGCAGCTGGCCAACAAGAGTGGATGAGAGCAGGGCGCCGGGAAAAGACGTTTGCGCTGTGGGCGTTGCTGCTGATCCTGGCCGGATTCGGTCTGGCGCCCAACGCGAAGGCACAAGTTCGGGTAAGCGGTATCGTCATCGACTCGGTAACCTTTCAGACGCTGCCCGGAGTACACGTTCGGGCCAGTGGCGCCGGTGGTGTGATCACCGACGAGCGGGGTGCCTTCAGTATCATTGCAACACCTTTTGATACGCTCACCTTCACCAGTGTCGGCTATCTGCCCGTGCGGTTTCCCGTCGTGATCGACGAGGAGGATATCATTATCGTGATGGCGGAAGATGTAACCTATCTCCGGCCGGTGCTGGTGACGGCGCCTTTTGTCCGTTCTCCCCTTATCCGTGAGAAGCGGGAAGTTGCGCCCCGGGTGTCGCGACCCACACCCCTCGCCAGCCAACACGGCATTTCATTCGACTATTTCTCCCGTGCCCAACGGGAGAAGCGGAAATTGTTCCGATACATCGAAGCCAATCAACGGGTAGAAGCATATGCCAAACTCGTGGCGGACCCGCTCTTCAAAAACGAAATGATCAAGCGGTACTCAATGACCGAGAACGCGTATTACGCTGCCATCGAAAACTTCAATATTCACCTGCTGGACAGCATCGCCTATAAGACTCCCGAGGAGGTGGCGGGAATTCTCGACGAGTATTTTTGCCGTGTCAGTTATCAGTGCAACTGATGGCACCCGTTGATCCGTCTCACTTGCGCGAGGCGTTGAAAAGCTTTTCTTTTTCTTCCCGGGTCAGGCTCTCGTAACCGCCTTCGGAAATCTTGTCGAGAATAGCATCGATCTCGTCCTGCGAGATCCGGTCAGTAGCCGGCTTGCGGCTTTCCCTGGTTTTCTTTCGCTGACCACGATAGGAGACTTTTACGCGGGTTGGGGGTCGTAACATCCTTCTGGACCAATCGAGAACTACCGTTACCCAGCCGCCGATGTTGTGCCCTCCCTGGAGCTGGCGAATGTACACGTATCCGATCAGCGCACCGCCCAGGTGGGCGAGGTTTCCTCCGGCGTTGGATCCGACAGTACCGATAAATGACAGCACGACAAAAAATGCGGCGATGTACTTGATGCGCACGGGACCCAGGAAGAGCAGGAAAAAAGTGTAGTTCGGCACGAGGGTGGCACAGGCAACCACCACCGCGTTCACGGCTGCCGATGCACCGACCATACCCCCTCCGGGCATGTTGAGTTTATAGAAGGGAATGAGGTTATAAGCCAGCAGGAACATCACCCCACCTGCGATAAATCCGAGTACGTACACCGCTATGAGCTTGTCGCTGCCCAGGTATTGAACGAAAAGTCGCCCAAACCAGTAAAGGATCAGCATGTTGAACAGGATGTGGAAGATTCCGCTCAGGTCGTGGACGAATGCATAGGTTACAATGGTCCAGGGACGTGAGAGGAAGTCGGAGAACGACGCTGGTATCGCGATGTTATGATGAAGGAGCAGGAAGAATCCTTCGGCCTGGAAGATGAAGGAGAATACTTTGAGTACCGCCAGCGCAAGGAAGATCACCACGTTGATGATGATGATCTGAACGTGTGCGTTGTTGTAACGATTGAACGCCTGTTTAAAGTCGTCGAGCATTTGATCCTCCGTTCTTGATCGGTCTCACCACTGACTGCCTCCTCTTTTTCGCCACGCCATGATAAGGGCAAACGCCACCACAACGCCGCCAAGGTGCGTAAAGTGCGCCACCTGCCCACTCCGATCCATAAGAAAAGTAAGGCCACCCAGCAAAAACACCAGGTACTTGGCCTTTATTGGTATGGGCGGGAAGAGCAGCATCACTTCCATATTAGGGAAAGTCATGCCAAAACCCATCAAAACTCCATAAATGGCGCCTGAGGCGCCCATCATGACGCCAAATTCCCCCGCGCCGAAGAAAAAGTTGACTAAGATACTAAATACCGCCGCTCCAATTCCGGTTATGAGGTAAAACGAAAGGAAACGCTTCGAACCCCAATAGGTTTCCAGGGTCGGGGCAATGAAGGCCAATGCCAGCATATTAAAAAAGATATGCGAAAAGCCGCCGTGAACGAACATGTAGGTAAACAATTGGTACGGCTTGAAGCAGTCCGACTTATAACTCCACATCGAGAGGTATCCCGTTACCACGTCAGCGAAGTCGGCATACCGGATGCCGGATATGGTGCACAGGAATTCCGCGTTGGGCGCAAGCTGCTGGGCGAGGAATACAAGCGCGTTAATTATGATAAGGTTTTTGACGACGGGGGTGAGTCTGAACATAGGGATGTGTTAATACAGGTCGCGGATTTCTAAGGACGGCTAAAGTAACTTTCGATTTTGCCAAACTCAAAAATAAAGAATGTTGGTTTTCCGTCAGGCGTGAGGTTGGGCGTCCTACAGGCCATAAGTTGATCGACGAGGCTGGCCATTTCCTCCTTTTGGAGCGGCTGGCCGGTTCGTATCGCGGCACGGCGTGCCAGGGCAAGGGCGAGGTTTTCGTTTATGGGCAGCGACAGGGTTGCCTGGTTCACCTTGAATTGCTCCAGCAGACCCTCAAACAACTCCTTCTCACGGCCGGCACTGACATGGGCCGGGATGCCCTCCACAACAAAGGAGTTACGGCCAAACACCTCAAACCGAAAGCCCAAGGCCCGGATTTCAGGGGTCATCTCCAGGGTAAGGGCAAAGTCGGCCGGACTCATTTCCACGGTCTGAGGAAAGAGCGACTGCTGGCTTTCTCCGGTCCGATGAATCAGCCGGTCCAGATTTCGTTCGAACAGGATCCGCTCGTGCGCAGCCTGCTGATCGACGACCATCAACCCGGCACGCACTTGCCTAAGGATGTAACGGTTGTCGAGTTGTACCAGCCATCGATCGACGGGCGGCCGGTCAGGCTGGTTGACCGCGCTTTCGAAACGCAGTTCCCGTACCGGTTGCGGGGTACCTTGCGCCGCCGGAAGGGAAGTGTCCAGCAAACTTTCCCAGCGTTGAAGGTTCGTGCGCTGTAGTGGCGTGTGGAACCGTTCGTCGAAGTAGATTTCCCGTGCCTGTTCTGACGATGCCTTTTCCAGGCGCGTCATAATATTGACGTCGCCTTCAAAGTCGATCGCCGGCATCAGGTTGTGTGCACCGATGGCCTGGCGTACGGCGGCAAGGACAACGCCATATATCGAGCGTTCGTCGTCGAACTTGATCTCCGTCTTGGTCGGGTGAATGTTCACGTCGATATGCCGCGGGTCGATCTCAAGGAACAGGGTATAGAAAGGAAAGCTTCCCTCAGGAAGGAGTCCTTCGAATGCAGTCATTACCGCATGATGCAGATAGTTACTTTTGATAAAGCGGTTGTTGACAAAAATAAACTGCTCGCCGCGCGTTCTCCTCGCGGACTCCGGCCGGCCGACGTAGCCTTGCAATTTCACCAGGTCGGTTTCTTCGCTGCACGGACAAAGTTGCGCCTGGTACGACTTCCCAAAAAGTGAAACGATGCGGTGGCTGAGTTTACCGGGTGACAATTCGGACTCCAGGGTGTCATTGATAAAATATTCAAACGCGATATGCGGATGAGCAATAGCGACCCGTTGAAACTCTTCATTGATGTGACGGATCTCAACCGAATTTGACTTGAGGAAATTCCGGCGGGCAGGAATGTTGAAGAAAAGATTTCGCACGCTAATGCTGGTGCCCACCTCCGCGGCTACCGGTTCCTGCCTGCGTACTTCCGACCCTTCAACATAGATCAGCGTACCGATCTCCCTGTCGGCAGTACGCGTCTTCAGTTCCATTTGCGAAACGGCTGCGATAGAGGCGAGCGCTTCGCCACGGAAGCCCATCGTGCGCAGACTGAACAAGTCTTCCGTCTTTCGAATCTTCGAAGTGGCATGGCGTTCAAGGCTCATCCGTGCATCGGTTTCAGACATACCTACGCCGTCATCCACCACCTGGATGAGCACCTTGCCGGCATCTTTTACGATTAGTGTAATGCGTTGCGCACCTGCGTCGACCGCGTTCTCCAGAAGTTCCTTGACCGCCGACGCCGGTCGTTGTACTACTTCCCCGGCTGCTATCTGATTCGCAATGGCGTCGGGCAACAATTGAATGATGTCGGGCATGTGCAATTCAGAAACTTAGCGCCGCCTTGGTGTATTGCTATTGCGCCGCATAAGAAAGTATACCGGGAAGATCAGAAGGAGTGCGAAGAATGCAACGTTACCGTATTCCAGGTAAGCGATCACCCAAATCGCAAGAAACGTGAACAACGCCAAACGAATGAGCATCGTCGAAGGACTGGAACTACCCTGATGCATGGAACGCCGCGCTGACGATCTAAAGGAACCGGCTATTCTTTCACGGTGGCTGAACAACGACGGGTCAATATCTTCGGTGGCTTTATCCGCTGCTCTCTGGCTTTCAAGTTCTCGTCGGATCCGCTCCTCCCGCTCCTTCAATTCATACTCCCTTTCATCATAAAAGCGCGGCATGAAGTTGAACCTCTTGTGCCTGGGTATCTTGCTAAAAAGGGAAGGGATTTTCATCTTGCACGCAGCTAACTTTTATTTTTTGACCTCCGGAAACGCAAAATTGCCTTATAATCGTTTATTTACAAAAACCTAACGGCTGGATGCTGAAAAAAGTTTGCTCCGTTATCGCCCTGGTCCTGGGCCTGTTGGCAACCGCACCTGCCCAAAGCATTAAGGATCAATGGGTCGATAGCGTATTCCACACACTGGATGAAGACGAAAAGATCGGTCAGCTCTTCATGGTGCCGGTGTATGCGAAATCCAATGCCAACTATCTCGACGAGCTACGCAATACGATACGAAACCACCAGCCCGGCGGCCTCATCATTATGGATGGCGGACCCGTGCAGGTCTCGCAACTTCAGTCGCAAATTCTTGACCTTGCGGCGACGCCGTTGATGTTGGGTATCAACGCTGCTAACGGTCTGGGGAAAACGCTCGACAGCACGATGACTTTTACGAGCATGCTTCGGATGGGTGCTGTGCGCGACGACCGGTTGATATACGAGGTAGGCGCCGAGATCGCCCGGCAGATGAAAGTGCTCGGACTTCACATCAACTTCGCACCGCCTGTCGAGCTCCTTACGGCCACACGCTTCGACTCACTCGAACGCTCCTTTGGCGACAGTCGTGATAACATCGCCGCAAAGGCCGTCGCTTATCTCCAGGGCCTCCAGGATCAGGGTGTCATCGCATGCGCGCGCAACTTTCCTGTAAAGGGGTTAACCGTTGTGGAACTCAGGAAGGATGAACTGCCCGTGGTAGAAGGTTACATCGATTCGGTAGAAGCATATCCTTACCGACGAATGCTCAACGCAGGTATCGGCGGTATTCTCACAGCATCCAGCGAGTTCCCCCTGTTCTATGAAAAGAAGCGCATCGCACGAAAGAATCGCTTCCCCCCTTCGATACTTTCGTCCGTCTATGCGGGACAGTGGCTCAGAAACACCATGGATTTCCAGGGACTCGTGTTTGTCAACGCGCGCGACATTGCAGCTGAAACGAATCGGTTTCGGGACGGTGAAGCTGAAATGCTTGCCTTTCAGGCGGGCAATGATATGATACTCTTTCCCGAGCAGCTTGGCGCCGCTGTACGACGTATCCGGCGCCTGCTTCGAAAGGATGCGCGCTTCGCTACGTTACTCGATGAGAAGGTGCGAAAAATACTTGCCGTCAAATACGACCTTGGGCTTCATCAGCGCAAATCTACCCCAGCATATCAAATCGACAACCTTCTGAATACCGACCATGCCCAGCGATTGCATCGTCGATTGCTTGAGCGCTCGGTGACAGTCGTTCGTAACGATCTGGCTATCCTGCCGCTTCGCTTTTTGGAGAACAGAAAATTTGCCACCGTCTCGGTAGGACTGCCGGCACCGAATACATTCACTGATGTCACCGGCAAGTACGTTGTGGCAGAGCACTTCGTTGCCACCGATGATAGCGTTGCCACGTTGGCCGGGCAACTCGAACCCTTCACTACGATCGTCGTGGGACTCTTTGCAGATCCGAACGGTTATCCCGCCGTGATGGAGCAACTCGCAGCGCTGCAGGCAGAGCACGAAGTAATTCTTGCGGTGTTTGGTTCACCGCTGTGGCTTACGTCGCTTGACCGGTTCAATACTGTTGTTGAAGGATATGAGGCGGGACCTATGGGACACATCGTGCCGCAGAGTATTTTTGGCGCGCTCGACGCAACCGGTATGCTGCCGTTAACTGTCGGCAACTTCACAACGGGGAGTGGAGATGTACTTCTCAGCCTGCAACGCCTGGGATACTCGTATGCCGAAGACGTGGAACTGGATAGCCGGGTCCTGGAAAAGATAGGCGCGATTGCCGAGGAAGCCATCACGATGGAGGCCACGCCGGGATGTTATGTGTTAGTTGCCCGTAAGGGAAAGGTCGTCTATGAAAAAGCATTCGGGCACCTCACTTATGATAGCCTTGCGCCGGAGGTTACAGACAGAACGATTTACGATCTGGCTTCTGTCACGAAAGTAGCGGCGACCTTGCAGGCTGTAATGTTTCTGCAGGATCGCGGACTCATCGATATCTATCGCAAGGCATCGTATTACCTGCCGCGTCTGCGCCGTTCGAATAAGCGCGACTTCACCGTCAAAGATATCCTCACCCACCAGGCCGGTTTGTGGCCGTTCCTTCCGTTCTGGGCACAGACTATGAAAAGCGGTCAGTATCTCCCGGGCTATTACGATACGATTGCAAGTAACCGCTATCCGTACCTGGTCGCTGAAGGGCTATATGCCAGCGCCGCGATGCGCGACAGTGTATGGAATTGGGTGGTCACATCAAGAGTACGCGAAAAGCCAGTTCGGACACCGTATGATTATCGCTACAGCGACATGGGCTTTTATATTCTCCAGCAGCTTTCCGAGGCGATGCTCAACCAGCCGATGGAGGATTTTTTGCAACAGAACCTCTACGAGCCCCTCGGCGCTACGTCTGTAGGATACCTGCCCCTCCGGAGGTTCGATAAGAATCTGATCGCACCCACGGAACGGGATACGCTGTTCCGAAAGAGGCTTCTCATAGGCACGGTACACGATCAGGGCGCCGCTATGTTCGGCGGCGTGGCAGGGCATGCCGGCCTGTTCAGCAACGCCAACGACCTGGCCAAGCTGGCGCAAATGCTGCTGCAGGAGGGGTATTATGGGGGGATACGCTATTACCGGCCGGAGACTGTCCGGCTATTTACCCAAAAGCAATTTGACACCAGCCGCCGCGGCCTGGGATGGGATAAAGGGGCGCAAAGTGAATGGAACAGCCCGACTTCATTGTATGCCTCACCCGCCACGTTCGGCCATACCGGGTTCACCGGAACGTGTATGTGGGTGGACCCCGAGTTCGACCTGGTTTACATATTTCTTTCGAACCGGGTACATCCCAAAATGACCAACAATAAACT
Source organism: Cyclobacteriaceae bacterium (assembly GCA_035304385.1). Taxonomy (GTDB): domain Bacteria; phylum Bacteroidota; class Bacteroidia; order Cytophagales; family Cyclobacteriaceae; genus ZC4RG29. Next base: position 84,006 of record DATGQD010000043.1, read on the forward strand.
TTTAAGCCTGAATATCCGTTCCCGGATTCAGGATGTTATCTACGAATCTATATTCAGTTATTGCACCAAACCGCGTCCGGTGTATCGCACAGATACGCCGCTGGCGGAATGGGCACCACCCGAAACGTTAAACACCATTTTAAAGTGAATCCCATAAGGATCGGTATCGTTTGCTATCCCACATTCGGTGGCAGCGGTGTAGTAGCGACAGAGTTAGGCAAAGCCCTGGCCAAGAAAGGTCACGAAATTCATTTTATCACATACTCTCAGCCCAGCCGGCTCGACTTCCTGAACGAAAACCTGTTCTACCACGAAGTGGACTTCCGAACATATCCACTGTTTGAATATCCACCCTACGAAACGGCGCTGGCCAGCAAGATGGTTAGTGTCGTAAAAAATGAGAGGCTGGACCTGTTGCATGTGCACTATGCCATCCCGCACGCATCGGCGGCGTATCTTGCCCGACAGATCCTGAGAACAGACAACACCATCATACCCGTGGTAACCACATTGCACGGCACCGACATTACGCTCGTGGGTAAGGACGCGTCATACGCACCGGTGGTTACCTTTAGTATCAACGAATCGGACGGCGTGACGGCCGTGTCGGAAGACTTGAAAAGGGAAACCCTGCAATACTTCAAGATCACCCAGGACATCGAGGTCATACCCAACTTCGTTGACATGGAGAAGTTCAGGAAGATGAAGAAAGATCACTTTAAGAAAGCCATTTGTCCTCATGGGGAGGCGCTCATCGTTCACATATCGAACTTCAGAAAGGTTAAACGGATTAACGATGTGCTACAGGTGTTCGCCCGTGTGCGCCGTGAAATACCGGCCAAGTTGCTGATGATCGGCGACGGCCCGGAACGGGTTAGCGCCGAGATCGTAAGCCGCGAGCTCGCAATCTCAGACGACGTCCGGTTTCTCGGAAAACTGGAAGCTGTCGAAGAAGTGCTCTCCGTGGCGGACCTCTTTATTATGACGTCCGAAAAGGAAAGCTTCGGACTGGCCGCCCTCGAGGCCATGGCCTGTGAGGTGCCTGTTGTGTCCACCAATGCGGGCGGGCTGCCTGAGTTGAACATTCAGGGTGAGACCGGATTTCTCAGCGCCGTCGGTGATATAGAAGACATGACGCAAAAGTCGCTGCTCATACTGGACAAGGAGAATCTGCCCCGCTTCAAGGCCAACGCCCTGGCGCGGGCCCGTGAATTTGATATTTCTAAAGTAATGCCCCTGTACGAGCAGTTTTACGCCCGTGTAATCGACAAGACGACGGTAAAGACCTTGTCCTGACAAAGATCATTTTGTAGAAACTTTGCCATACAATTAAATTTAGGCCAAAATCGTTAAGGGAAGATGAAGGAAGAGATAAGACCTCAAAACAAGGGAACCCGGACACTGTTTAAGAATCCTATTCTTGAGCGGTTATCCAGAACCCACATTTCAGTACCATTAATAATTTTTGGGTTGTATTCGTCTGCGCTTCTGTACTGGAGCGTGGTTCATACGTCGCTTTCTGCGCTGACCACCATCGGAATGTTTTTCCTGGGACTTCTGGCGTTTACGTGGGTGGAATACATCGTGCACCGTTACCTGTTTCACATGCCCACCTATACCAAGGCCCGTGCGAAGCTCCAGTATACGCTGCATGGGGTACACCACGAATTTCCCAAGGATAAAGACCGGTTGGCTATGCCGCCACTGCTGAGCATCACACTGGCGACCATACTTCTGCTCGTGTTTCGTGTGGTTATGGGCGACTTCGCTTTCGCCTTTTTACCGGGATTTCTTGTAGGCTATGCGCTTTACCTCGCCATACATTACATGGTGCATGCGTTTGCGCCGCCGAAAAACTTCCTGAAAGTGTTGTGGATCAATCACGGCGTTCACCACTACAAGGATGGTGATAGCGTGTTTGGTGTATCGTCGCCGTTGTGGGATTATATCTACGGCACGATGCGACCCCGGAAAACACAGCACCAGCATTAATCCGGGCGTTTCTGCTCCTGCGGGGGGTGTTAACGCTCCAGCCTTAGATTCTAACGTCCGACGCCGGTTTTGCTGCCGGGGCCTTCGAATACGTGGGGCACGTATAGGAGGAACATGATGCAAATGCTATCATGCCTACCAGAATAAGGGCGTAAAAAATGGTTTTCATGGGTTCAACGATGCATAAAAACCAAAAGTAGCGACCTACCCCCTTTCCCACACTCAATTCAGGGTCAATACCTTACATGGGTCTCCAAAGGCTGGAAAAAATAAAATTTCGGGGGAGAAACAGAATTCCAAAATAAATGGTTTATTAAGGAAAATCAGCAGAACCGCTGCCTGCTATGTCCGGTTATCGTTTCACCCAATATGTGCCACCGCCCGAAAAAGCGTCCAGCGACTTTCAAAAGTTGTTGAAGATGTTCATGCAACTTGTGCTGATCACCTCCGGCAACGTTGCGGAAGCGCTCCAGTGGCTCACCGAACTCGACCGTCAATACGGACTCACGAACGAGAAATACGGTATCGGCGATTTTATCGAGCAACTCAAACGGGATGGGTACATCACCGACGAGACCGAACGCGGCGAGATCAAACTCAAGGCCCGCAGCGAGCAACAGCTTCGCCGATCGGCCCTGGAAGAAATCTTCGGAAAACTCCGCAAAGCACGGGGCGGCGAACACAATACGGTCCACAGTGGCCGCGGTGATGAACAAACCACGGAAAAGCGCGACTATGAATTCGGCGACACGCCCGAGCAAATCGCGATGACCGACTCACTGAGAAATGCGCAGATCAATCATGGCGTCGACAACTTCCTCATGACGGAACGTGATCTTGAAGTTGTGGAAAGCGAATTCAAGACACAGACGTCGACCGTGCTTATGATCGACATTTCACACTCCATGATCCTGTACGGCGAAGACCGGATCACGCCGGCAAAGAAAGTTGCCATGGCGCTGGCCGAACTCATCACCAAAAAATATCCGAAGGATACGCTCGATATCCTGGTGTTCGGAGACGACGCCTGGCAGATCGAGATCAAGGATCTCCCCTATCTGCAGGTAGGCCCTTACCACACAAACACCGTGGCGGGTCTGGAACTTGCAATGGATCTTTTGCGCAGAAGAAAGAACCCCAACAAACAGATCTTCATGATCACGGACGGAAAGCCTACGTGTATCAAACAGGGGATCCGATATTATAAGAACGCGTTCGGGCTCGATGAGAAAATTCTTGCCCGCACCCTGAACCTGGCTACACAACTTCGCAAAATAAAAATACCGGTGACGACATTCATGATTGCAACAGACCCCTACCTTAAGGCCTTTGTTCGTGAATTCACCAGGGCCAACAACGGCAATGCGTATTACAGCAATGTCCAGGGCCTGGGTAACCTGGTTTTTGAAGACTTTAAGCGAAACCGCAGGAAATCCTGGTAAGCTCCTGCACAGACAACCAAAAAAATCAACAGCCGCATGCGCGACCTCACCTCCATCAGCACGCTGGGTGAATTGAAACGGGCTGGGTATACACCCAAGTCCATCAAGGCTGAACTCAGATCGAACCTGATCGCCGGACTCCGTCGAAAGGAACCGGTATTCTCCGGTATATGGGGATACGAAGAAACCGTTATTCCCGACCTTGAACGGGCCATCCTGGCGGGCCATGACATCAACCTGCTCGGACTGCGTGGCCAGGCCAAGACCCGCCTGGCCCGTCTTATGATACGATTGCTGGACGAATACATCCCCATTATCGAGGGTTCCGAACTGAACGATGATCCCTTCAACCCTGTGTCACGATACGGCAAAGACCGTGTGGCACAAGAAGGCGACGATACGCCCGTAGCCTGGCTGCACCGCGACGAACGGTACACCGAGAAACTGGCAACGCCCGACGTGTCCATCGCCGACCTCGTGGGCGACGTCGACCCGATCAAAGCAGCGACGCTCAAGCTCCCTTACTCTGACGAAAGGGTGATTCACTTCGGGCTTATTCCACGATCGAACCGGTGCATTTTCGTGATCAACGAGCTGCCCGATCTGCAAGCCAGAATACAGGTCGCGCTCTTTAACATTCTGCAGGAGGGTGATATACAGATCCGCGGGTTCAAACTGCGGCTTCCCCTCGACTTACAGTTTGTATTCACCGCCAATCCGGAAGACTATACGAACCGGGGTAGCATCGTTACGCCGCTTAAGGACCGTATCGACAGCCAGATCATCACCCACTATCCGAAGACGATCGAAATCGGCAAACAGATCACCGCCCAGGAAGCGACCGTGCCAGCCGATCCGGCCAGCCAGGTTACCATGCATGAGATGGCAAGGGACCTGATCGAGCAGGTGGCCGTGGAAGCACGCAAGAGTGAGTATGTAGACGCTAAGAGCGGTGTCTCTGCGCGCCTTACGATTTCGGCATACGAGAACCTGGTGGCAGCGGCAGAACGGCGGGCGATCCTCAACAATGAAAAGAGTACGGCAGTCCGCATCGCTGATTTCATCGGCGTAGTTCCCGCCATCACAGGGAAGGTTGAGTTGGTCTACGAGGGCGAACAGGAAGGCCCCGGCATCGTGGCGCAAAACCTTATCGGCAAGGCGATCCGTTCGCAGTTTGTCAACTACTTTCCGGATCCCGACACATTCAGAAAGCAAAAGGAGAAAAGCCCGTACCGAAAGATCACCAACTGGTTTGGTGAAGGGAACACGGTGGACCTTCTTCACGATATGCCGCAAGCCGAATATGAGTCGGCATTGAAAAGCGTACCGGGTCTGGCAAGCCTGGTCAAAGAGTTCCATCGCGACAAGGATGCGGCCACGCAGAGTTTCCTGATGGAGTTCGCCCTTCACGGTCTGGCGGAATACAGTCTGATCAGCAAACACAACCTGGCTGTCGGCCACCAGTTCAAAGACTTGCTCAGCAGCATGTTTACGTTGCCTCGCCCCGGCGAAGAAGACGATGACGACGATGAGGTTGCAGGAGGTAAATTCTGAGACTTTCCGTCATGTCCGGAACGAGGATAAGAGATCATGCGCCACCCGACGGGCGTCGCCTGCGTGAATTAAGGCAACTGGTATTGCACGGGGAAGGTCTGCACCTGGAGTTCAAGAAAAAAGCAACCTTTCCCGAAAAGGTCGTGCGTGAAATGGTCGCCTTCGCCAATACGGAAGGAGGCGTCCTCCTGGTTGGCATCGACGACGACGGAACAATCACCGGCCTTCGCCATCCTGAAGAAGAAGCGTATGTAATTCACCAGGCCCTCGCATCCTGCCGGCCGCTATTGAATGTTCAGGAAGAGACGATTTCTTTGGGTAATGGCCGTTCTGTATTGCGGTACGATATAGCCGAAGGTACGCGAAAGCCTCACGTGCTGTTGCGGGACGGTATGAAGGAAGCCTTTGTAAGGGTGGGCGATGAAAGCATTCGCGCCAGCCGGGAAGTTCGCGAGATCGTCCGCCGCGCACAACGGAAACGCAACATCCATTTTCGGTATGGCGAACATGAGAAAATGCTCATGCAATACCTGGACACACACGAGTTCATTACGCTGAAAGAGTACATGACACTTGGCAACCTTTCCCGAGTTCAGGCATCGCGCAAACTGATCCTGCTCGTCCTCGCGCGCGTACTCTTTGTTACGCCACACGGATCCGGAGATCGCTACGCACGGCGCTCTCCGTGACTCAAAAAAACATCGCGAATTATCTGGAGCTTTCGCGGCGTTTAAGTACATTTCGTAAACCAAGTTCTTTGTGACGCATGTCTAAGGCCAGGAAGGAGAAAAAGATCTTCGTACTCGACACTTCCGTAATCATCTACGAACACGAATCCATCCTGAACTTTGACGAACACGACATCGGAATACCGATAACCGTTCTGGAAGAACTTGACAATTTCAAAAAAGGCAACGACAACAAAAATTTCGAAGCACGGGAGTTTATCCGGCTCCTCGATAAACTGGCCAACGGCCAGATGCTCCATCAATGGAATCCTATTAACGGTAAAGGCAAAGGAAATTTCCGCGTGTTGATGGAAACGAACAGCGCGATCGATGCGAACGTGGTGTTCAACGAAGTCAAGCCCGATCACCGCATCCTCAACGCCGCTCTCCGGCTGCAGCGCGAATCAAAAAGCAAGAAAGTTATTCTCGTATCAAAGGATGTCAACCTGCGTCTGAAAGCCAAAGCACTCGGGCTCCAGTCGGAAGACTACACCACCGGTAAGGTACAGAACATTTCTTCGCTGTACTCGGGAAAGACGATTGTCGAAAATGTCAATCCCGACATGATCAATCTCCTGTACGACAAGGGATATTGTGTGCCTGAAGAAATTCTCGGAGACACCCCGGCTTACAAGAATCACTATTACATTCTTAAGAGCGGAAAGAAGTCTGCCCTTGCCGTTTACAACCCGTTGAACGGTATGGTAGAGCATGTGGAGAAGCGATCGGTTTACGGCATCAAGCCACGCAACGCCGAACAAACCTTTGCCATGCACGCCTTGCTCAAACCGGAGATCAGACTTGTGTCGATACAGGGTGTGGCGGGTACGGGCAAAACACTCATCGCACTTGCGGCGAGCCTGGAACAAAAGCGCGACTTCAAACAGATATACCTGGCGCGACCTATCGTGCCGCTCAGCAATAAGGATATCGGCTACCTTCCGGGCGACATCAAGTCGAAGCTCAATCCCTACATGGAGCCGCTTTGGGATAACCTCAAATTCATTCAGAACCAATACAACGAATCAGACAAGGAATACCAGCGCATCAGTGAAATGGTTAACCTTGAAAAGCTTGTCATCACACCTCTGGCCTACATACGGGGAAGAAGCCTTTCCAATATTTGCTTCATTGTCGACGAAGCACAGAACCTCACGCCCCATGAGGTCAAAACCATTATTACCCGTGCCGGAGAAAACACCAAGATCATCTTCACGGGCGACGTACACCAGATCGATACACCTTATCTGGACTCCCAAAGCAACGGTTTGTCCACCCTGATCGACCGACTGAAAGACACCGAGCTGTACGCCCATATTACACTGGAAAAGGGCGAACGCTCAGAATTGGCCAACCTCGCCAACGAACTTCTGTAAGTTTCACTTTGAAAATTTTTTCCCAAATAGGGAAAGGCTCCTGCGGAAAATCTCAAAATCCCTTGAATTAGGCGGTTTTTTGAGCAATGGCAAGAAAATGGTGTCGTCAAACGGTATTAACCAAACCGTTTATGTTTTTCCGATTTTTCTTTAACCGGCTTTCTGTGAAGAAGCAGGTCCAGACCCTGAAGAAGAGGGGCACTTTTTTGGGAACCCGCGAAAAGGATTCACGCAAGGTGTACATCTACATGCTCACAAACCTTTTCGTGGAGGTAATCTACAAGAATGACGATGTAGAAAACGAGCCGGAACAAACCCGGATCCTGGCGGGCCTGAAGCGTTTGAATGCCTACCTGGAGACGGAGTTCAAATCGAGCTTTAATTCTGCCTGAGCACCCGGGCCATGGTCTCGCCGATTTCCGCGGGCGACTCCACCACATGGAGCCCGCACTCGGTCATTATTTTCATCTTGGCAGCGGCAGTATCTTCGGCACCCCCGATAATGGCACCAGCGTGCCCCATCCTTCTGCCCGCGGGCGCAGTCTGACCCGCAATAAATCCTACAACAGGCTTTTTGTTTCCAGTCTCTTTCACCCAACGTGCTGCAACCGCCTCATAGTTGCCGCCTATTTCACCAATCATAACGATAGCATCCGTCTCGGGATCGTTCATCAGCATTTCAACGGCCTCCTTTGTCGAGGTTCCGATAATCGGGTCACCGCCGATACCGATAGCTGTGGAAATACCGAGGCCAGCCTTGACGATCTGATCCGCGGCTTCGTAGGTAAGGGTCCCCGACTTTGACACGATCCCCACACGGCCTTTCTTGAACACAAAGCCGGGCATGATCCCGACCTTGGCCTCACCCGGGGTAATGACACCAGGGCAGTTGGGACCGATAAGGACAACGCCTTTTTCCCTCACAACCTTCTTTACGATCATCATATCCTTGACGGGGATGCCTTCTGTGATGGCCACAATTACGCGAATGCCGGAGTCGGCCGCTTCCAGGATGGCGTCGGCAGCAAATGCAGGTGGCACGAATATGATGGACACATCTGCACCGGTCTTTTCCACGGCCTCCTTGAGCGTGTTGAATACGGGCCGGCCGAGGTGCTCCGATCCACCCTTACCTGGAGTTACGCCGCCCACGACGTTCGTGCCGTACTCGATCATTTGCCCGGAATGAAAGGTACCTTCAGAACCGGTGAATCCCTGTACGACAATTCTGGAATCTTTATTGACTAATACACTCATGGCGGCTTTGCTTGTGGAAGCACAAAATTAGAACATTACAGCTTTCAGCCAAATGGTCAATGCGTGATTGAACGCTGCAAAGTGCACCCGGTGATTTGACGAAAGGCCAACGGCGCGGTGTGTCACTCCATTTTTTCTGGCGACACTTCTATTGGCCTTTTGGCAAGTGGCAAAAGAGGCTCGTCAATACGCCAGAGCGTTACGCATGAGGAATTCGTTGTAGGCGTCCTTGATGGCATCAACGCCGGGGGCCAGACGCACGGCATTCTCGTACGATGCAATGGCATCGATGATGAGTTGGTGTTCTTCGTAGAAGCCTGCCAGGATCAGGTGGTTCAGTGCCGACTCCTCATCCATAACCGCCAGGATGTCATCCAGTTCCTTCTTAACCGAGTCTTGCTGGGCGGGGGCGAGTCTTTTGATCAGATGTTGATCAGAGATCAGCGAAGGATCATTCCGGGCTGACACTTCAACGAGAATGGCATTCTCCTTAGCCAGCGGCCCGTCTTCCAGGTTGAGCGTCAGTGTCGTCTCCGGCGTTTCCACCCGCGCCAACACATCGTCAAACATGTTCCGCAGGGTCACGACGTAAGGGCCCTTCACCTTGCTGCCATCCCAATTGACAACGGCGACGTTATTGTATATACCGGAGTTGTGGTTGGGCGGTAAGGTGAGCCGGATGCCGCTACCCTCCACCGTTCGTTGTACGGCCCCGGTAGCGTTAAGCCGGTTCTTCTTGGCCTCGGCCGAGTTGCTGCTGAGGGCAAAGTCGACATACCTTTTCAGCAGCGTTGAACCCCCCGCCACCAGCGACGTGAGATCGGGGGACACTTTGTAACTGCCTGCCTTCTTTACCTCGATGGGTTTTCCTTCGAAGTGTACCAGGCCAACGTATGCGTTATCCGCCACTCGGATCTCGTCCGTCGCCTTAAGGCTGGTACCAGTCTTGAGCGTCTGCCACGCCTGGCCCTCCGAGCGATATTCATTCGCGCCCTTGTTTACCAATACGCGAAAGGTATAATCCTGACTGAATACTGGTGAGAAAAAAAGCAGCATTGACGCGATAAGCGAAAGGTTCCGGATGTTCATGATGCTGCGAAATTTGGTTAGAAAACTGTTAAAATAAGCAAAAATCAAGGTTTTGAGAACATTAATACCCGCTTGTCGTCTTTGGTAAACGTTGCCTCCGGACCCTACACCCTCCGACGCGCCACTACCTCCTGGCCCCTCAACCGCCTGAAACTGTTTTTCATCACGCCGGCATAGACTTCAAGCGTATCACCAGCCAGCGCAATCGCAGCCAGGGTAATGCCCATATCTATCTTCAGATTGAACCAGTAGAATACCAATACCATCAGCACAGTGAGAAGAAATATTTCTATAACCTGGATGAGCTTGGTGACGCCATCATACCAGGCGGGGATGCGGTGCATGATCTTTAAAAACAAAACCACATTGAGGAGGCAGAGCACGACTGCCATGACCATCTCACCCCAGTCGGGCATGCTGTTGATGTACTCACCGTGAAGGATCATCGACACAATGTTGGCGTGAATCACCACACCGAACATATCCGGGTTGGCTTTGCCGGCGAGCGTTTGATTTAACGGCGTATAGAACCGGTCCGTCCATGAAGGGTCGCCCAGCTCAGCGCCGAGATAGCCAAACAGGACAACCTTGTCGCGAACGGTTTCCGGTGTAAAATTCTCGCTGAAAACATCGTCGACATCGAGGACGTAAAAGACGTTGCGGTAGTTCGGATTGTTTTGCTCATACCGATCGAAGACATTGCCCCTGAAGTTGATGACCTCGGAAAAATTGTCGCGTCTGAGAAACCGGGCCGTCGCTACCGAATCATACTGCATGGCGAGCTCGACAGCAAATGCGCGATGGACACGGTTACCGAGAAGCGGCATTTTCGGGTTGAACGCACGGCATGTCTTCACATCGTCCTGGAACGCGGCATCGGTATCGAGGTTAGCAAACCCTTCGGCGATGGCGTAGTCGCGGAACATGGGATCAGATCGCTTAAGCGAGTCGAACAGTTCGCCGGTGTCGGTCGCTGCCAGCGAGTCGGTCTGTTCGAGTTTGGTGGCCAGGACTACGTTCCCTGCTTCGCGTATCACATAACTGAGCATCTGATTTCCAAACTCGTCTTTGAGTTGCGGACAAGAAACTGTATCGCGTCCCGCGGGGCAATCGAAAAACATATCCAACCCGATGACACGCGGCTCATACTTGCTGATAATGCTTATTTGTTCCGCAATTTCACGGCGGGAAAGGTTGCCGATGTTGACAATGACAATGCTTTCATCCACACCGGGATCCTCGCGCAATCCCCAGAACACATAGTCGGTCAGGTCGACATCGCTGAGCGCTTTACCGATAGAATCAAAGGCGTTAAAGAAATTCAGTTGTGTGATGCGGAAGATGCCCCACATGAGAAAAAAAATGAGCAATGTGGCGAGCAGGACATCGATCCAAAAGTCCTTTTTCATGCGAACGGTCTGGAGTAAAAGACTAAATTTAGATATTTAGTCGGGCAATTCAACTAAACGCTCCACTCTTGACGTCGTCGGCGGCTACGAATAAACTTTTCGAAGAGATGCTTGCGGGCAATCGTACCGCGCTCGCGCGCGCCATTACGCTCATTGAAAGCGCGCGCGACGAAGACAACGACGCTCGTGATACCCTGTTGCAGGCGTCGTTGCCTCATGCAGGCCGGGCTATGCGTGTGGGGGTCACGGGCGCACCTGGTGTTGGTAAGAGTACGCTCATCGAGGCGCTGGGTGTGCATCTTCTCTCTTCAGGAAAAAAGGTAGCCGTACTCACCATCGATCCTAGCAGCACGCTTTCGAAAGGAAGCATCCTTGCCGACAAGACGCGAATGACCGCACTCTCCCGACAGGAAAAAGCCTTCATCCGTCCGTCCGCTTCCGGTGGTGGCACAGGGGGCGTTGCCGTCCGTACACGTGAGGCTATGCTGTTATGTGAAGCCGCCGGTTATGATGTAGTCATAGTAGAAACCGTCGGCGTCGGGCAATCGGAAGTGGCCGTGAAAAATATGGTGGACTTCTTCCTGCTTCTCATGCTGCCCGGATCCGGCGATGAACTTCAGGGGTTGAAAAAAGGCGTCGTCGAGATGGCCGATGCGCTCGTCATCACAAAGGCCGATGGTGACAACGTGGCTCGTGCAGCGCGGGCCCAGGCAGATTTCAGCCACGCCCTGCACTTATTACCACCCCAGAGCGCTTGGTGGAAACCACGCGTGTTAACCTGTTCCGCCCTTACCGGTGACGGCATAGCGGAGGTGGCCGCAATGATTGACGACTACGAGCGCCGCGCCCGCGATTCCGAATACCTGGATGCGAATCGCACCGCACAAAAGATTCATTGGCTTAATGAGTCGTTCGACGCCCTCATACGCGCCGACATCCAACGCCGCGACCTTGACGCCACACGCGCCCGCCTCGAAGACCTGGTGCGCAATGATGAGATGCCCGTGAGCATGGCCGCCCGCCAACTCCTCGCCGCATACCACGAAACCATCAGAAAGACATAACCCCTTAACCCGCTCACTCACGCACCATTCACCCATCCCCCCATTCACTCATTCACTCATTCACTCATTCACTCA
>DATGQD010000044.1:0-162198 GCA_035304385.1 Cyclobacteriaceae bacterium
CATTCACTCATTCACTCATTCACTCATTCACTCAATCACACATCCGCTCACGCACCGCAAACCCTATCTGTACTTTGCGGCACTCATTGTCTAAAACCTATACCTCACCCCCATACTATAATTCCTCCCCCTTGTAGTGTAACCCAGAACAGCGATGAAGTCTTCATCGAACAGGTTGTTGACGGCGCCATAACACGTAAGCCGGTCGTTAGCGAAGCCGTAGGAAACGAAAATGTCGACAAGTTGGTATGCATCCAGGGTAACTTCTGAGAAGCTGTTAAAGTCGAAGAGCGTGCGATCGCCCGTATAGCTGTACTTGACATCGATCGTGCCGTGAGGCAACGGGTTGAGCGTTAATCCGGCGGCCCATTTCTCTTTGGGAATACGGTAAAAAGATTCGGGCTTATCCGTGTTGATGTGTGAATAGTTGATGTAGGCAGAAACTTGCTGCCGTAACCGGTACCGCATGCCCAACTCAACACCATCGACGAGTCGTTCGTCGGCGAGGTTCTCATATTTTCCTCCGATGTAGTTTCCTTGTGAGTCGAACTGGCTCACGAAGTCGATAGGATGCAACTCATTCCTGCGGAACCAGGTGAAGTTTAACTCCCAGCGCGTTCCCCCGTATACGGTGAATCCTGCTTCGAAATTTTCAGTCTCTTCAGGATTCAGCTTCCGGTTTCCGAAAATGGAGTACAACTGATAGACAGAGGGTGTGATATAGCTGGTCGAGAAAGAAGCCAGTATCTTGAACGAAAGCGCTTCTCCCGCCGTGAAGAGATACGATGGATTGATATTGTACACAAACTTCGAACCATATACACTATGCGTGTTCAGACGGGCGCCGGCGTGTATGGTGAGTCCCGAGGGCCACTGCGCCAACAGCGAGACATACGGATCAACCATACTCATTCGGGCCGTGTCTCCTAGCACCACGCCCTCTTCATCGAATGCCAACCGTTGGATGTTGACGCCGTACAGACCTTGCAGTACATTGGAAAAGCGGTGTTGGTTGATTACTTCCGCCTGAAGATTTCTGCCGTCGTAATCAGCGGGAAAATTGCTTTCGAAGGTGCGCTCGTTGGCGTTGAACACCAGTCGGCCCTCAACATGACCTTTTCCGTATGTCCACTTTGGATGTACCCCAAACCGATATTGTTGGAATCGCTGAACGTTGGGGGCGTCGGTAAATTCGTAGTCGTCGTAATCGGCACGGAAGCGTTCGAATGCCGCGGAAAGGTCGAGGACAAACGCGGGGGTAAAATGATGCCCGACTTTGGCCAGAACGTTTTGCCGGCTAAAACCGTCATCGTCAAAAGTGGTATTCGGATCATCGTTAAATGCAGCAGAGAAACCCTCGGACGTGATGTTGCTGCCCGTTACCATGTACGACCAGCCTCCAGTGGTACCGCCCAGGGTCACATCCTGTTCATAGGTCTTATAAGAACCGATGCCTGCCCTTAATGACCCCGACAGGGGTTCGTCACCCGGTTCCTTAAGCCTGATATTGATCACACCTGCAGCCGCACCGGTGCCATAAAGGGTACTGAGTCCCCCCTTTAGCACTTCGACCGATTCGATTTGAGAAACCGGCAAATATCTCAGGTCGTATTCCGCATTGACCGAAGAGGGGTCGTTGAGCGGAACGCCGTCAATAAGGATAAGCGTTTGCCTGTTGCGCGCGCCACGAACGAAATAGCTCACGTTGGTGCCGGGACTCCCGAAGTTACCATCCATCTGCACGCCCGGCACCTCGTTTAGCAGATCAGCAAGCGACTTACCCGCGTTGCGTTCCAGCTCTTCTGCGGTAAGCTTGTAGATCGTTTTTCCGGATTTTTCAACGGGTACATCGAAACGAGTACCTGTGGTCACCACTTCTTTGAGGTACGTGGTGGAGAGGGAATCCTGGGCGTTCGACAATCCGGTACACATCACCGCCAGGACTAAAGTAAATGTCTTTGCTCTCATAGCATTTTTGTTTTGGGTTAAACACTATGAGCTTTTTGGAAGAAATGAGAAGTAAAAACGGAAACCGCTTTTGCTCATCGCCTTTCACCCGAAAGCTCCGATTACTTGTTGGTTGAATACAGGCAGGTCTCCTGGCTCTCCACGCTGCCGGCGGCCTTCCCATTCCGTTGAAGCGGGAACAGTGGCTGTGTGATTTCCGGCGAGCTAGCAGTGGATTACAGTTGCGGGGACAGCTCCGGTCTTTCACCGGAATTCCCTTTTAATCCTTTTGGTCCATAGAGGCGGACCGTAAGGAACCTACATCCGGGGCAAACATACGAAAAGTGTTGAAGTTAGCAGCTGTAGCAATCCGCAAAAGCTGATTCGCCAGACCAAAATTACTCAGACAGGGGGATTGAAGTTGGCGTGCATTTATACCTTTGTCGCATGAAGTATGTTCCCTTCTTTTTGATCCAGCTAATACTCCTTTCCTGTTCCGAGGGAAAAAGACCCGGTAATGCGTATGCGCAGGATACTTCGGTGGTGGAATTGCGTTACGCAGAAGGATTCACAATTACGAAAGTCGGTGACGCTACCCAGGTTACAGTACGCTATCCGTATCAGGGTGCAACCGCCGGGCACACGTATCTCCTGGTAAAGGATGGGGCTGACGTTCCCGACGTTCCGGCCGGCACCGCAGTGATCACCGTTCCGCTCAATAGCATCGTCTGTACCTCCACCACGCACATACCCATGCTGGATTACCTGGGCGAGACCCATAAGCTGACGGGGTTTCCGACACTGGACTACGTTAGTTCGAAAGCGATGCGGGCAAGGATCGACAGTGGTAAAGTGCGCGAGTTGGGTGTGGACAAAAGTATGAACCTCGAACTGTTGGCAGCACTCAGGCCGGATCTCGTTATGGGGTATTCGCTTACGGGCGACTACGGTCAGTTCAGGAAGATGGAAGAGTTAGGCATACCCGTGGTGCTGAACGCGGAATACCTGGAAACGCATCCGCTCGGCCGTGCTGAGTGGATCAAGTTCGTTGCACTTTTTTTCGACAAACTGGAACGTGCCGACTCGATATTCAATGAAATCGAAAAGGCATACAACGAAACGCGCGCGCTCGCCGCAAAGATTTCGGATCGTCCCACCGTACTCAGCGGAATCGTATACGGCGACGCATGGTTCCTTCCCGGAGGCGCGAATTATGCGGCCCGGCTTTTTGAAGACGCCGGATGCCAGTACCTATGGGCCGACGATCCATCCAACGGATTTCTCCAGCTCGCGTTCGAGACCGTCTATGCAAAAGCACACGCAGCCGACCTATGGATAGGTGTCGCCTCGTTCGGCTCGCTGGATGACATGCGTATGGCCGACAAACGGTACGCGGGGTTTAACGCTTTCAAGAAGGGAGAGGTGTATACCTACAATGCACGCCTGGGCGCCAGGGGCGGGAACGAATATCTCGAGCTCGGCTACCTGCGACCGGACATCATACTGAAAGATCTGGTCGCGATCGCGCATCCCGAACTCCTTCCCGACTACAGCCTGTACTTTCACAAAAAGCTTGAATAAGCAGGGAAATGGTACAAGCCCGCCACGTTTGATCCATCCCTCCTATATTTGTAATATTTATGAAGGTGGTGCTCTGGCTGGTCGTTTCTATTTTTAGCTGCATTGCAGGTCTTGCCGAAACGTACAATACATTTGAAGTAGACGGGAAGATGGGGCTGCGGGATGCCAACGGTAATGTGGTCATCCCGCCGACCTATGATGCGCTCGGTTGGAGCGAAGGTCCCTTTTCTGTAGTCGGCCAGGTAACAGGCTACAAGAGTTCCGGACGATGGGGGATTATCGCGGTGAACAACCGTGCCATTACCGAGGCAACATACACAGGCCTCATTCCGGCCGAAGGCAATCTCATTCTTGCCTATAAACGCTCGCCCGGTTCTTCGCGCTTTATGGCCGGGTGTCTTGACACCTCAGGAAAAGAAGTAATTCCCTTTCGCTACGAAGGTCTGACTATAAACGCAATGCGGGGCATTGTGTACGTCCGATCCGGGAATGGCTACAAATACGGGCTCATCGATCTTCACGACCGTCCTCTCATACCGATCATTTACAATCAGATCCAGTTTCTTGGAGGGATGCGGTATGCGGTTCAGGATACGACGCAACGGTTCGCGCTGTTCAATGAACAGGGGAAACAGCTGACCGGATTTCTCTTCGACGACATTACACAATTCAGGAACAACTACGCGGTGGTGTATCAAAAAGGATACCAGGGCATTATCGACCGCAACGGGCTTTTGCGCGTGAGTCCGTCCTATACTACCATACAACTTGAAGACAACGGACAGGCGCGCGGGCGAAAACAAAATCAGTGGACAATCCTGGACGGAAAGAACACGACGTTGCAAACCGTTCAGTACGATTCCATTTTCCCACTCGGCGATGACCGCTTCGGTATTCGTAAGGGTGCAGGCATCGTGGTCGCAAGCAATAAGTTCCGGGAAATCACGCCGACGCGTTTCAATGCCATCAGAACCTTTGACAACCATCGGGCCGTCGTCACCCTGAACGGACGACAGGGGCTCATCGATAATTCAGGTACATTCGTGGTGCCCGCCGAGTACCGCGCGCTGCAACAGCAGGAGCACCACATATTCGCGCAGCAGCCCGATGGACGATGGATTATGCTCGACTCAACGGGCGCCGTTCTCACAGCACGCTCCTATGATCGGATCGAGTCGTTTAACGGCACGTTGTTCACGGTGCTAAACGACCGACGCTACGGACTTATCGACGCTACCGGAAAAGAGCGGGTGCGGTGTGTATACGATTCTGTTCTTCAGCACGCTGACGGAAAACTGGTAGTACGGTTCCACGGCGACTACGGCATCATCGACTTTAATGAAAACTGGCTTACGGCCCCGACCGCGGGCCGACAATACCTTGTGGCGCCTGACAGGCTGTTGACGAAAAAGGGATCCACCACTTACCTGATGACATACGGGGGCGAGATCATCTACTTCACGGGAAATCAGGTGCGCGTGGCCGGCAACCTGCTGGAAGAAACAACGTCTGACGGTGGCACCTGGAAGATCGACATGGAAGGACGTATCGTCAGCCGCCAGCTTCCGCCCGTGGATCCTTTTGAAGAAGTCTTTGAAGAGTCGGAAGGACTACGCGGAATCAAGAAGGACGGCAAATTCGGTTTTGTCGACAACCAGGGACGGCTTCGTATCGCCAACCGGTATGAAGGCATTAAACCCTTCGGGGAAGGCCTTGCCGCAGTAAAGATCCTTGGCAGGTGGGGGTTTGTGAACCACGCGGAAAGGATCGCCGTCCAGCCCGTGTACGACGACGTCGGGCAGTTCGTCTCGGGGTTGGCCATTGTGATGCAAAAAGGGCAATATGGTCTGATCGGGAAATCGGGCGACGTCGTTCTCCCCATCCGTTATGATCGCATCGAACGGTTGCCCTCAGGTCGTTTCGAATTGACGAGTGGGGATAACAAAGGACTTGCCGACAAAGACGGACGGCTCGTGTTCGCCCCCAGGTACACCGCCGTTCAGGATGTCGACAATGGCTACGTCATCGTCAGCAGGACGGGCCGGTGCGGGCTGGTCACACTCAACGGTGTCAGTACCATCCCCATGATCTACGATCACATCTTCTACGATGCTTACGGAGACCGGTACTTCGCACTGAATGAGAGTGCGTGGGAAGAGATCAAGTAGAGATCACCCTACCTTACTCTTATTCCTTCTGCGAACTGCTTGGCCCGCTTGTGCCTTTACCGGACCCGGAGATAGCTTGCCGCATATCAGTGTCCGACTGAATATTCTGCATGCGGTAATAGTCCATAACACCGAGATGTCCTTCAATGAATGCCTGGGATATGGCTTTCGGGATTTCGGCCTCGGCCTCGATTACCTTAGCGCGTGCCTCCTGGGCTTTTGCTTTCATTTCCTGTTCGAGGGCGACGGCCATAGCGCGTCTTTCTTCGGCTTTTGCCTCCGCCACTTTCAGGTCGGCCGACGCCTGGTCGATTTGCAGCTTGGCGCCGATGTTGGCGCCGACGTCCACGTCCGCAATGTCAATGGAAAGGATTTCAAACGCCGTACCGGCGTCGAGGCCCCGCGACAACACCACCTTGGAGATCTTGTCCGGATTTTCGAGCACCTCTTTGTGCGACTTGGCCGAACCTATGGAGGTAACAATCCCTTCACCTACGCGCGCGAGGATCGTGTCTTCGCCGGCACCGCCGACAAGCTGTTGGATGTTAGCCCGGACCGTTACGCGTGCGACGGCAATCAGCTGAATCCCGTCGGCGGCAACCGCGGCGACCTTAGGCGTGGTGATCACCTTGGGGTTTACCGATATCTGAACCGCCTCGAACACGTCGCGTCCGGCCAAGTCGATCGCTGTTGCTTGTTTGAAGGACAGGTTGATGTTCGCTTTGTCGGCCGAGATGAGCGCGCGGATTACGTTCGGCACGTTCCCTCCGGCCAGATAATGAGTTTCGAGTTCGCGGGTGGTGACCGTCAGACCCGCCTTGGTAGCGGTGATCAGCGAGTTGACGATGACGCTGGGTGGCACCTTCCGGATTCGCATCCCGATGAGTTCACCGATCGTGACTTTGACGTTGGCGAACACCGCCGTGATCCACAGTCCAACGGGTATGAAGTAAAAGAAGATAAAGAGGCCAACGATGCCCAGGAATACGAAAAGAAGTAGTAAGGTGCCCTCCATACGGATTTATTGATTAGGTTTTGGTTCAACAACAACTTGATTGGACGAGACGCGGATTACTTTCACGGGCGTACCCGCCGATGCGAAGTTTCCCAGCGTGGTCACCTCGTACATCTTACCGCCGATCTCAGCCTTCCCTGACGGCCGCAACGCCGATACTGCCACGCCTTCATCGCCGACCTTGACATCGTCAAGCGCGCCCTCATTGACACGGCTCTCGATCGCACTCTGCAGGGACAGCTTCCGCCAGGGTTTGGTGCGCAGCGACCAGAACAAGGCAACCCCTGTCACCACCGCAGTGGCGCCTGCCACGGTATAGCCTGTACGGATCCCGAAGGTGTTAAAGCTCATTACAATCCCTCCGACGACCATGCCGAAGCCGAGAATCCCCACGACAGTGGTTCCCGGCACAAAGATGATTTCGACGACAATGAGGGCAATGCCGACTATTATCAGAGATATGACTGCCACCCATTCCATCAGGCCATCCGTTTTCCAAAGCTAAGTAATTTTGGGTGCTTTCCTACTCGGCCCAGGGGCTAGTAGGCCCGCGCAAACAGCACGCGCCGCTGGGACGGCTTGCCGGAATAGACGCATTTACCTGCCTCTTCCGGAGCGTCCAGCGGGATGCAGCGGATGGTCGCTTTTGTCTCTTCCTTGATCAGCGTCTCTGTTTCCATCGTGCCATCCCAGTGCGCCGAAACGAATCCGCCCTTTTCGTCGAGTACCTGTTTCAGCTCTTCGTAGGTGTCGACGCGTGTCGTCTTCTCGTTGCGGAAATCGAGGGCCCGCTTGTATATAGTCTTTTGAATGTCGTCGAGCAGCGCCGGGATTGTCGTAGCGGCCGCTTCGAGTTTGACCACTTGCTTTTCGCGCGTGTCCCGCCGGGCCACTTCCAATGTGCCGTTCTCCAGATCGCGGGGACCGATGGCAATCCTGACGGGCACACCTTTTAATTCGTGTTCAGCGAATTTAAAGCCGGGCTTATGCGTGTCGCGGTCGTCGAAACGTACGGTAAGACCCTGACGGCGGAGGTCGGCCAACACCGGTTCGATCCGTGCGGAAATCGCCCCCAGCTCCTCTTCGTTTCTGAAAATCGGCACGACGACCACATGGATCGGCGCCAGTTTAGGCGGAAGAATGAGACCGTCGTCATCGGAGTGCGCCAGGATCAGCGCGCCGATGAGGCGGGTGCTGACACCCCACGAAGTACCCCAGACGTAATCCAGCTTTCCGTCTTTGCCCGAAAACTGAACATCGAAGGCCTTTGCAAAATTCTGACCGAGAAAATGCGACGTGCCGGCCTGCAGTGCCCGACCATCCTGCATGATCGCCTCGATGCAGTACGTATCGATAGCGCCGGGGAATTTCTCCCCTTCGCTTTTCCGACCCTTGTACACGGGCATAGCCATAAACTCTTCGGCAAAGGTGGCGTATACGTCGAGCATCTGAAGCGTTTCCCGAACAGCCTCTTCTGCGGTGGCGTGCGCCGTATGACCCTCCTGCCACAGAAATTCCGCGGTACGCAGGAACAAGCGCGTACGCATTTCCCAGCGTACAACGTTAGCCCATTGGTTGATGAGTATCGGGAGGTCACGGTAGCTCTGGATCCACTTTTTGTAGGAATTCCAGATCACCGTTTCCGATGTGGGCCGAACGATAAGTTCCTCTTCCAGTTTGGCGTCCGGATCGACGATCACCCCGCTGCCGTCTTCGGCGTTCTTCAGCCGGTAGTGGGTGACAACCGCGCACTCCTTGGCGAAGCCCTCCACGTGCGCCGCCTCGCGCGCGAGGTACGACTTGGGCACGAACAAAGGAAAATACGCGTTAACGTGGCCGGTATCCTTGAACATCTTGTCAAGCGCAGCCTGCATCTTCTCCCAAATGCTGAAGCCGTACGGTTTGATCACCATACTGCCCCGCACATCGGAGTGTTCGGCGAGGTCCGCCTTCTTCACTAACTCGTTGTACCACTGAGAGTAATCTTCCGACCTGGACGTTAATTCTTTGGCCATTCTGGTATAATAGTTGCTCTAATTTATATGGGAAAATACCCGGCAAATATACGCCAGACGTATCGTTTTGCGCGGTTTGCCAGAATTTTAATAGGGGTTGTGGGGTTAAATTCCTAAATTGAAATACTTTTCATCGCTTATTCGTTATAAGCATAAAGGACAGGGGGTATTTATGCGATTCAAAGGTTTAATCATAGCAGGTCTTAGCCTCGCGGTGGCCACAGGCGCCTCCGCCCAGGTGGAATACGACGATATGTATTTCAATTCGGCGGATCGTAAGGCCTTGAATGCCGCCAGGGGCACGCAGACTTTTGCATTGGGGGGTAAGAAAAAGAAAGCCTACCAACAGGAAGATTTCAATAATCCGACCGATAGTTATTCGGCCAGAAATATTAATCCGGAGCATATCTCACGCTCCAATGCCGACGAAGCGCGCGCAGAGGAGCAGGATTACTATGTCAGCGACTACAACCGGAAGTCGGCGGCCGGCTACTCGGCCTGGCACAACCAGTTCAACAGCTGGTATAACAGCCCGTGGTATTCGACAGGATGGTACGGTGCAAGCCGGTGGGGATATTCTCCCTACTATTCCGGGATGTACTCTCCCTACTGGGGTTCACGCTTCTATGACCCGTTCTACTACGATCCTTTCTACGACCCGTTCTACCCGAGCTATGGCATGGGCTACGGACCTTCGTGGAATGTCGGATTCTCTTTTGGATCCATGTATCGTCCATGGTATTGGGGCATGAGCGCCGGGTATGGCTGGTACAACAGCTGGTATCCGAGAACGATCGTGATCGTAGACAATGGTGTAGGACCCAACGTTCGGTACGGCAAGCGCTCCACGCGCGGGTCAGCAACCTACAACAACAGCACGGTGACCAACAACAGGTCGAGAAACAGCGTATCGACACCGACCTATGGACGGTCGAACAGCGGAGGCCGTGCAACGAGTACGGTAAACACCGCACCTACGTCGACCCGGCAGTCGTCCTACTACAACAAGAATTGGAGGAGCGCGTCGCAAACCGCACCCACGCGGACCAGCACCTGGTCCGGGTCCAACTCAAACTCCCGTTCCAGCTACAACAGTGGCAGCAGCTACGACCGGGGTTCTTCGCGGACGCCCAGCTACAGCCCGTCACCCCAACGAAGCTATAGCGGCGGCAGCAGCGGCAGTTCCGGTAGTTCTGGAGGCGGCAGCAACGGCAGAACGCGAGGCGGCCGGTAATCAGACAAAACCATTGACCCGATGAGAAAAAAATTGTCAGGATTCGTCCTGGGTGCTATTCTATTGCCCTTTAGTTTCGGTGCACTGGCCCAGGGCTACGTCGAATCGGCGTTGACCTTCAGCCGGACGAAGCCCGGCGGCAGCGCCCGGATACAAGGGGCCGGAGGTGCGCAGATCGCCCTCGGCGGCGACTACAGTTCCGCCCTGTCCAATCCGGCCGGTATCGGGATGTACAACCGGTCCGAAATTACGCTTACGCCGGGCTACTCCACCTACAACAGCCAATCGCTGTACATGGGCACACGAAACGAGGGCGACAAGACGGGACTGAATATCCCGGGCCTCAGCTTCGTCTTCCATATGCCGGCCGAAAAGGGAGGGTTCCTGGGGGGAGCGCTCGCGCTGACATTCACGCGCACAAACGACTTCAACGGTGAAATCCTCTACAACGGGATAAACCAGAACACCTCGATTATCGACTACTTTATTGATGATGCGGCCTTCGGCACCACATCGCAGTTCGAAGAAGGCGCATACCATTATAATACGCCGACAGGCCTGGCCTACTTTAATTACCTGATCGGCCCGCAGACATTGCTCGACCCGCCCGGTCCCGACGATGAATATTTCAGCGACATACTGTCCATCCCATTTCAGCAGGAAGAGATCCGGACACGCGGGGCCTCCAATCAGTGGAGCATCTCCTACGGCGGGAACTACAACGATATGATATTCTTCGGCGGCGGCATAGGCATTACAACACTCCGCTATAAGTCGGAAAAGATGTTCTCCGAGGAGTTCGACGGTGATCCGTTTCTTAACAACCTCCTCCTCCGGGAATACCTGGATATCCGGGGAACCGGCATCAACGCAACGCTCGGCGTGATCGCCCGTCCTGTTAATTTCATACAGGTCGGCGTATCCTTTACCACCCCGACGTATTACCAAATGTCTGAGACATACAACGCCGAAATGAACACCAGCTGGAAAAACTTCGACTACTACGGTGACGGCTCTGTCGTACTCAACGACGAGTGGGCGGGAACGGATGTTGTTGCCTCAGATTACACCCTGACAACGCCGCTTAAGTTCAGCACCGGCGTCGCGTTTATCTCTAAGCGTGGCTATATCGCGGCTGACGTCGAATTTGTTAATCCCGCAAAGGCAAAATACGATTCCGATATCTCAGGCATCTCCTATGCGCCGGAAAACGAAGCCATTCGGGCGACATACAAGTCGGTTACCAACCTGCGCCTCGGAGGAGAATTCAGACACAATATCTTTCGGGTACGGGCAGGTTACGCCATTCAGGGAAACACCTTCGGCGACGATATCAACCTCGACAACCAGATCAACACGGTGAGCGCCGGTGTCGGCGTTCGTACGAGCCGCTTTTTCGCCGACGTCGCGTGGGTTCAAAGTTCGTCGGATGCGGTCTACAATCCTTATACCTTTGTAACGTATCCGGAATTTCAGACTCCGGAAGTCGATCTGAAAAACAAGGTCACGCACCTGATGCTAACGCTGGGCGTTACGTTCTAGCCATCTCATGATGTGGTTCGCCACTTCTTCCGGAGGGCCTTCCGCGGTTACGGTATATTGGGCGGCTTTATAAACGGGTCGTCGCTGCTGCAGCAGCGCGTTGAGTGTGGCTTCCCGGTCGCTCCCCTGTACCAACGGACGGTGCTGTTGATCGGCAATGCGCGATGCGAGCACCTTTGCGGGAACGTCAAGGAAAATACTCACCCCGCTGCGATTGATCGTGTCGATACCGTCATGAAAGCAGGGTGCTCCTCCCCCGGTGGCCATTACGAAGGCGTAAGGTCGCTCGGCCCACGTCTTCAGGAGTTTCGACTCCAGCTCCCGAAAGTGAGGTTCACCCTTCTCGGCAAACAATTGCGTCACAGTCATGCCGGCCTCGCGTTCAATTTCAGCGTCGAGGTCGACAAACGGCAACCGCAGCAAAACGGCCAGCCGTGCGCCGACTGCGCTCTTGCCGGAGCCGGGCATGCCAATCAGGTAAACACGCTTCATAATCTGCGAAAGATCATCAGTTGACAAGCGCCAGGACCGATTGCGGATCGGGGGTGTCGTTGTGATGCCACTTCCCCCGCACAGTGCCATCCACCCAAAGCGTAATCCCCGGGTTTGATCGGACAATAGTCTTGAGTACCGTGGCATCAGCGAAATAGTACGGTACCGCCAGCTGATGCTCATGGCGGAACGCGTCGATTTCGTTGGGTGGCGATGACGTAACGATCATGAGGTCGATCTGTCCTTCCAACCCGGTCATAAGAGACCGTATTTCGTCAATGTTCTTCGACGACGCCCTGGCAACATCCTGAACGATAAAAAATAGTTTGGCGCCTTCGAACGTACTGGCCGTGACGTCATCACCATTCTCATCGATGACGGCATAGTCTGTAATTTTAGGAACGATCTTGTCCTCATTCAGCACGTGCGAAGTCTTGTATACATACCCGTCGGCTTCCGTAAGAAACGTCTCCGACCGAACCTCTTCGCCGTCCTTATCAAAGACATATTCGATACGCGGTTGCTCTTCCGGCTGCATTTGTTCCGGGATATTGTTACCGATGCGATAAGCCCTGAAGTCGATAAACGGCAAATGCAGCAGCGCGTAGATACCGGTAGCCAGGCTGATCACCGAGACAACACCGACGATGATCGTTCCCAATCGATCGGACACAATAGATACCAGTCTTCGGCGGTGCCAGAACAGGTGCAATACAAACACCATCAGGATGACATCCTTAATGAACGACTCCCACGGTGTCAGCTTGATGGCATCCCCAAAGCAACCGCAATCCGTAACCTTGTTCGTGTACGCCGAGTAAAAGGTAAGGAAAGTGAAGAAGACCATCAGGGCAAGAAGCACGGTAGTCGTTATCGTCATCTTATATCGCAACAACACGGCTGCTCCGAGCGCAAGCTCAAGGATGATAAGAAACATCCCGATGGCAAGCGCATAGGGCACAAAGATGTGAAAGAACGATCCGAAGTCGTCGGCAAAAACTTCGAAGTACTCTTCCAACTTGATCTGCGTCCCGATCGGATCATTGAGTTTGATCAGCCCGGAAAAGATGAATAGTCCGCCGACGAAATAAACTGAAAAACCGTCCAGAATCTTGTTTCTCATTGCTCCTCTGACAATTTAATCAATGCGAACACCGCGTAATTAATAATGTCCTGATAGTTTGCCTTGACGCCCTCGCTCACGACAGTCATGCCCGCGTTGTCTTCAATTTGTTTTACACGCAGCAACTTCATCAGGATAATATCCGTAATTGACGATATCCGCATGTCCCGCCAGGCCTCGTCGTAGTCGTGGTTTTTCTGGTTGAGCAGGCTAAAGGTCTCCTCGATCGCGCGATCGTACAGCGGCCTGAGTTGCTCGTAATCCATGTCAAGCGGGTCGTCCTCGGTGAGTTGCATTTGGATCAGACCGATGGCGCAATAATTTATGATTCCGATAAACTCGTCGGTGATGGAATCCCCGACTTTTTGGGTACCTTTCTCCTGTATGCTTCGGATACGTTGCGCCTTGATCATGATCTGGTCGGTGACCGACGGCAGCCGAAGGATACGCCACGCGGTGCCATAGTCTTTGGTTTTCAGGGCAAACAATTCCCTGCAGCGGTCGATTACGTTCCTGTATTGAATGCTGGTTTGTTCGTTCACGGCGGGGCTAAAAGTAACACAATTTCGGAAAAGGTCTCAAATGCATCATGCCATGCAAAATACCGCAATTCCCGTTCCCGGCACATTGAACGTCCGTGGGCGGCTCGTCAGTCTTTCGACGCCCAGGGTTATGGGCATACTGAATGTCACACCGGACAGTTTTTATGATGGTGGGCGGCACGTTAGCGAAAAAGATATCGTTCGCCACGCGGAAAAGATGCTTAGCCACGGAGCGACCTTCCTTGACATCGGCGGTCATTCCACGCGTCCCGGCGCTGACGACATCAGCGAAGAGGAAGAATTACGCCGCGTACTCCCCGCGATACGTGCCGTCATGAAGGCGTTTCCCGACGCGATGGTCGCCATCGACACATTCCGCAGCAATGTGGCCACAGCCGCCGTGGAGGCCGGTGCCTCTATAATAAATGACATTTCCGCGGGTGCGCTCGACCCCCTCATGCCGGAAACCGTCGCCCGACTGGGCGTCCCCTACATCGCCATGCACATGCGGGGGACACCAAAGACCATGAACACCCTTACCGACTACGACGATCTGGTTGGCGACATCATCCGTTACTTTCACGAAAGGATTGCAGGGCTCCACGCATTGGGCATCAAAGACGTCGTTGTCGACCCGGGCTTCGGCTTTGCGAAGACTGTAGAGCAGAACTTCAAACTCCTCTCCCGCCTTAGCGACCTGCGCATCCTGGGCAAGCCCATTATGGCCGGGCTCTCCCGGAAGTCGATGATCTGGCGCACGCTGATGACCACTCCGGAGAACGCCTTGAATGGCACCACGTGCCTCAACACGGTGGCGTTGCTTAACGGTGCCTCCATCCTCCGCGTTCATGACGTCAGGGAGGCTGTGGACACGATCACCCTCGTTGGCCGACTGAAGCTGCCGGACCGGTAATAATATTTAGAAGCTTTTTGCGCTCGGTTCCTCAGGCTCCGTTGCCGACGAATTGGTACATTTGTAGAGGTACATGCTATTCGCTTTTAAAATCGGATTCCTTGAAATCACATGGGTCGACTTCATTGACGTCGGACTGGTCAGCGTCTTGCTGTACCAGATCTATAAGCTGATCCGCGGCAGCATCGCCGTCAATATCTTCCTCGGGCTGCTGGCGCTGTACCTCGTTTACCTCATGGTGAACGCCGCCCAGATGGAGTTACTGAGCACGATCCTGGGCCAATTCATGGGCGTCGGATTTATCGCAATGATCGTGCTGTTCCAGCCTGAGATCAGAAAATTCTTGCTGGTACTTGGACGAAGTACTGAATTCCGTGAAAACTTTCTCAAGACCGTATCGCATTGGCGTCATGGTCATGTCGACGACTTCGATGTAAGCCAGGTCATGGATGCGGTCAAGTCGCTCATGGCGACGCGAACGGGAGCATTGATCGTGTTCACCCGCGACTCGGGGTTGAAGTTTTACGCGCAGACCGGCGATCCGATCGATGCAGACGTAAACAAGCGTCTGCTGCTTTCGATTTTCAACAAGACCAGCCCGCTGCACGACGGCGCCGTCATCATACACAAAGGAAGGATCAAGGCCGCGCGTTGTGTGTTACCCGTCAGCGAAAACGACCACCTGCCCGCCGACTTCGGTCTGCGCCATCGCGCCGCGGTGGGTATGTCTGAAAACACAGACACCCTGGTGCTGGCCGTGTCGGAAGAAACCGGAAGGCTCGTGCTCGCCCGCAATGGGAAGTATCTCAAGTCGCTGCCATTGAACCAGGCCGAAGAAAAGATCGTTCAATATCTCAACTACACCGAACCTTCCAACTGGGAAGAAACCGTTCCTCAGGAAGTTGCAGCGGAGTGATTCAGCGATGAATCGTTCATAACGCTTTCCCTATTGGCTGCTGAAAATCCTTTACGGGTGGCATTATTCCTCACGATGTATTAGCTTTACCCTAAACGAACCCGGGTTTGAAATGGTAGAAGCCAATCCTTTCAAATTCTATTTTGCAAAATACTTTTTCCTGGTGTTCGGCCTGTTGCAATGGCTCGTCGCCTTGCTGATATTCCTTCGCCTCAACGGTTCGCCTCGTGCCATCTTCGGAAGCATGGTATTTTTCACTATCGGGTTAGTACTGATCTTCCTGTTCACCTTGTTCGCCGACAAGGTCAAGCGAGTGGCAATTGGCAAGAACAAGATCGTTATCATGGAAGGCAAGCGTAACTATCGCTTCGAGTGGCCTGAGGTCAAGTCGCTCAAACTCATCCCGGTCTTCCACCTGTACAAGTTGAAACTAAAAGGCAGGAAACGGCCGATCTACTTTTTCCCAGCGAAGAAAATCGACCCCACTTTCGGATTGCTGGCAAAGGATACCTCCCGGATGGGATCCATTGTCAAAAAGAGAAAGAAGCGGTTTAAGATCAAGTAAGCGAGCGTGCGGGAATCACGCCCAGCTCCCTACCCACTTTCCGGAATGCCGCAATGGCGGCTTCCATATGTGTCATCTCGTGGGCGGCTGAAAGTTGAACGCGAATACGTGCCTGCCCTTGCGGCACCACAGGATAAAAGAATCCGATGACATAGATCCCTTCGTCCAGCAAGCGGGCCGCGAACTCCTGGGCCAACCGCGCGTCATACAGCATGATCGGAACGATCGGATGATCGCCGGGCTTAACATCGAATCCCGCTTCCGCGATCGCCTTACGGAACCAGGCCGTATTGCGCTCCAGTTTGTCGCGCAGGTCGGTCGTCTCTGATAAGATGTTGAATACTTCAATGGATGCACCGGCGATCGCAGGCGCCAGGGTATTGGAAAACAGGTAAGGACGCGACCGTTGCCGCAGCATTTCCACGATCTCCTTCCTTCCGCTGGTGAATCCACCAGATGCACCGCCAAGCGCCTTGCCCAGGGTACCGGTAATAATGTCGACGCGGTCCATCACTCCACAATGCTCCGGTACACCGCGGCCTGTCTTGCCCAGGAATCCGGTCGCATGGCTTTCGTCGCTCATCACAACCGCCTCATAAGTGTCTGCGAGGTCGCAAATCTTATCGAGTTGCGCGATCGTACCATCCATGGAGAACGCGCCGTCCGTTACAATGATCACCTGATCGGCGCCGCCTTCGCGGGCTTCCCTTAACTTGGATTCGAGCGACTCCATCGAATTGTGTTCGTAGCGATACCGCTTTGCCTTGCATAGCCGTATGCCGTCGATCACGGAAGCATGATTAAGTGCATCGGAGACAATCGCATCCTTCTCGCCCAATAGCGGTTCAAAAACACCGCCGTTGGCATCGAAGGCCGCAGCATAAAGAATTGTATCGTCGGTGCCGAGGAATTCTGAAATGCGGCGTTCCAAAGTCGTGTGCAGATCCTGCGTACCGCAAATAAACCGTACGGACGACAACCCGTAGCCGTGGGTATCGATCGCTTTTTTTGCCGCTTGGATCACCCTCGGATCGGATGAAAGGCCGAGGTAATTGTTGGAGCAGAAATTGATTACTTCCTTGCCTCCTGTGCGGATCACCGGTCCCTGCGGCGTTGTGATGACACGCTCCTCTTTATACAATCCCGACGCGCGGATCGCCTCGAGTTCCTGTATCAGGGCAGGTTTCAGTTTGTCGTACATGACTTACATCTTGGGTTTGGGTCTGACGACCGGACGCGCCGCAGGCCGTGCGGCAGGTTTATCAGCAGGCTGCGCCGTGTCGGCCTGAGGCGCCGGCGCCTTGTAGTGATACTTTCTCCGGATGGCGTTGATCAGATAAAGCTTCTGGGCGGTAAAGCTGGCCGGGTGCTGTTGTGCAAAATCGCGCTCCCACGAAGACCAAAGATCGGGTTCCCCTTCGCGGAATAACGTGGGGTCGATCTTCTTGCTCACCAGGTAGTCTTCAAACGTCATGTCGAACAAAGTTAGTGATACCGGATAATCAATGCCTAACAAGTGATAGGTAAAAGACAAATTTATTTAATTTGGCGTTCGAAAGGCGATGGATTGCAATTGAAAAAACCAACCATATTGGTCATTGGAGCAGGGGGCCAGCTGGGCTCCGAACTCACACAGGGGCTCCGCGACCACTACTCAGATGCGACGGTCATAGCTACCGACATCCGCGAGCCAAGCGGCCACTCGGGTGAGTTCGAGCATCTTGACGCCACCGACGCCGCAGCGTTGCGCCGCCTGCTGGGCCGCTACAAGGTGACGCAGGTGTATCATCTTGCCGCTATGCTATCGGCGAAGGGCGAGCAAGACCCGCAAGCGGCGTGGCGTCTCAATATGGACAGCCTGCTGAACGTACTCCAGGCCGCCGTCGAGTTCAGGATTGAGCGGGTATACTGGCCCAGCTCCATCGGGGTGTTCGGCCCGATGACGCCGCGGGACAATACGCCGCAACACACCATCACCGACCCCACAACGATTTATGGCATCAGCAAGGTCTCCGGTGAACGCTGGTGCGCATGGTATCATGCACGGCATGGCCTCGACGTCAGGAGCCTCCGATATCCGGGACTGATCGGGTATAAGTCGCGCCCCGGTGGAGGTACTACCGACTATGCCGTCGATATCTTTTTTGAAGCCGCCACCCATGGGCGCTATCGCTGCTTTCTGAGGGAGGACACGCGTCTGCCTATGATGTATATGGACGACGCCATTCGCGCGACAATCCGGCTTATGGAGGCTGAGCCCGAGCGGATTACGGTTCGCTCCTCTTATAATATTGCCGCGATGAGCGTAACACCCGGCGAGATTGCCGCTGCCATACGACGACACATGCCGGAATTTGAGATAAGCTATGAGCCTGACTACCGCCAGGAGATTGCCGATACGTGGCCAAATTCTATCGATGACTCCGCTGCACGAAACGATTGGGGATGGCAACCCTGCTTTGGTCTGGAGGAAGTGACCGCCGACATGCTTAGGCGACTCAGGCGATGACAGCGGTGTCGTTCCAAAAAACGGCATAACTTTGATTTTGTGATCACTCATCCCCACATGCGATGGCGCTCTTAAAAACACTTGATGCCGACGGCGTTCTTGTCGTCACCTTTTCCCGCGTCGAAGCGCTCAACGCGCTGAATCAGCAAACGCTTCACGAACTGGCGCAAACACTGGACGACATTTACAATGACGAGAAAATCCGCGGGGTCATCTTCACCGGAGATGGCGAAAAGGCGTTCGTCGCCGGAGCGGATATCCGGGAGCTGTCAGCAATGAGCCGGGAAGATGCGCTGGCGCTGTCGGAATACGGGCAGGGGCTTTTCCAGAAGATTGAGCAGTGCCCCAAGCCTGTCGTCGCTGCCATAAACGGTTTCGCACTGGGCGGCGGCTGTGAGCTCGCCATGGCCTGTCACATTCGCATCGCCGTGGAAACCGCCAAACTGGGGCAGCCGGAAGTGAACCTCGGGATTATTCCCGGTTACGGCGGCACGCAACGCCTGGCCCGGCTTGCAGGTCCCGGAAGGGCGCTGGAGTTGATACTCACCGCCGACCTCATCGACGCAGCGGAAGCTTTCCGTATCGGTGTGGTCAATCACACCGTACCGGACCGCGAGGCCCTGCTGGCGTTGGCGAAGAAGATAGTACAAAAGATCATTTCAAAGGCGCCGGTTGCCGTAGCGAAGGCGATCGCCAGTATCAACGCCGCGTTGGAAGAAGGCAATGGATTTGAAGCAGAGGCAAAAAATTTTGCCGACTGTGCCGCAACCGATGATTTCAAAGAGGGGACGTCGGCGTTCCTGGAAAAAAGAAAACCCAACTTTAAAGGACGTTAATTGAGCAAGATTAAGCGACTCGC
Organism: Cyclobacteriaceae bacterium; assembly: GCA_035304385.1. GTDB lineage: Bacteria > Bacteroidota > Bacteroidia > Cytophagales > Cyclobacteriaceae > ZC4RG29. Next base: position 19,422 of record DATGQD010000044.1, read on the forward strand.
CGGAGAGACCGCCATCTACGGGCTCGGTAGCATCCTGCCACGCGTCATCAATTTCCTGTTGATCCTGCCCCACACGTCGGTGTTTCATCCGGCAGAATATGGCGTGATTACAGACCTATATGCCTGGGTGGCATTTCTCAACGTCCTGTATACTTTCGGGATGGAGACTGCCTTCTTCCGCTTTGCCACAAAGGAAGGTGCCGATCCCGTCAGGGTGTTCAATATGGCGCAGACCGCCGTAACCATCATAACGCTGGCGATCTCCACATTCTTCGTTGCGTTTGCCGGTCCGCTTGCTGCGCAAATGGATATACCCGATCATCCTGACTATATCATATGGCTCACAGGCATCGTCGCCATCGATGCCCTGGTGGCTATCCCGTTCGCCCGCCTTCGTCTGGAAAAGAAGGCGATGCGGTTTGCCATATTCCGGATCATCAATGTACTGGTGATCGTCGGACTTAACTTTTATTTCCTCAAGGTCGATTACGATCCGCAGATTGGCGTTGCCTATGTGTTCCTCATAAACCTCCTGGCCAACGCATTGTATCTGTTTTTCTTCGCCCCGGTGTTCATCCGGTGGCGCCCCATGCTTGACAAGAGTCTTTTCAACGCTATGCTGGTCTATGCTTTTCCCGTTATGCTGACCGGGTTGGCGGGCACGACTAACGAAATGTTTTCGCGGATCACACTGAGGGAATGGTTGCCCGAAAACTTTTATCCTGGCAGAAGCAGCGCATACGCGCTGGGTGTGTTCGGTGCAAACTACAAGTTTGCCGTGTTTATGAATCTTGTGATACAGGCATTTCGGTTTGCCGCAGAGCCCTTCTTTTTCAGTAACGCGCGCGAAAAAAATTCGCGTCACCTCTTTGCCATGGTCAACCACTACTTCGTTGTCACGTGTTGTATTCTCCTGCTGGCTGTCGGCGTCAACCTTGATGTGCTGAAGCATCTGCTTCGCAGTGAAGCGTACTGGGAAGGCTTGTCTGTAGTGCCCCTGCTGCTTACGGCCTATCTTTTCCTCGGCGTTTACTATAATCTTACGGTATGGTTCAAACTCACCGACCGGACTTACTATGGAACGATCATTACCGTCGGTGGTGCGATCGTAACGATCGTTGCCAATTACATACTCATTCCGGTCGCGGGGTATGTGGGCAGCAGCTGGGCCGCACTGATCTGTTACTTTTCCATTGCAGCCGCGTGCTATCTGACAGGTCAGCGATTCTATCCAATTCCGTATCGGGTCGGAAAGGATCTGACATACATTGTGCTGACGGTGCTCCTGGTGTATGGTATTAATGCACTAGCATTTGACGGTGCGGCGGCATTTGTCGTTCACAATCTCATTGTACTGGCGGCTGTCGGGCTGGTATTCCTGATAGAGCGCAAGGGACTGAAAGAGGCGGTAAACCTTTGATCCGCTCTTACCGCCGCAAACAGACCGAGGTTGCCCGGCCGCGGCATTATCAGAGATTGTGTGGATTTTTGCTTAATTTTGTCGTCTGACCTTGTATTCTGGAGGCGGGTGATTCGATCAGATCGTAGACGGTAACACGCAAAAAACATTGATGACATTCAGGATCTTCAGTTTTTTCCTGGTGGGCGTGGCGTTGTGTCTCTTCCATCCGACTACGTATGGACAGAAAAAAAAGAAGGTTCAGGCGGATCAGTCGGGCAACAGCATCCGCGAGCGGGAGGCTGAATTTTATTTCACGGAAGCTGAGAAGTACTTCATCCTCGAAGATTACGCCAAGGCGCTCCTGTATTATCAGAAGTCGCTGGATGTCAATCCCACGAATGCGACCGTCCACTACAAGATTGCTGAAGTCTTGTCGCGCAGCCAGCGTCAGGACGATATGCTAAAGGCCGTCACCAGCATAGAAACCGCCCTCCGCCTGGAGCGAAAAAACAAATACTTCTATCTGCTCGGGGTGAACATTTACAACAGCCTCGCGCGGTTTGACAAGGCGGCCGATTTATATGAGACCATGATGAAGGAGGTGCCCGGCACCGAAGAGTACCTCTACGATCTTGCCGTCGTATACCAGTACAGTAAGAAGCCCGCCGACGCTATCCGTGCCTACGATCGGGCGGAGGCGGTTTTCGGCGTGAACGAAATATCCTCGGTTCAAAAGCTGCGGCTCTACCTGGAGCAGGGCAAGACCGATCAGGCAATCGCCGAGGGGGAAAAACTTCTGGAAGCCTTTCCGGGTGAAGAGCGGTATGCCATGGGGTTTGCGGAGGTGATGTCAAAGAACGGTCAGCTTCCTGTTGCGATCCGTTACCTCGAAAACTTTGTAGAAGAAAATCCCGATGCCGGTAATGCGAGAATGCTCCTGGCGGGTTTTTACCGCGACACCAAAGAAGAAGCCAAGGCGCGCGCATTGCTCACCGAGCTGTTCGACGACCCTTCTGTCGAGCAGGGAAGCAAGCTCATCATACTCGGCGCATACAATACCGAGCTTCACCAGAACCGGATGCGCAATCAGCCGGACCCCGACAAGGAGGCCTACGTGCTTTCGCTTTATGAAAAGCTTGTGGCCCTGTATCCCGGTAATGCCGATGTATACGTTGTCGGAGGCGACCTGTACCTGTCGACAGGACGGAACAGCGATGCCATCAGCGCCTATCAACAGGCCATCCGTTTGGGCGACGTATCATTTGAAGTGTGGCAAAACCTGATATACCTGGAGACACAGTTGAACCAGTTCGACAATGTGATCCGTCATTCCGACGAAGCACTGGAAATGTTTCCCAATCAGGGTATGCTGTACTACTTCAATGGGTATGCCCACATGCGGAAAAAGAATTTCCTGGAGGCGTCCGCCGCCCTGGAGCAGGCGCGGAAGATCATCGCGGACGATGTGAACCTGCTTGCGGAGATCAGCGGCATGCTCGGCGACGTGTACAATTCTATGAAGGAGTATGAAAGGTCGGATCAGGCCTATGAGGAGGCATTAAGGCTCAAGCCCGACAACGACGTTGTGCTGAACAATTACAGCTACTTCCTGGCGTTGCGCAAGGCCAACCTGGAAAAGGCCGAACGGATGTCGACCCAGCTGGTCCGGGACAATCCCGACAATGCCGTATACCTCGACACCCATGCCTGGGTCCTTTATGCGAGGGAAAAGTACAAGGAAGCCCGCAAGGTTATGGAACGCGCCCTTGCCACCGGGAATGCAAACGCAACGCATTTTGAACATTATGGCGATATTTTGTTTAAGTTAGGGGATGTGAACGGGGCAGTGACCCAGTGGGAGAAAGCAAAGCAGGCCAATGCGGACAACGAACTGCTAAACAAGAAAATCGCCAACCGGAAAATTTATGAATAGGCTTCCCAGGCTTTTGTTGTACTGCCTGCCCCTGGTGCTGGCAGCATGCAGCAAGAAGTTGGCCGTAACGCCGACGGTCGGTACCCCGCGACCCGAGTTGGCCATCGAACAAATCGACTTCGAATACTTTCAGGGCAAGGCACGGATGGTGCTGCGCGACGGCAATAAGGTGCGGGACGTAAAGACCAATATCCGGATCCGAAAGGACAGCGTGATATGGATGTCGTTTTCCGTCATTGGCGTCCAGGGAGGAAAGGCGTTGATCAACCACGACTCGATCACGATCGTCAACAACGTCGACAACGAGTACTTCGTTTTCGAGTATGAAGAGCTGTCCCGACGCTTCAACTTCGATATCAACTACGACGTGGTGCAGGCGGCCATGCTCGGCAACCTCGTAATGGAGCGACAGGGTCACGACCTGGTGGAACAGCTGGCGTCGATGTTCGTGCTGAAACAACAATCCGGTACCGTTGACGTTATCAACTATGTCAACGCCGCCAGTATGAAGGTGGAAAAGGTAGAGCTAAAGGAGAGCGACACCAACAATTCGCTCACGATCGACTACTCGAATTTCCAGCCGGTCGGCGAAGAGATATTCCCATATAACGGAACTATCAACTTGTTATACAAAACGCCCGCCGGCCTGATCAACACGATAGTTATCTTTGAATACAATAGAGCGGAAATTGAAGACAAGGAACTGAAGTTCCCCTTTAATATACCCAGAAAGTATGTTCGCAGGTAGAGGAGTACTGGTAGTGCTATTTTTTTGCCTCCTGTCAATATCGCCGGCCTTTGGCCAGAAGAGCAAGGCGCAACTGCAGAAGGAAAAGCAGCAGAACCTTGCCCGCATCAAGGAAGTGGAGGGCATCCTGTCAGAGACGGTTGAAAAAAAGACCAACTCTCTGGGAGAACTCAACGCGCTCAATCAGCGCATTCGTCAGCAGGAAAATCTTATCAATTCCATCCGGGGCGAAATTGGTCTGCTCGATGGCGAGATCAGCGAAAATAACGACATCATAGAGGCGCTGGAGAAAGATCTGCAACGTCTGCGGAAGGAGTTTGCTGAAATGCTTTATACGGCGCAAAAAACGCGCAACAGCATCTCCCCGCTGTCTTTCCTGTTTTCATCGCAATCGCTTAACGATCTTTTGACGCGGCTGAGGTATATGGACCAATATGCCGAGGCGCGCTCACTGCAGGCAAGGCAAATCGTAAAGGTACAGGACGAACTTTCCGGCCAGGTTAAAATGATCGAGGGCAAGCGGGCGGAGATGCAAACGCTGCTTAACGAGCAGATGGACGAGAGCCGGAACCTCGCCGATCTCCGTAAAAAACAAGACAGGCTCGTCAAGGCACTGGCAAAGGAGGAGCGAAAACTCCGCCGCGATCTGGAGAGCACAAAGAAGACCATAGCGATGCTGGATAAGCGGATCGAGGAGATCATTCGCGAAGAAATGGCCCGCGCCAGGCGTGAAGCTTCAAAGGAAAGCGTGGCGTTGTCGTCAAACTTTGAAGAAAACAAATCCAAGTTCGCCTATCCCGTTTCGGGTTTTGTGTCGCTGGGTTTCGGACGCCAGAGTCACCCGGTGCTGAAGGGGGTTGTTCTTCAAAATGAAGGCGTCAACATTCAAACCAAGAAAGGCGAGAAGGTAAGGTCCATATTCGAAGGCGAAGTGCGCGCTGTGGCTGTCATGCCCACCATTGGGAACTCGGTTATCATCAATCACGGAAACTATTTTACGGTCTATTCCGGCCTGAAGGAGGTATTTGTGCGAACGGGGCAAAAAGTCGCCACCAACGAAGAAATCGGCGAAGTCATGACCAATAGTGAAGGCGTTTCCGAGTTGCGCTTCCGCATTTACAAGGACCGAACGCCGCTGGATCCGCAACAGTGGCTGGGGCGTCTCTGATTCCGGCCGCATACGCTCGGTTTTTACCTCTCCTCACAAATAGAGGCCGGAAAGTGCACCGTTTTCCTCATTTTTTCGTTCGAGCATTATACTCTATCTTTACACTCTTAATCCATACTATATGAACGGAATATTGTTAATCGGAATGCCGGGAATGGGCGAATGGATCCTGATCGGCCTCGTCGTGCTGATCTTTTTCGGCGCGAAGAAGATCCCTGAATTCGCAAAGGGTCTGGGACGTGGCATTCGTGAGTTCAAAGACGCCGTCAGCGACGTAAAGAAGGAAGTTGACCAGGCTGGCAAGGAGGTTGAAAAACTGGAAGAAGGAAAGTAAGTGCACACACACGCCACCCTTCGTGACATTCAACACGAACTAAAGCGCGGCACCCTATCCTGTAAGGCCCTTGTCCGGCAACACCTGGACATCATTCATAAGCACGCTCATCTGAACGCTTTCCTCAGCGTTTACGAGGAGGAGGCGATGCTGCGTGCGGAACAGCTCGACGAAAAAATCAAATCAAATACCGCCGGCAAGCTCGTTGGGCTTGTCGTCGGCATCAAAGACGTCCTTTCCTACAAAGATCACCCCCTGCAGGCAGGAAGCAGGATTCTCGATGGTTTTATTGCCCAATACACGGCCACGGCGGTACAGCGGTTACTCGACGAGGACGCGATCATTATAGGTCATCAAAACTGCGACGAATTCGCGATGGGCTCGTCCAACGAGAGCTCCGCATTTGGGCCTGCTCTGAATCCTGTAGACCCGGCACGTGTTCCCGGAGGCTCGTCCGGAGGCTCTGCGGCGGCCGTCGCTGCCGGCATGTGCCGTATCTCTCTGGGATCCGATACCGGCGGTTCGGTGCGCCAACCTGCGGCGTTCTGCGGCGTAATCGGCCTCAAACCGACGTATTCGCGTATTTCCCGCCATGGTCTGGTTGCCTACGGTTCGTCGTTTGATTGCATCGGCGTCTTCGGAACTGCCATCGAAGACATCGCCCTCGTGCTGGAGGTGATTGCCGGACCGGACCAATCTGACAGTACCGTTTCGCGTAAAGCTGTCCCTCCCTATAGTCACCAACTGGAAGCGGCAACCCCGCAAAAATATCGGGTGGCCTACATGAAAGGCATGGAGGAGGCATCGGCCATTCAGCCGGAAATCCGAAAGAACCTGTCAGAGCGGTTAGCGCAAATCCGCGCGGCCGGCCACACGGTCGAAGCTGTGGAGTTGCCGCTTACGGAATACGTTCTTCCCACTTACTATATACTGGCGACCGCGGAGGCAAGTTCCAACCTGGCCCGCTACGACGGGGTACGGTATGGGTATCGTAGCACGGCATCGCAAGACCTCCACTCTATGTATAAAATGACCCGTTCGGAGGGGTTCGGGAAAGAGGTGCAGCGTCGGATTCTGCTGGGCACGTTCGTGCTGAGTGCCAGCTACTATGACGCTTATTATACCAAAGCGCAAAAGGTGCGGCGGATCATACGGGAGAAAATGAAGGAAATCCTTCACATGTATGATTTCATTATTATGCCAATTACCCCCACTACAGCGTTTAAACTGGGAGAACAAGCCGAAAACCCGGTAGAACGGTACCTCGGAGACCTGTTTTCGGTACAGGCCAACGTTGCCGGAATTCCCGCAATTTCGCTACCTTGTGGGTCTGATAATTCGGGTTTGCCGGTCGGAATGCAGGTTTTGACGGATGACTTCGAAGAGTCCAAACTTTTTAATTTTTCCCGGGAGATCCTGCAGATGGACCCCGAACGGTAAGAGACAGAGATAAAGCGGAATCATGCGCAGGGGATTACTTTTTTTACTGGCAATTCTTGGGATCCATGCCGCCATGGCACAGGAGATCCCCGATGAAATGGCCCTTCAATTGGATTCTCTTTCCCTGGCGGCTGGGGATACCGCGCAAATCGACTCACTCGAACTCGCAGCGGCAGAACAGGAAATCCTCTCCAAGGAAGACACGGCCGATTTCGTATACTTTGCCGCACCCGCCGACCTGGAATACATACCGGGCGACGACAGCCCGGGGCTGATACAAGACCGGCTGTCCTGCATCGAAGGAGAAATCCCCCTGCATTATAACGAAAGGGTGCACGCCTTTATCAACTATTTTACGGTCAAGGATCGCGACTACACACGGCTCATGATGCGCCGTAAAAATCTTTACTTCCCGATTTTTGAACGTTCCCTGGAAAAGTACGGTCTCCCCGACGAGCTCAAATACCTTTCCATAATCGAGTCCGCGCTCAATCCGCGTGCGGTGTCGCGCGCGTCGGCGGTGGGCTTGTGGCAGTTTATGTCGGCAACGGGAAGATACTATGGTCTTCATCAGGACTGGTACCTCGATGAACGTATGGACCCGGAAAAGGCTACGGATGCCGCATGCCGGTATCTGCGCGACCTCTATCGTATGTTCAACGACTGGGAGCTGGCACTGGCAGCCTACAACACGGGCCCCGGAAACGTACGCCGTGCTATCCGCCGGTCCGGGTATAAGAAAACATTCTGGGAGATTTACAACTACCTGCCGCGTGAAACCCGCTCATACGTCCCCCAGTTTGTCGCTATGATCTACACGCTTAACTACCTCGACCACCATAATTTTATCGACGAGGGACAGGAGATGCTGATGACGGCCGACACACTTCAGGTTAACCGGTACCTTCACTTCGACACGTTCGCCAAACTTACCGGCGTATGCCTGGAAGACCTGCAGAAGCTTAACCCATCCGTTAAGCACAACGCACTCCCCGATACTCAGAAGCCTTATGTCATCTATGTGCCCGTGATGGCAAAGGAACAGCTTGAACAGAACCGGGTGGCTATACTCGACTCCGCGTCGAAGGTGGGCAAGAAGGAACTTGAAATGCTGGCCCGCAACACGCCGGGAAGCACCTACGGCCGGGACCGCATCGTCTACAAGGTACGCAGCGGCGACGTGCTGGGATCGATCGCACTCCGCTATAACGTACGGGTAAGCGACATCAAGAAGTGGAACAATCTTCGCAGCAATACCATCCGTATCGGTCAGCGCCTCAACATCTGGCTGAAACCGTCGCAGGCAACCGCCGTGGCGTCGGCCAGGACATCGGCGCCTGTGCCCAATTCCAAGACGTACGTCGTACAACCCGGCGACACACTTTGGGACATTTCACGGAAGTTTGAAGGGCTTACGATCGAAAAACTGAAGTCGCTCAACAACCTCACCGACAACAAGATTCGCGCCGGACAAAAGCTGGTATTGGGAATTTAATTAGTTTAGAGCCGGCACCCCAGTCTCCACGCGCAGCGTGACTATTGCCTAACCTCCGCGTTATTTCTAAAAACGCTGTCTTTATGCTCAAACTGGTCCGTATTTGGTTCATTTTGCCTATTCTGGTTGTTGTTGCCGCGTGCGACTCAAAGTCTAACCCGGAACTCCTACCCCGGGCCACCGGCGCGCCTGGTGAAATTCTGCTCGTGATCGACTCCGTCCAGTGGCGGGGGCCATTGGGCGAGACCATACGCGAGGTATTCATGGCAGACGTGCCCGGGCTTCCCCATGATGAAAAGTATTTCAACCTGATACCGGTACATCCGTCGGGGCGAATCGAACTGCTCACCCACATGCGCAACATGATCTACGTCTTTACCCTCGACGAGAATTCACAGGGATCCCGGCGCATTATGCAGGGTTTTTCACCCGAATCACTTGAAAATATACGCGAAGACACCACCTTCTTTCATACTACGGCCCGCGACGTGCATTCACGGGGGCAGGTGGTGATGTACCTGTTCGGCGTTAACGAGCAACAGCTGGCGCAACATATCAAAACCAATGCTGCTTCGCTGGTGGCGTTCTTTAACAACGCAGAACGCGAACGGCTACAACAGACCATCGCGAGAACCCGCACGACCCGACCCCTCACCGAATTTCTCGAGAAGGAATATGGCGTATCTCTCCGCTTCCCGCATGGCTATGTGGTCGCCGATCAGCAGCCGGATTTTGTCTGGCTTCGAAAGATCGAGCAGGAGATTGACAAAGACGTCTTCGTGGCCTTCAAACCTTATGAGAGCGAGTACCAGTTATTGCCCGACAGCCTGGTGGCCTGGCGAGACGAGGTGGCGCGAAAATATCTGTTCGCAGACCCCAGCAACCCGATCAGTTACGTCATAACGGAACGCGAAGTACCTTTCCTTCCGGTCACCGCCCGGCAAACGCGGTTGAATGATCGGTATGCTATGGAGATACGCGGCATCTGGCGCACGAACAACAAGAGCATGGGCGGACCCTTCGCCGGAATTGCCGTGGCCGACACCGATGGCGGTATGTTGTATTATATCGAGGGCTTTACATACAGCCCCAGCAAGGCGCAACGCGAGATCATGCGCGAACTCGAAGCGATCGTTCAAACATTCAGGATCGTTGGCAACAATACCGACAATCCGTAGGAGCGTTTACGCTGCCCTAACGTATGCCCCAACACTGCAGTGACATCGAAGAGCGGGGCAGGCCGTTTAACACTTCAACATTCCAGCTACTTAAGCGCTGCAACACTTCAACACTCCAACACTAAACATTTAGTCGTTGTTTATATCTTTGCTATCCGGACCAAAATTCAACCATGGCAATAAAGATTCGCAGGGAGGATGCCCTGAACTATCATATGCAGGGGCAACCTGGAAAGATTGAGGTAGTGCCCACAAAAATACTGAGCTCACAACTTGACCTGGCCCTCGCTTATTCCCCGGGTGTCGCTGAACCCTGTAAGGAGATTGCCTCAAACACAGAGGATGTGTATAAGTACACTGCCAAAGGTAACCTGGTAGCGGTTATTTCCAACGGCACTGCTGTACTCGGGCTGGGTAACATCGGACCGGAAGCGTCCAAGCCGGTTATGGAAGGCAAGGGTGTTCTCTTCAAGCGGTTCGCAGGCATCGACGTCTTTGACATCGAGATCAATGAAGACGACCCGGACCGGTTCATTGCCATTGTCAAATCGCTGGAGCCGACTTTCGGCGCCATCAACCTGGAAGACATCAAGGCGCCCGAATGTTTCAAGATCGAAACCGAACTTCGACGCCAGCTTTCCATTCCCATAATGCACGATGATCAGCATGGGACCGCGATCATCTCTGCCGCCGCGCTACTCAATGCATTGGCGCTGGCTGAGAAGAAGATCGAAGACATACAAATTGTAGTCAACGGCGCCGGTGCTGCTGCGATCAGTTGTACCAAGCTGTATGTGGCGCTGGGAGCGCGTTGCGAGAATATAATTATGTGCGACAGCAAAGGCGTCATCAACCGAAGCCGTACCAACCTCGATGAAATCAAACAGCAGTTCGTAACGGATCGTGATATCTCCACACTACAGGAAGCGATGGTGGGAGCAGATGTTTTTGTCGGGTTGTCGGTTGCCGATGCCATTACGCCGGATGATCTGCGCAACATGGCCCGGGATCCCATCGTGTTTGCGCTCGCTAATCCCAACCCGGAAATCAATTATGACCTGGCGATGGAAACGCGAAGCGATATTATTATGGCGACCGGCCGCTCGGATCACCCTAACCAGGTCAACAATGTGCTCGGATTCCCTTATATATTTCGCGGCGCCCTCGATGTACGTGCGCGCGAGATCAACGAAGCGATGAAGCTTGCCGCCGTCCATGCACTGGCGAACCTTGCGAAAGAGCCGGTCTCCGACATAGTGGCGAAGGCGTATGGCACACCCAAGTTACAGTTCGGCCGCGATTACCTCATCCCTAAACCCCTGGATCCCCGACTGATCACCAGTATCTCTCCGGCGGTAGCCAGGGCGGCGATGGAGTCAGGGGTTGCTACACGTCCCATTAACGACTGGACAGCATATCAGGTGGAGTTGCAGCAGCGGATCGGCATAGACCAAAAGCTGATGTCGCACATCATTGATCGCGCGAAACAAAATCCTAAACGCGTCGTATTCGCGGAAGCGACGCATCCCAAGATTCTCAAGGCTGCGCAGATGCTCAAGGATGAGAAGATTGCTGTACCGATCCTGCTCGGTAGCCATGACGAAATCAATGCACTCATCCAGGAATATCACCTCGACCTCGAAGGATGTCCTATCGTCAACCCCCGGGAAGAGAAGAACACGATAGAACGGTACGCCAAGATCCTCTATGAAAAGCGGCAACGGAAAGGATTTACCTATCAGGATTGTCTCAGGTTGATGCAGGAGCGCAACTACTACGGCTCCATGATGGTAGAGACCGGCGACGCCGACGCATTGGTATCCGGCCTCACCAAAGACTATCCGAAGACGATCCTTCCCGCACTCCACGTCATCGGGGTAGAGAAAGGCGTCAACCGCGTGGCCGGAATGTACATCATACTGAACAACAAGAGAACGTACTTCTTCGCCGACACCACCGTGAATGTGGACCCCACTGCCGAAGAGTTGTCGGAAATCATCGACCTGACGGCTCGGGGCGTTCGCTTTTTTGATATCGAACCGCGGGTGGCGGTACTCTCCTACTCCAATTTCGGATCCTCGAAAGGCGATATCCCTGAGAAGACACGCGAGGCCGTACAGCGGGCGCGTGCCCATAACCCGGATCTTATCGTTGAAGGGGATATTCAGGCCAATGTAGCGCTGGACACTGTGATACAAAAGGAGACCTATCCTTTCAGCGCCCTGGCGGAAACGGGAGCCAATACGCTGATCTTTCCCAACCTGGCGTCAGGCAACATCGCCTACAAGCTTTTGATGGAGATCGGCGGCGCCGAAGCGATCGGCCCCATCCTGTTGGGCATGAAGAAACCGGTTCACATCCTGCAGCTGGGAAGCTCCATACGGGAAATCGTCAACATGGCAGCGATTGCTGTCGTGGACGCGCAAAAAAACGGCAGCCCGACACGTTAAGCCTGGAACCTGTAGCGTTCCACGGTCATTAACCGCCGGAAAGGCCGGCTGGCCTGACACTTTTTGAATTGTGTGCGGTTCTCGTGATATTTCGGGTTCAAACCCGGCTGTAGCATTTTTTTATGATTGCCTTTCTGGATGGGAAACTGGTTCACTGTGAACCCACGTTTGTGCATGTTGACGTCAACGGGGTAGGTTACCAGTTGCAGATATCCCTCCAGACGTTCGCCGACATCAAACACCTGGAACGGGTGCGCATTCACACGCATCTCTCGGTACGTGAAGACGCGCACATATTATACGGTTTCAGCAGCGTTCCCGAAAAGCGATTGTTTCAACTGCTGATCTCCATTAACGGGGTCGGACCGAATACGGCCATCGTCATGCTGTCCTATCTGACGATCGAGGAACTTAAGACAGCCATACTCAGAGAAGATGTGGCGACGCTTCAGAGCGTGAAAGGAATCGGCGCCAAGACTGCACAACGGGTTATCATCGAACTTCGTGACAAGCTGAAAAAAGAATCTTTGGAAGACGGGGCGACTATTTCAGTTGACCCCCGCAATACTTTGCGCAACGAGGCGTTATCAGCATTGCTCACGCTGGGCCTACCGAAAGCAGCGGCTGAGAAAAGTGTGGATGCCGTCCTGAAAAAATCAGGAATTACCATTACCTTAGAAGATTTAGTCAAGCAAGCATTAAAAAACGCTTAGTACGTTTGAAGGTTGAGTGTTCCCAGTATCAGGTTGGCCTTACTTTGAGACGACTTTGCATCGCCTGTCTGGTCGCACTGGCATTCCCATTTACAACTTTCGCGCAACAACCCGATACCACCGACGCAGCCGCTGACACGCTCGGGCCTTACGTTCCCAGTACGCGCCCTACTTTCACACCTTCCGACCGCTACGGTGATCCATTCTCAAGCCCGGGTTATGAAACGCCGTTCTTCCTCATGGACCCCGACCGGCTTAACCTGGAACTTGAAATCGACACGTCGCTGAATTATTCCATTCGTGAACGCATGGGCAACGTGCCTTACCGGCCGCCCTCCACCATGTCGTTCCAGGAATTCAATCAGTACCAGAACCGGTCGATGCTGAAAGATTATTGGCAAACACGTTCCCGCGCACTCGATGGAGAGAGCGCCGTAAGCGGCCGCGGCTTCACGCCCAAGATATTCATAAGCCCTGTTCTCGACCGGATCTTCGGGGGCAGCTATATCGAGTTGATACCGCGTGGGATGGTCACGCTCGACTTCGGCGCATCATTTCAGCGCATCAGCAATCCTGCCATACCGATCCGGCAGCAACGCAATGGGGGATTTGAATTCGATCAGCAAATCAATATGAATGTGACGGGAAAGATAGGTGAGAAACTGGCCGTCACAGCAAACTTCGACAACAACAACTCGTTCGACTTTCAAAACAATATGAAGGTCGAGTACACGGGTTACAAAGAAGACATACTTCAGAAACTCGAAATCGGAAACGTAAGTCTTCCACTAAACAACACGCTCATCCAGGGTGCCCAGAACTTGTTTGGGGTAAAGGGGCAGCTCCAATTCGGAAAACTCAATGTCACCGCCATCGCCTCCACACAGCGCGGCAAGGTGTCATCGATCGAAATCCCGGGCGGATCAAGCGGACAAGGAAGGCCATTCGAAATCATCGCTTCCAACTACGACGAGAACCGCCACTTCTTTTTGGGTCACTTTTTTCGTGAAAACTATCGCAGGTGGATCGCCATCCCGCCACAGATTACGTCCGGCGTAAACGTTACCCGTGTTGAGGTGTATATTCTGAATCGCAACAACGACACGCAAACGCTGCGTAATGTGATCGGGCTTATGGACCTGGGCGAAGGCAGTCGCGTCTACAACCCCAACGTGCAAGGGCGAATGCCCGGATTGCCCAACGCGAACGAAGCCAACGATTTGTTCGAATACGTTACAGGCCTTAACCGCGCCACAGACATCGATGCCCAACTTATCAGTAAGGGGTTGGCGAATGGAACGGACTACGAAAAGATCACCGGTGCACGCCGGCTTGCACCGACTGAATATACCTTCCATCCGCAACTGGGATACATTACCCTTACCCGAAAACTACAGAACGATGAAGCGCTGGCGGTGGCGTATGAGTACACCTACAATGGTCGGGTGTTTAAAGTAGGTGAACTCTCAGAAGACTACAGCAACCTGAAAGACAGCGAGGTCATCTTCCTGAAGATGCTTCGACCGAGGAAGATTGCCATCCGCGATGCGCAAAACGTCATCATCCCGACGTGGGACCTGATGATGAAGAACATCTATACGCTGAACGTAAACCAGCTTACCCAGGAAGGATTTCAACTGCGCGTGATCTACCGCGACGACCGCACCGGTATCGATAACCCACAGCTCCAGGAAGGGCAGTTCGTACGCAACCGGCAGCTCATAGAAATTTTTGGGTTGGACAAACTTAACCCTGTTAACGACCCTCAGCGTGATGGAAATTTCGACTTCGTTGAAGGCATTACCATCAACGCGGCGAACGGACTCATTATCTTTCCTTACCTCGAACCCTTCCGGGATGCCCTCAGGGAAGCGTTTCAACCTGAACCCAACCGTGATCAGTTAATTGAAAAATATTCCTACGATACATTATATCGTACCACCAAGGCGGAGGCGGAGTTATTCTCTACAAAGAATAAATTTTTCCTGGTGGGCACGTACAGTGCCGGGTCTTCGAAGGAGATCCTTATCCCGGGGTTTGGTGTAACGCCGGGCTCGGTACGCGTTTACGCAGGGGGCATTCCGCTACTCGAGAACTCTCAGTTCACAGTCGACTACACGTTTGGGAAGGTTACCATCCTCGACGAAAGCATTCTAAGTAGTGGGAAGAACATCACCATCGACTACGAACAGTCGGATCCATTCGCCTTTCAAACCCGAACGTTGCTGGGCACGCGCTTCGACTATGCCGTGAATGACGACATCAACGTCGGGTCGACCGTACTCTATTATAATGAGCGGCCGCTGATCAGTCGGAATCAGATCGGCACCGAGCCCGCCCGAAACCTGATGTATGGACTCGATTTCAACATCAACAAAGAAAGCCGGCTGTTGACAAAACTGGTGGATGCAATTCCGCTCCTTCAAACCAAGGAGCAGTCGTCCATAAACTTTAGCGGAGAATTCGCGCAATTGCTGCCCGGCACTTCCAATATCATCGACGGCGAAGGTACCGCCTACCTCGACGACTTCGAGAATACGGCGACCCCCTATTCGTTGATGAGCCCTCAGGGCTGGAAGCTCGGATCTATTCCCAAAACCGATGACTCCCGCTTCGATCCCAGCGGAGGCACCAACACCCTCGAAGCTGGCTACCGCAGGGCTAAGCTAGCGTGGTATATGATCGACAACCTGTTCTATCGGAGCGGAGGTGGTGGCAGCGTGTCCAGGCCGCCGGGCCTCCAGAACATCACCAATCACTATGAGCGCGCTGTGAACCCGCAGGAAATCTTTCCGCATCGCGACCCAGAGCAGGCGCAGCCCTACGAGCCCATATTCGACGTGGCTTATTATCCGGCAGAGCGAGGGCCATACAACTTTAATCCTGATCTGAATAATCTCGGGTTGTTCAACAACCCGCGGGAGAATTTCGGGGCGATCACCAACGCTGTGCGCACGGAAGTAGACTTCGACAAGTCGAACATTGAATACGTTGAATTCTGGCTGTTGGATCCCTTCATCACCGGTGCCAATGGAGTTATCAACGATGGCGTGAGACCGACGGCAACGCCAAACATTACGGGGGGTAAACTCATCTTTCAACTGGGAAGTATTTCGGAAGACGTAATTCCCGACCGCAGGCACGGATTCGAGAACGGTTTGCCCGGAGATGGCAACCTGGCTGCCGGCGCAACGGAAACCGAGTGGGGTTATGTCACCAATCAACAGTACCTGACCGACGCCTTCGACAACTCTTCGGAAGCCAGGGCCAACCAGGATGTCGGGCTGGACGGGATTCCCAACGAGCTGGAAGCCGTAAAATTCCAGGACTTCATGAATGCCGTCGCCGGCCTTTCACCTGAAGCCCGGGCGAGGATTGAACTCGATCCTTCGGCCGATGACTTCCAGTATTTCCTGGCGCCTGAATTCGATCTCGATGAACCCGGGGTCCTGGTGCGTTACAAGAACATCAACGGGATGGAAAACAACACGCCGATTGCAGGCAATGACCTCGTGGCGCGTTCCGGAAGCCCCTACCCTGACAATGAAGACCTCAACCAGGACAACACCCTGAACGAACTGGAGGAATATTATGAATACGACATCGACCTGCGCCCCGGCCAGTTGGGTGTAGGCAGGGAATATATCGTCGACCGTATCGATGCTGTCCATGAAGGCACCAACGAGCAGGTGACATGGTACCTGTTTCGGATTCCGGTGCGAGAATTTGAGAACCGGTACGGTAACATCAGTGGGTTCAAATCCATCCGTTATGTGCGCATGGTACTGACCGATTTTGCAGAGCCGGTCGTGTTGCGGTTCGCCAATTTCCGGATGATCGGAAGCCGCTGGAGAAGATACCCCGGTCAATTGTGGGAAAGTGGACTTATTGAAACGCCGGAACCTAACCTGGACAACTTTTCCGTGTCTGTGGTGAACCTGGAGGATAACGCGTCGGCAGACCCCGACAATAACAAGTCGCCGTACCGGATACCTCCTGGTGTTGAACGCGACCGGGATAACACGTCGACAATTACGCGATTTCTCAATGAGCAGTCGGTGCAGTTCTGCGTCGACAACCTGCTCGATGGCGACGCGCGCGCGATCTACAAGAATGTGGATGCCGACCTGTTTAACTATGGCCGGATCAAGATGTTCCTCCACGCCGACAGTGAATCGCAGGACGACGAGCTCACGGCGTTTGTGCGCCTCGGTACCGACTTCGATCAGAACTACTATGAGATAGAAATACCGCTTAAGGTGAGCCGCGTGAGCAATCCCGGCAATCCGGACGTCCGGGAGATATGGCCGGAAGAAAACGAAATCGACCTGGAGCTCAATGAGCTGACCGCGTTAAAGGTGCGCCGCGACCGTGAAGGCTTTCCATTGACTGAAGTCTACGAAAATGAACCTGTAGGGCGCCATCGTATCCGTATCCTGGGACGGCCGGACTTGAGCGGCGTACGACTGATCATGATCGGCGTGCGGAATCCGCGTACCTCCGACAAGCGTTCGCATTCGGCATGCGTATGGGCGAACGAACTGCGACTTACTGACTTTGACCGAACGCCGGGATGGGCCGTCAACGCGACGCTCAACGCGCGACTTGCCGACTTTGCCACGGTAACGGGCGCCTTCCGGCATACTACCTTCGGATTCGGCGGCGTAAGCTCTAAGATCATGGAGCGCACGCGCGACGAAACTACCGCCTATGATGTGGCGGCCAACGTCAACGTAGACAAGCTGCTTCCTGGTAATACCGGTATTCGCATACCGATGTTCGTGAGTTACGAGCGGAGCGTTAGTAATCCGCAATTCGATCCCGCCAATCCGGACGTACGCCTTGACGCCACGCTGCGATCATTTAACACCAGCGAGGAACGTAATGATTACCTCGATCTCATTCGCGATCAGTCCGTCCGGCGATCCCTCAATTTCACCAACGTGAGGAAAGTCAAAGTGAAGCAGGACGCGCCTTCCCGCATATACGATATCGAAAACCTTTCCTTCAGTTATGCGTTCAGCGAAGCCACCCGCTCGAACTTCAACATCAAGGAACAGCTCAACTTGCAACACAGAGCCTCCGTTGCCTACAACTTCGCTCCGAAGGCTACGGGGGTTGAACCGTTTAAGAATTCCAAGGGCCTTAACTCGCCCTGGCTGCGTTTGATCAAGGACTTTAATATCGGGCTGATGCCATCCAACATTGGTGTGCGCGCCGATCTGGATCGCTCGTTCAGCAAATACATTTACCGCAACGATGGCGGTCTCGGAGATTTTTCGAACTACCAGAAGTACTTCATCTTCAACCGCACGTACAACCTGCGGTGGGCGCTGTCGAAGAATCTCACGCTCGACTATAACGCGCGCGCCAATGCCGTAATCGACGAACCTGAGGGCGAACTCGATTCAGAAGAAAAGCGCGATGAGGTTATCAGTAACCTGAAAAAATTCGGTCGGATGAAAAACTTCGATCAGAGTGTGGCCGTCAACTACACGCTGCCGCTGGATAAGATTCCTGCGGTCGACTGGCTGCGGGCGGACTACCGCTACCAGGCAAGTTACAACTGGCGTGCAGGGCCGCTTAACAAACCCGACTCAATTACCATACAAACCGGCGAGCAGGATATACCGGATAGCCTCGACTTCAGAAACACCATCCAGAATAACCGCGAACAGAACTTCTCCGGTACGATCGATCTTGTAAAACTCTACAACAAGAGCAAATTCCTCAGAGAGATCAACACGCCGCCCCGGCCACCATCGCGCGTTCCGACGGGCGGAAGGCCTCCGGCCCAGCCGCAGCAGGATACTACCCGCAAGACGCCGTCCGCCATCAAAGGCTTATTCAGGCTGATCATGTCTTTGCGTTCGGTTAACGGCACCTACACGAAATCAGAAGGCACCATTCTGCCCGGCTTCAATAATACACCGTGGTTGTTTGGTATGGACCGCGATTTCAGCTCGCCGGGTTGGGGCTTTGTTCTCGGCGATCAGGATCCCAACATTCGCTTTGACGCGGCCAGAAATAATTGGCTGGTACAGCAGCGCAGTCTTACAATACCGTTTACGCAGACGCGAACTACGTCGCTCAACCTGCGCGCCAATGTGGAACCCGCGCCCGACCTGAGGATTACCATTGATGTGAAAAAAGATGCGATGACGGCTTACCAGGAAATCTTCCGGTTTGATCCCGACAATCCTGCCGCCGACGATTACGGGTTTGCTTCGCTCAATCCCAGTCGCAGCGGAAGTTACCGGATATCGACCATGGCCATTCGTACAGCATTTAACAGCGACAATGGCGAGAAGGAGTCATCCGCCTTTCATGCCTTTGAAGATAATCTTGAAATTATCAGAGGCCGGTTCGCCCTGCTCACCGGTCAGCCTGAATTTGACACGGCGTCTCAGGATGTGCTGATCCCCGCATTCATCGCCGCGTACACCGGTCAGGACGCGCATTCCATTAGTCTCTCTCCTTTCCCGAATTCGCCGTTGCCAAACTGGCGCGTTGAATACACGGGCTTAAGCAAGTTGCCGGCCCTTCGCGATGCTTTCCAGATGGTTTCGATAACACACGCCTACACCTCGTCTTATTCCGTCGTCAACTACTCCAACTCGCTGCAATACAGCGACCCGGACTACCTGGGTCTGAACATTCCTATAGAGGATTATAACCGCCGTTACTTCGGCCTCAATGAGAACGGTGAGGCTGTTCCCGTGTATGTTATTAACCAGGTCCTTATCTCCGAGCAGTTCGCCCCGCTTATCGGTATCAACATCCGGACGAAGGGAAGGCTGTCTGCAAACCTTCAATACAGAACGAAGCGCGACCTTGCGCTTAACATTTCCAACGCGCAGATCTCTGAAGTCAGCACTAAGGACATTTCGTTTGAACTTGGGTACACCAAGAACAATATGCGGCTTCCGTTTAAGACGCAAGGCCGCACAGTGGTATTAAAGAATGACATTACCTTCCGCCTCAATGTATCCGTCATAGACACCCGCACCCTCCAGCGCAAGATTGGTGAACCCGGAACGGTTACTAATGGAAATATCAACTTCCAGCTGCGGCCCAATATCAACTATGCGCTTAACGAAAAGCTTACCGTACAGGCATATTTTGAGAGGACGGTACATGATCCCATCATTTCCAGTTCGTTCCCCCGTGCGACGACCCGCTTTGGTATCCGGGTAAGCTTTAATCTGGCTCAATAACTTCATCGTACGTCGCTACCACATTACAGGGCTTTGAACCGAAAATTCCGTATTTTGCCCCCGTTAAAGATTGCTTGAATGAATATTCCAGAAGAACTCCGGTACACCAAAGATCATGAATGGATCAAGATTGAAGGTACCAGCGCAACCGTAGGCATTACCGATTTCGCTCAGGGCGAATTGGGCGACATCGTGTACCTGGATATCACCACCAAGGGCCAGGAGCTCTCGCAACAAGACGTCTTCGGCACAGTTGAAGCCGTCAAGACCGTGTCCGATCTCTTCATGCCGGTCAGCGGAAAGGTTTCTGAAGTGAACCCGGTATTGGAAGGGAGCCCTGAAAAAGTCAACGAAGATCCTTATGGCGAAGGCTGGCTGATAAAAGTAGAGGTTACGAATCCGGCTGAAATAGACGGATTGCTCTCGGCACAGGCCTATAAGGAACTCATCGGCGCCTAAGCGGAGCGAACTGGAAAAACTAATTAGAGGGCGAGCGTGTTTTTAACCATGACGCCTCTCTAAGTGAATGTATTCCAATGATTGAGCTACCTGTCATTTCAGGCGACCCACAGCGGAAAAAGAAACCTGACTGGCTTCGTGTGAAGCTTCCTGTCGGGCCGGATTACGCGCGTGTGAGGCGGGTCGTCGACCAACACAAACTACACACTATTTGCGAAAGCGGGAACTGTCCCAACATGGGAGAGTGCTGGGGTGCGGGAACGGCAACGTTCATGATCCTCGGCAATATCTGTACCCGCAGCTGTACCTTCTGCGCCGTGGCCACCGGTAGGCCGACGGAATACGATACGGACGAACCCCGCCGTGTGGCGGAGGCCATTCAAAAAATGGGCGTCCGCCATGCCGTCATTACGTCCGTCAACCGTGATGAGTTGAAAGACCGCGGCGCCGAGATCTGGTATCAGACTGTCGTGCAGACCAAAAAGCTGAACCCCGAAACCACCATTGAGACGCTGATACCCGACACTAAAGGCAATTGGGACGCGCTGGAACGCATGATCTCAGCCGGTCAGGAAGTGGTGTCGCATAATATGGAAACGGTGTCGCGACTTTATCGCAACGTTCGCCCCCAGGCCAAATACGAACGCAGCCTGGAGCAGATCCGGCGTATCCGGGAGTACGGCAAACGTACCAAGTCGGGGATTATGCTGGGTCTCGGTGAAACCAGGGACGAAGTGTTGGCTGCAATGGACGATCTCGTTGAAAACGGCTTGCTGATCCTCACCCTGGGTCAATACCTCCAGCCTACACGGTTGCACCACGAGGTTATCGAGTACATCCATCCCGATACCTTCGCCATGTACAAGGAAGAAGGCCTTAAGCGCGGACTCCGGTACGTCGAATCCGGACCGCTGGTACGGTCGTCATACCATGCCGAACGCCACGTAAACGTCCCGATCGAATAAGCAGGCTTGAAGCGTTGAGGGTGTATTCAATTATCCAATTCTTCAACTCTTCAATTCTTCAACTCTTCACCTCTTTCTACGGAACCGGTAGTCGTTTATCACGGTTGGCAGCTTCCCAGGCTGTATAGAATACGCACTGTGCGCGCTTCGTCAACAGGTCGAATTCGATCTTGTCTACTTCGTCACTGGGCTTGTGGTAGTCTTCATGAAGGCCGTCGAAGTAGAAGATAATGGGCACACCGTGTTTGGCGAAGTTCCAGTGATCGGAGCGATAGAATAATCGTGTGGGGTGATCGCGGTCGTTATACGTATAGTCGAAGATCAGGTCGCAGTACTTGTTATTAATCGTTTCACTAAAGCGGTTCAGTTCGGATTCCTTATCTCCGGTCCCAATGATGTATACATAAGGAGGGCTGTCTTTGTGGTCGGCGTCCCTCCGTCCGATCATGTCCATGTTTAGGTTTAGCACAGTCTTCTCCATAGGGAACACCGGATTTGCGGAATAATACGCCGAACCGAGCAGCCCCTTTTCTTCACCGGTGAAGGCCATAAACAGTATACTCCGACGCGGGCCTCTGCCATCTCGTTTGGCATCCGCAAATGCCTGCGCGAGTTGCATGACCGCTGCCGTTCCGGACGCATCGTCATCAGCGCCGTTGTTAATCGAGTCGCCGCGGACACCCTTGCTGATCCCGATGTGATCATAATGCGCCGTGATGACGACCACCTCATCGGCGAGATCGGTACCTTCTAGTAAGCCGAGTACATTTTCGGTGGGGATCGTAACGACCTTCATTTCCGTACGGTAGGTAACCGTCGTCGGACGGATGCGCGTCAGCGGCTTCTTTGCAGGATCTTCAGAGGCTACAGCTTTCAACTTGTCGGGCGCTACGCCCATGAGGGTACTCACGACAGAGGGCGCGACCACAAACGACCCCGCATTGGGCGCATGGATGTGGGGCTTTTCCAAGGAAGGCCTGTCGCTGTGGGCGGAGGCACGTTCACGGAACGCCAGGTCGTCAAATGCCCGCTCGCCGTCAAAACTCCAGATGAACACCATTTTCGCGCCATGCTGGCGGGCCCGGCTGATCTCGGGCAGGTTGTACAACCGGCCGTCGCGGATTCGGATGAGAACGGCCTTGCCCGTAACATCGATGGTGCTAAAATCCTCCTCCCGTCCATATCCGGCATAAACCAGTGGGAGGGTAACCTCTCCATCGGAATCGGCTCTGCCCAGGTAGACGACCTTGCCCGTATGGGAAAACGTCTTATCACCGGACTTAACATAGATTTCTCCGGGTTCTGCGCGATACAGCTCCAGCGTCTGAAAATGCCCCTTATCGGCAGGGCCTTTCAGCCCGATCTTCTGAAAATGGGCACGGATATACTCGGCAGCTTTACGTTGCCCACGTTTGCCGGTCTCCCGTCCTTCCAGGGAGTCGTGGGCGAGCACCGAAACAAATTCACGAAGGCGTTCCGGAGTGATTCGCGCCGCGTAGTTTTCTACGTCGGCGGTTTCCGGTACCGATAACGCTGCCCCCAGGGCAAAAGGAAGACAAAACAGCAGAATTCGCATATGCTGAGATTAAAAGCCAACTGAAACTACGGAAGAGACTTCCGGGCTGCAAGATAACACCTTTTTTGCCAACCCTTTCCGCAGTGGGGCATGCCCCCGTGGCGCTCATTTTCCAATGATTCTGCTAAAATTGCCCGGACTCCGTTACCTTTGTGGCCGGAAAAGGGGATACTTAAATGAATACAGACTCTCAGGGCAATTACGGATTTTCCTATCGTCATATTGGCCCGGACGCAACGCAAGTCTCAGAAATGCTCAAAACGATCGGTGCGGGTTCACTCGATGAACTCATCGATCAGACAATACCGGAAAACATCCGGTTGTCGCGACCACTCGAGCTGCCCGAGCCACTGTCCGAAGCGGAGTTTATCGCGTCGTTCAGCAAGATGATGGACCGCAACCAGATCTTCAGGTCGTACATAGGCACAGGCTATTACAACTGCCATACCCCTGCGGTGATCCGGAGGAACATACTGAAAAACCCGGGATGGTACACAGCATACACACCCTACCAGGCGGAAATATCCCAGGGAAGGCTGGAGGCGCTGATCAATTTTCAAACCGTCATCATCGAACTCACCGGACTGCCGTTAGCCAACGCGTCGTTGCTCGATGAGGCCACCGCTGCCGCTGAGGCCATGCAAATGTTGTTCGCAGCGCGCAAGGGAAACAAGGCGGAGGCCCGGCGGTTCTTTGTCGATCAGAACACCTTCCCGCAAACGCTCGACGTCCTCCGCACGCGCGCCGTCCCCATCGGCATTAAACTCCATGTGAACGATATTGACACGCTTGATTTGTCCGACCCGGACTTGTACGGCGTGTACCTTCAATACCCCGACAACAACGGTGCCATCCGCGACCACCAGGCGTTTATCGAAAAGGCACACGCCAACGGCGTGATGGTTGCGATGGGCGTCGATCTTTTAGGACTTGTCCTCTTAAAGTCTCCGGGAGAAATGGGCGCTGATGTAGTCGTGGGTTCAGCCCAGCGCTTCGGCGTACCCATGGGGTACGGCGGTCCCCACGCTGCCTTCTTTGCAACCCGTGAAGAATTCAAGCGAAACATACCGGGGCGAATAATTGGTGTGTCGGTGGATGCGTCCGGCAAGCCGGGCTATCGGATGGCGCTTCAAACGCGCGAACAACACATACGTCGCGAACGCGCTACCTCGAATATATGTACAGCGCAGGTGTTGCTTTCGGTGATGGCGGGAATGTATGCCGTGTACCATGGTCCGGAAGGCCTCAGGCGCATAGCCTCTGAGATACACCGGCTCGCAACGACGCTGGATCAGAAGTTGCGTGCACTTGGTTTTGAGCAGCGCAACGAACACTTCTTTGATACGCTCAAAGTCGCAGTTTCCGATCCGGACAAGATCAGAGCGGAAGCATTGAAACGCCAGATCAACTTCCGGTATTTCCCGGATGGTCATGTGGGAATATCGCTGGATGAAACGACTACCCCTTCCGATGTCGATGATATTATTGCCATATTCAGTGCAAGCGCGCCGTCGGGATCGGATTCAGCCGGCGGTGAAGTGCGGACGTTACCGGGGGCAATGAAAAGGAGCGATGCCTTTCTGACGCACCCGGTATTTAACAAATACCGTTCTGAGCACGAAATGCTGCGTTATCTCAAACGGCTGGAGAACAAGGACCTGTCGATGGTTCATTCCATGATACCCCTGGGTTCCTGCACGATGAAGCTTAACGCCACCACCGAGATGACGCCGATCACCTGGCCCGAGCTGGCGGACATCCATCCGTTTGTTCCTGTTGAACAGGCCGCCGGCTACCAGGAAATGATCCGCAACCTGGAGGCGTGGTTGAGGGAAATTACAGGGTTTTCAGGCGTATCCCTTCAGCCCAACAGCGGGGCACAAGGCGAATTTACCGGCCTGATGGTGATCCGGGCGTACCACCAATCGCGCGGCGACGAGCGGCGCAACATCGCCCTGATACCGGCCTCTGCCCATGGCACCAATCCGGCCAGCGCCGTTATGGCGGGCATGAAGGTGGTTGTGGTGAAGTCGGATGCCGACGGCAAAGTGGATGTGGACGACCTGCGGCAAAAGGCCGAGGCGCATAAGACCGACCTTGCGTGTCTGATGATCACCTATCCGTCGACGCATGGTGTGTTTGAAGAGCGGATTGTCGAGATGTGTGACATCGTACATGAAAACGGGGGGATGGTGTACATGGATGGCGCCAACATGAATGCGCAGGTAGGGCTCACGTCCCCGGCGCGCATTGGCGCGGATGTATGTCACCTCAACCTGCACAAGACGTTCTGCATTCCTCACGGCGGTGGGGGACCCGGAATGGGGCCCGTCTGCGCGAACGAGGCGCTCGCACCGTTCCTGCCTGGACACGCGGAAGTGCAAACCGGCGGGAGCTATGCTATTCATGCGGTGTCCGCAGCCCCCTGGGGCAGTGCCAGCATACTGGCCATATCGTATGCCTATATCGCCATGATGGGCGCCGAGGGATTAACGGACGCCACGCGCATCGCGATATTGAATGCCAACTATATCAAGAGCAGGCTGGAAGGTCATTACCCAACCCTGTACGCAGGCGCGAATGGACGCTGCGCCCACGAAATGATTATCGACTGCCGCAGCTTTAAGAAGGCCGGTATTGAAGTCGAGGACATTGCGAAACGGTTGATGGACTACGGCTTTCACGCCCCCACCGTATCCTTCCCTGTGCCCGGGACCTTGATGATCGAGCCGACCGAAAGTGAGACCCGGGAAGAACTCGATCGCTTCTGTGATGCGATGGTGGAGATCCGCAATGAGATCCGGGAAGTAGAGGAGGGTCTGGCCGACCGGGAACGGAACGTGCTGAAGAACGCCCCGCATACGGCGGCCGCCGTGACAGCCGACGAATGGGACATGCCTTACAGCCGTTCCAGAGCAGCCTATCCGTTACCCTTTGTGACGGAAAGCAAGTACTGGCCTCCGATCGGGCGCATCGACAATGCCTACGGCGACCGGAATCTCGTATGCAGCTGTATACCGGTCGATGCGTACGATACACCGAATCCGGTTGCAGTTTAGCACTGTGTTTCGCTAACTTATCATACTGGCAGCCCCCGTTACCTCCAGGATCTTTTGCATGTGACATCTGAAATTCAGAATTCGGGACACGTCCGCCTTCCCTGGTGGACCTGGGTTGTACCCTTCATCGCACTGCACTTTGGCAGCCAGGTCGCCATTTTAACCCGTTATGACCAGGGCGTGGCCGACTACTACCTGCCCACAGCCATTTCCATTATACTCGTCAATATCTGGGGGCCGTGGCGCACGATTCCCGCGGTGTATATCAACGCCACACTGAGTACCTACCTCTGGGAAGTTGAGAACGTGCTGCTTTGGCCTGTGTACGCCTTCCCGGAAACGCTGATGGTCTTCCTCTCCTGGTACTGGTTTACCCATCGGCTGAACGGCAAATATTGGCTCCCCAACATCCGCAACCTGCTCCTGTTCCTGGTGTTCGGCATCTCACTTCCGATCCTCATTGAAATCGGCATGCTGGAGGCGCTGCAGGTCTACTTCGGGGAACACGATCTCTCCCAGGCGCTACCCTATTTCACGCGAAATATCCTTTCGGAATTTATTGCCAATTTCGGACTAACACTGCCCGTTCTGGCGTTCATCACCCCGGTGCTGCAGCGTCGTGGTTTGCTCTATCGGAATCCGCCGTCCCGAATACCGATGGCGCGCCTCACCCGCCGCCAACTTGTTGAAGTGGGTGCAGTGTTCGCGGTGATGACCGCGCTCACATTCGTAATGCCGTTCGACAAGTTCTGGTTCATCTACGGCGTCCTGGCACTGTACATCGCCCTGCGTCATGGATTTGGTGGAGCGGTGATCACTAATTTTTACATTTTCCTGATCACCTACATTATCCCTACCCTGACGCAAGGAGGAGCGCCCGAGTCCATGGACGTCATTTACATTTTCCTGGGCACCACGCTGCTGTTTATCTTTGCCGCCATAACGGGACGCGTCATCAGCGATCTCCGAATAACGGAAAAACAGCTCTCGTTACAGAACGCCCAACTGGAGCTGGCCAACAAGGAACTGGATCATTTTGTGTACAGCGTGTCGCACGACCTGGGTGCGCCCCTCAAATCGATCCTGGGTCTTGTGGGAATCAACCGTCTTACGCGGAGCGAGGAAGAGGCCAAAGAGACTGTAGATAAAATCGAGGCCAGTGTGGTGAGGCTCGAATCCCTCATCCGTGAAATACTCGATTACTCGTACAATAAGCGACAGGCATTGAAGATGGAACAAATCCGTCTCAAAAACCTTTGCGCTGAAATACTCGACAGCCTCACCTACGTCGAGGGCTACGACAGCGTGCGCATACACCTGGAGACCCATGGTGTAGATGAGATCTACAACGACAGGACGCGGTTGAAGCTGATTCTCAGCAACCTACTTACCAATGCGATCCTGTTTCAGAAGAAAGAACCCGGGCACGAGCCCTTTGTCAGGATTACGGCGCGTAAAGAAAATGAACTCGTGTTGATCTCTGTAGAAGATAATGGAGAGGGCATCAAACCCGGACTGCAAAACAAGATCTTCAACATGTTCTATCGCGGAACCATCACGTCAAAAGGATCGGGTTTGGGATTGTACATCGCGCGTGAAGCCGCAGAGAAAATATCCAGCCGCATTTTCGTTGAGTCGGAATACGGAAAGGGCTCGGTCTTCACCATCGCCGTAAAAAACCTCAACGACAGATAGCGGGAAACTGCGTGGGCCTGGCAGGCACTTTAACACCTTACCGGAGCGGTTTAAGATACTCGAGCGCAGTGTCGCCGAGAAAGTAAATCAGCAGCGTCAGGGTGACAGCCCACACGGAGGCGGACACGAACATATAGATGATCAGCTTATCGCGGGGACTTCCAAACCCCACAGCAAGCAACGCACCACCTATTGGCGTAAACAGCAGCGGCGTAAGCGCAGCCACGCCCGCGAGGCCATACTTGCGCCATATCCTTACGAATTTTCTGTTCTGATCCGAGAATCGGTTTTTGCGTTTAAAATAGCGATCGATGACGTACTTCTTGATCAGGTCTCCGAAAAAGGCAAAGGCCAACACTACCGTCATCATTCCTGCCACGGTTGTCAGGATAGTCGTAACCATGTTCAACTTAGCGAGATAACCTCCTACAGGCCCAAGGATAAATTTCAGCATACTTGAAAAATACACCGGGATAGCCCGCGCCAACTCTTCCAGCATAAATCACTTACGTTCATTTCACGATTGCAGGGGCAGGTCAAAGTTTCTCGCCGTAACTGAGATCGCCCGCGTCGCCCAGCCCGGGCACGATGTAAAACCGCTCGTCCAGTTTTTCATCGACGGCGAAAGTCCAGATCGAATAAGATTCTTTCACATGTTCCTGAATATACGCAATCCCTTCCGGCGCAGCTACGAGGGCGGCTATATAAATGTGCCTGGGTTTACCAAAGCGGCCCAGTTCGGTAATTGCACGAACAAGTGAACGCCCCGTCGCCAACATCGGGTCGATGAGGATGACCAATTCATCTTCTACGGCGGGGGTTGCGAAGTAGCCCAGCGCGATACTGACATCGCCTTCGCCTTCAATCCGTTCCGCACCCACGAATCCGCTCGACGCCTGGTCAAACACATCCAGGAATCCCTGGTGGTAGGGCAGCCCTGCACGCAGGATGGTCAAAAGTACGGGCTGCTTTGCCGGTACGTGCATGTGCCTGGTGCCAAGCGGGGTAGTAACATCCTTGCCGATATAGGGAAAGTCGCGCGAAATCTCCGTGGCCATGATCCTCCCCAGCCGTTGCGTATTGGATCGGAACCGCCACTTGTCGCGCTGCACATTGTGGTCCCTCAATTCACAGAGGTACTGATTGGCAATTGAATTTTTTTCGCCTAGGTTGTAAACCATAACCTACTCCCGTTTGAAAATTAGCAAAAAAACCCGTGGCCGCTCATGGATGTGAAACTTCTCAGACAGCTTTGTGAGATACACGCGCCTTCCGGCAACGAATCGGCGATGACGGAGTTCGTTTTCAACCACGTAAAGCGGAGAAGTCGCAACTGGAAGTCGCGGCCGGAAGTCCTTCACGGCGATGCTTTTCAGGATTGTCTTATACTAAAATTCGGTGCGCCCCGAACCGCCATTTTCGCGCATATGGACAGTGTTGGATTTACCGTACGCTACTTCGACCAACTCGTACCCGTTGGCAGTCCCGAAGCGCCGGCAGGTACAGTACTTGTTGGACACGATTCGCTTGGCCCGGTGGAGTGCGAACTTCAGTACGATCAGGAAGGCCGTGCAGCCTACCGTTTTGGACGGGTGATCGACCGCGGTACCGACCTCACTTACAAAGTAAATTTTCGCAACGCCGGCGGATTTGTTGAGTCGGCCAGTCTTGACAACCGCGTTGGCGTGTATACGGCATTAAAGGTCGCCGAAACTTTGTCTGACGGTGTGATTTGTTTCAGCTGCGGCGAAGAACATGGCGGAGGGACAGTCCCCTTTCTGATACGGCACGCGTACGAAACCTGGAACGTACGCCAAACCCTTGTCGCCGATGTGACCTGGACCACCGACGGCGTTCGTCCGGGTGCAGGGCCGGTGATATCGCTGCGCGACAGGCACATTCCGCGTCGCCGCTACATCGAACGGATCGCAGCACTCGCGCTGAAGTCTGGCATCCCTCACCAGCATGAAGTAGAAGGCACGGGTTCAAGCGATGGACGGGAGTTACAGGCCTCGCCTTACCCGATCGACTGGTGCTTTATCGGAGTCGCACAGGAACATCCGCATACCCCGGCTGAAAAAGTTCACAAAGACGATGTGACACAGATGGTTGCACTGTACGAATACCTCCTGCAGCACCTGTAGCGCGTGGTTGCTGTGGAGGTTTTGCAAAATGCGGTTATCTTTGACCCCCCATCCTATCGGGTATGAAAATCCAAGACCTGGAATTTGTGCCGTTTATCAGCAGCGCGGACGTGCAGGCGCGCATAGCCCTTCTTGCGGAGGAGATCAGCCGTGATTATGCCGGAATGACACCCGTTTTCCTTCCCGTACTGAACGGGTCATTTATGTTTGCAGCCGACCTCATTCGGCAGGTTACCATACCCTGCCGTGTGTCTTTCGTAAAAGTTTCCTCCTATGTCGGGATGGAGTCCACCGGCGACCTCAAGACGCTGATCGGCCATGATGAGAGCTTGTTTAATCAGGACCTCATTGTAGTGGAGGACATCGTGGACACGGGGTTAACCCTACGGCGCATACTTGACGAGTTGCGCGCGCTGGGTACACGCTCCATCGAAGTGGTGACGCTGCTTCGCAAAGCACCGGCCCGAGAGAAGGACCTGAACGTGCGGTACGTCGGCTTCGACATTGACCGCGAATTCGCGCTCGGATTCGGGCTTGATTATAACGGCCTCGGCCGCAACCTCAACGAGATTTATAAGGCGGTGGAAGCGCCTCCTGAAAAACCTAATCTATCCAATTGAAATTAAATCTGTCGTCATGCTGAATATGATCATCTTCGGCCCGCCCGGCGCGGGAAAAGGCACGCAAAGCCAAAAGCTCATAGACAAATATGGGCTGGTTCATATTTCGACAGGCGACCTCTTTCGCTGGCATACGAAAAACAATACGCCGCTGGGCCAGAAGGTCAACGACATAATGGCAAGCGGAATGCTCGTACCGGATGAGATTACCATCGCCATGCTGGAGGAAGAGGTTGAAAAGACGCCCGATGCGAGCGGCTTCCTGTTCGATGGTTTTCCCCGAACCGTAGCGCAAGCCGAAGCCCTCGATGCATTTATGAAAAGCCGCGGCATGACGATCAGCTGCGTAGTGGCGCTTGATGTTTCAGAAGACGAACTGCGGCAGCGGATTGCGCGGAGAAAAGACATTGAGAAGCGCGCCGACGATGACGAGGAAAAATTGAACAAGCGCATCGGGGAGTATTTCGCAAAGACCGTAAAGGTATTGCCCTACTACGAAGGTCAGGGGAAACTCTATACGGTCAACGGAGTGGGTGCAATTGACGACATTTTCCAGTCGATCTGCGCCGTGATAGAAAAGGTAACGTAGACAGCAGGGATGGCCTCCCAGAATTTCATCGACTACGTCAAATTCCTCTCACGGTCGGGCAAGGGGGGCGCGGGTTTCGTTCACTTTCATCGCGAGAAGTTCAATCCTAAGGGCGGTCCGGACGGCGGAGACGGCGGACGGGGCGGAAGCGTAATCCTCAGAGGCAACGATCAGCTTTGGACCCTCCTGCACCTGAAATATCGCAAACATGTTCATGCCGAAGATGGAAAACCAGGCGAAGCGCAAGATCGCACCGGGGCCTCAGGCAAAGACGTGATCCTGGATGTGCCGCTGGGAACGGTGGCGCGCCGCGCTGACACCGGCGAGGTGATCGGCGAGATCCAGCACCATGATGAAACTCTGGTGCTCACACCCGGGGGAAGAGGCGGTAAAGGCAATGCCTTCTTCGCGACGGCCACGCAGCAGGCGCCTCAATATGCGCAGCCCGGCGAACCCGGCATCGAGGAATGGATTATCCTGGAACTGAAGTTACTGGCCGATGTGGGCCTCGTCGGCTTTCCAAACGCCGGTAAGTCTACGCTCCTGTCAGTGATCTCGGCCGCGAAACCGAAAATTGCCAGTTATCCGTTCACAACACTCACACCCAACCTGGGCGTGGTCCCCTACCGGGACGACCGCTCTTTCGTGGTGGCTGATATTCCGGGCATCATCGAAGGCGCCGCGGAAGGAAAAGGTCTCGGGCTCCGGTTCCTCCGCCATATCGAACGAAATTCACTGCTGCTGTTTATGATACCCGCCGACGCATCCGACATCCGAACGGAGTACAAGGTACTCATCGGCGAGTTGGAAAAATACAATCCCGAATTGCTCGATAAGAAACGGATCTTGGCGATCACAAAATCCGACCTTCTGGATGACGAACTGCGGGAGGCGCTTGAAAAAGAGCTTCCGGAGGGCGTCCCCGCCGTCTTCATTTCGGCGCAGACACATCGCGGCATTGCCGAGCTGAAAGACATGATATGGCAGCAGCTGCAGGCATAACTCCGGGAACTCGTGCCATTATGACACGGTTAGGGATTTGGCAAACTTATTGACAATTTGCGGTAACAGGATACGTGTATCCAGAGGGCTAATTTTTGCTATGATAAACATGAATTCAAGCGAAGAAAAAGCAAACCAAGAGGAAATAGTGTCAGAAAATAACGAGGAAATGCCGAAGAATGAGAACGAAGAGGTGCGTCCCCAGGAGGCGGCCACCGATGTGTCGACGGAGCAGCCGATGGACCGGCAGGAGACCGCTAACGAGGAATTGCTTGAGATGAAGGATAAATATCTTCGGCTGTATTCCGAGTTCGAGAACTTCCGCAGACGCACGTCGAAGGAAAAGCTTGAGATGGTCAATCTGGCCAACGAACAGCTTATCACGGCGCTCTTGCCTGTATTGGACGACTTTGAACGTGCAGAGCGGGCTGTCGGAGATGCCGGCACTGAGCTCACCGATGGATTCATCCTCATCGCCAACAAGTTCAGAAAGATACTGGACCAGTTCGGGGTCAAGTCTATGAATATATCCAGGGGATCGGAGTTCGACGCCGATAACCAGGAAGCTGTTTCGCAGGTTCCTACTGAAGACGAAAAGCTCAAGGGCAAAGTCGTTGATGTAATAGAGCAGGGATACCTGTTAAATGAAAAAGTAATCCGCTACGCGAAGGTCGTAGTGGGCAACTAACGAGCCGATGTCATCCAAACGAGATTATTACGATGTTCTGGGAGTCAGCCGGTCGGCTTCAGCGGACGAAATCAAGAAGGCGTACCGGAAGATAGCCATTCAATATCACCCTGATAAAAACCCAGGGAACAAGGAAGCCGAAGAGAAGTTCAAGGAAGCTGCCGAGGCATATGAAGTGCTGAGCAATCCCGAGAAACGGGAGCACTACGACCGCTTCGGCCATGCCCGTGTTGGCAATGGCGGATTTGGCGGTGGCTCAATGAACATGGAAGACATTTTCAGCCAGTTTGGTGACATTTTCGGCGGTTCCAATCCTTTTGAAAGCTTTTTTGGTGGCGGTGGCACGCGGCGACGCGGGCGTAAGGGTTCCAACCTCCGCATCAAATTGAAACTCACCCTTGAAGAAATCGCGAACGGCGTTGAAAAGAAGATCAAGGTAAACCGTCTGGTCCGTGCCGAAGGTGTCACGTTCAAGACGTGCTCAACCTGTCAGGGAACGGGACAAATGAAGCGGGTTGTCAACACAATGCTGGGGCAGATGGTGTCGGCCACTACATGTCCTGCCTGTAACGGATCCGGTCAGACCATAGATAGCCGGCCCCCTGGTGTCGATAGCTCCGGACTCGTATCAAAAGAAGAAGTTATCACCGTGCGGATTCCGCCCGGCGTCGCTGACGGCATGCAGCTGTCCATGACGGGCAAGGGGAACGAAGCGCCCGGCGGTGGGCAAGCCGGAGACCTGCTCATCCTCGTAGAAGAACAGGAAGACAAGTACCTGAAGCGCGATGGGAACAACCTCATTTACGATCTGTACCTCAGTATTGCCGATGCCGCCCTGGGAACTACCGTAGAGGTGCCCTCGGTGGGCGGAAAGGTCAAGATCAAAATAGATCCGGGTACACAAAGTGGAAAAATCCTACGCCTGCGTGGTAAGGGCCTCAAGGATATCAACGGGTACGAAACCGGCGACCAGCTGATCCATGTTAACGTCTGGACCCCGAAAAAGCTGACCGCAGAAGAACGGTCCATGCTGGAAAAGCTGCGCGATTCGCCCAATTTTGAGCCTCATCCCGATTCCGGCGACCGGAGCTTTTTCGAACGTATGAAGGAGTTTTTCCAATGAATACGAGGTCTGAGGCCCGTTCTGCGGCTTTTTGCGGCCTTTCGTCAATAAAATCTTACATCCCGTAACCTAATGACCTTCAGGCCGTAACTAATGCCATGCGGATGTTATTTTGGCTCTTAATGACCGGCGTGCTGGGGTCAGGAACGGGGTTTGGGCAGGTGAAGAGGCAGTTTAATGTCGAGAATATGGAGTCCTGCCGGACTATATCGCTCAGCGTGCGGGCGAACCGCGGGAACTGTTATATCAAGCCCAGCCAGAACAGCGACATCCTCAACGTATTCAGCAACCAGGACGCGCAGTCCTTTTCCCACAATTTTCGCAAGGAAGTCCGCAACCACACGTGCGTCGTATCCCTGACCCTGGAGGAAGATGTTTCCGGCGGCTTTGGAAGGACGATTTCCAACCGCATGTTCAGGCAGCCCGAATCGCGGTCGGACAAGTACTGGAAAATGTACCTCACTGACATGAAACCGTATGTCCTGGAGCTGACTTACGGCGTCGGACAGGCACACGTCGACCTTTCCGGGCTATCCATCCGCAGGCTGAAGATCAGTACCGGCAGCGCCGATGTGAACGTGGGCTACGAGTCCCTCGAAAACAATATTGACATGGACACCCTCTACGTGAAGGCCGACCTGGGTACCGTAAATGTCAGGAACATCAACTTTTCGCGCGCGCACAATGTACTGGCTGACGTCGGTTTCGGTAACATGACGCTCGACTTCAGCGGAAGGCCCCTGGTGAGCAACCGCGTTAAGGGAAGCGTGGGCGCCGGCAACCTCACTATTATTCTCCCTGACAATTCGGTTCCCGTTCTGGTGAAGGTCCGGGAATCGTGGCTTTGCAGTGTTTCGATGACCGCCAACCTGAAAAGTATCGGCAACAACACATACGTTAACGAAGCCTACCAGAAAAACCCCCGCAACCCGCTGCAATTCGATCTCGACGTCTCAATGGGCAACATTATTTTCAAGCAGTCGAACTGACACCCCCATTGCCGCTCTCCGATTCCTTCTTATCTTTTGCCCTCATTTAATCCAGATGCCCCCACGTTGTGGAAGCCCTAGTTGCCACTAATATATCCAAGCATTACACCCAGCACACCGCTCTACGGAATATTAACTTTTCCATTCCCGACAAAAGCATTGTTGGATTGCTCGGTCCCAATGGCGCTGGGAAGACCACGCTCATCCGCATCATCAACCAGATCATCACACCGGATACCGGACACATTTCCCTTTATGGGGAGGACCTGGCACCGCGTCATATCAGCATGATCGGATACCTGCCGGAGGAGCGCGGGCTATACAAGAAGATGAGGGTCGGCGACCAGCTGACCTACATTGCCCGACTCCGCGGCATGTCGAAGAAGGATGCCATAGAAAAAAGTAAAGCGTGGGTTAAGAAATTCGAGATCGCCGAATGGTGGAACAAGAAAGTGGAGGATCTCAGCAAAGGGATGGCGCAGAAGATCCAATTCATCAGCACCGTGATGCACAGTCCGCGTCTGATCATTCTTGACGAGCCATTCTCTGGATTTGATCCGATCAACGCCCGCCTCATTACCGAAGAGATCCTCTCTCTGCGCGACCAGGGAAGTACCATCGTCTTTTCAACGCATCGCATGGAAACGGTGGAGGCGTTGTGCGACCACGTTCTTCTCATCAACAATGCCGAGATCATTCTTGAGGGCGCCAAGAATCGCATTCGCAGTCAATTTCGTTCCGACACGTACGAGGTGCGCCATGTCGGTCCTTTTGATACTACCGGTACACCCTACACGCTGATAAGCAGTAAGCCAGCGGAAGATCAGCTGTACCACTCTATGCTCAAATCGCCGCGTGACGAAAATCCCAATAAGATATTACAGTTTCTCATCGGCGTTACCGAGGTGCACAGCTTCGTCGAAAAGCTGCCGACGATGAGCGATATCTTCATCAGCCTGGTGAAAGGAGGTGATCGTGAATAAGATCATTCTGGTAGCGCATCAGGAGTTTCGCAATCGTGTTCACAAGCGGTCGTTTCTGATCGCTACGATCCTGATCCCGCTCATCTTTCCCGCCATCTTCGGCATTATGATTTACACAGCGATTCAGGTGGAGAAAAGTCCGACCCAGAAGGTTGTCCATGTTGTCGATGAAAGCGGGTTGTTCGAACTAAACAGCGAGCAGTTCGACTTTCGGCGCTTCAATGGGCCGCTTGAGGATGCCAAACGTGCCCTGGCTCATGACGACAGCTTTGGCCTGCTTTACATTCCGAAACTTGACTTGTATCGGCCGCAGGGCATCATCCTGTACAGCACGGTCAATCCCGGCATGGCGGACATCAGCGCGCTGAACCGATTGATCGCCGACGGCATCAGAGAGACCAAGATGCGGGAACTGAACCTGGATCAGAATGTACTGGACAGGCTGAGCACACACGTTAATGTACTTTCGGTGAAGATCGGCGAGTCCGGTCAGGAGCAATCGACCAACTCAATGGTAATGTCGGGAGTCGGTATGTTGTTCGGACTGCTGATGTATCTTTTCATCTTCATATATGGA
Source organism: Cyclobacteriaceae bacterium (assembly GCA_035304385.1). Classification (GTDB taxonomy): domain Bacteria; phylum Bacteroidota; class Bacteroidia; order Cytophagales; family Cyclobacteriaceae; genus ZC4RG29. Next base: position 55,969 of record DATGQD010000044.1, read on the forward strand.
GCGCAGATCATGCAGGGCATCATCGAGGAAAAGACCAACAAGGTGGTCGAGGTGATCATTTCTGCTATCCGACCCTTTCAGCTTATGATGGGCAAGATCCTGGGTCTCGTGTCGGTCGGTCTGTTACAGTTCCTGATTTGGATCGTGCTGATCTCGGTGCTGTCTTCCTCGCTCTTTTTCTTTTTCGGAATTGAAATGCCCCAGGAGCAAGTGGCAGGGCAATTACAGGCAGCGAACCCAACACACGAGGGAATTGATCAGCTTCTGAAAGTGTGGGATCAAATTCCGGTTACTTTCCTGTTGCTGACGTTCATTTTCTACTTCCTCGGAGGCTACCTTATCTACGGTGCGCTTTTCGCCGCGGTCGGTTCGGCGGTGGATGTTCCTTCGGAGGCGCAACAGTTTATGTTTCCCATTACAATTCCGATGCTCATTTCATACCTGGCCCTGTTCTGGTTTATCCCTCAGGATCCACACGGGCAGGTCAGCTTCTGGTTATCGGTCATACCTTTTACCTCGCCCATCGCCATGATGGGCAGGGTTGCCTATGGCGTTCCGGCGTGGCAACTTGCGTTATCCATGGTCCTGCTGGTCGGTGGATTTGTTTTTACGACGTGGGTGGCGGCGCGGATATACCGCGTTGGCATTCTCATGCACGGTTCCAAAGTGAACTACCGGGTACTAGCGCGATGGTTTATGATGCGGAATTGACCCGGCGCCCCGGAACACCAACTGATTTTTTTAGTTATTTTCCGGTCTATGTCCAAATCTTCATCGACCGGCAACGGCTTTTATCAAAACAATCCGGCCCTGAAGTGGGTCATGCTGATCGTCTCCGTCTTCATCAGCATCGGCTCGATCTATTATACCAACGTGCTGGTAGAACAGCTCAAATCACGGGAGCGTCAGCAGGTGCAGCTGTTCGCGCGGGCAATCGAGTATACGCTGAGAGATGATCTGAGCAGTAACATGCTTTTTGTTTCGGAAGAGATCATAAACAAGAACAATTCAGTACCCACGATCCTGGTCACCCGCGATGGCCAGTACGAGTCGCGAAACATTCATATCGATCCGGGCTGGTCAGAAGAACGCAAAAAGCGTGTGCTGGAACAGCAGCTTTCGGAAATGAAGGCCATCTACGAGCCGATCGAAGTGACGTACAGCCACGATGGTGTTACCGAGAACTACGGGCATGTGTACTACCGCAATTCGGCGTTGCTTACACAGCTGATCGTTTACCCGTACATTCAGCTCTCCGTGATCGCCATTTTTGGTTTTATCAGCTATCTGGCATTCAATTATTCGAAAGCGGCGGAAGAAAATCGGGTGTGGGTCGGGCTTGCCAAAGAAACGGCGCACCAGCTGGGCACGCCGCTGTCGTCGCTCATGGCCTGGATTGAGGTGTTGCGCGAAGACGAGCAGCTGCGCTCACATGGCGTTGTGGATGAACTGGAGAAAGACATACGGAAGCTGATTACGGTTACCGAGCGCTTCTCCAGCATCGGTTCGAAGCCCGCATTGAAGGAGGAGAATGTCGTGTCGCTGATTCACAACGTGGTCAATTACCTCCGGCCCCGGGTTTCGTCGAAGGTTAATATTGAGGTCTATTCGCTATCCGACCATATTGACGCCTGGGTAAATGTGCCACTTTTCGAGTGGGTGATCGAAAACCTGTGCAAGAATGCGGTCGACGCCATGGGCAATACGGGCACGATTGCCATCAAAATCATCCGCGGAAACGAGGGAAAAGTGTTCATTGACGTCTCTGACACCGGCCGCGGCATACCCCGTTCGAAGATCCCCATGGTATTTAAGCCCGGGTTTACCACCCGGAAGCGGGGATGGGGCCTGGGACTTGCCCTGGCCAAACGAATTATTGAAGACTATCATTTTGGAAAGATTTTCGTCAAGTCATCGGAAGAAAACGTGGGCACCACCTTCCGCATCGCCCTGAATTCGACCTGAATCGGCGCTGACACTGCCAAAAATTCATCCTGAAGCCCGATTGCCGATACAGGATATTACATTACCTTTGCGGTCGAATTTTCAGGCCTTAAACAAGAAAATAGAGAATCGATGGCAAACACCGGCAGAATCACCCAGGTAATCGGACCCGTAGTGGATGTGGCGTTTGACGAGCCGGGAGCAAAGCTTCCCAATATCCTTGATGCGTTAGAAGTTGTGAAAGACGACGGAACCCGCGTTGTGCTGGAATGCCAGCAACACCTGGGCGAGGAACGTGTCCGCACGATCGCGATGGAAGGTACCGAGGGGCTTATGCGCGGGATGAAGGTGCTGGACACCGGATCTCCTATTACCATGCCGATCGGTGAAGATATCAAAGGTCGGCTTTTTAATGTCGTAGGTGAAGCCATCGACGGGCTTCCCCAGCCTAAGGGCGACGCTTCCCTGCCGATACACCGTTCCGCGCCCGCATTTGAAGACTTGTCGACCTCCACGGAAGTGTTGTACACAGGGATCAAGGTTATCGACCTGATCGAGCCCTACGCTAAAGGTGGAAAGATCGGCCTGTTTGGTGGTGCCGGGGTAGGAAAAACCGTTTTGATCCAGGAACTGATTAACAATATTGCCAAGGCCTATTCCGGGCTCTCCGTGTTCGCCGGTGTGGGCGAGCGGACCCGCGAAGGAAATGACCTGCTTCGTGAAATGATCGAGGCGGGTATTGTAAGCTACGGCGAAGAATTCCTCGAGTCGCTGCATGCCGGCGGATGGGACCTCTCCAGGGTAAGCCCTGAAAAGCTGGCCGATTCCAAAGCGACTTTCGTATTCGGACAGATGAACGAACCTCCCGGAGCCCGTGCGCGGGTAGCGCTTTCGGGGCTGACGGTCGCCGAATATTTCCGCGATGGCGACGGCCAGGGCAAGGGGCGTGACATCCTGTTCTTTATCGACAATATTTTCCGGTTCACCCAGGCAGGCTCTGAGGTTTCGGCGCTTCTTGGCCGTATGCCTTCAGCGGTGGGTTACCAACCTACACTTGCCACGGAAATGGGTGCCATGCAGGAGCGCATTACATCAACCAAGAACGGATCGATTACCTCGGTTCAGGCCGTATACGTGCCTGCCGACGACCTTACAGACCCGGCGCCTGCAACAACATTTGCCCACCTCGACGCCACGACGGTTTTGAGCCGTAAAATTTCCGAGTTGGGTATTTACCCGGCCGTGGATCCGCTCGACTCCACGTCGCGTATCCTTCGCCCTGAGATTGTGGGCGACGAACATTACGATTGTGCACAGCGCGTTAAGAATATCCTGCAACGCTACAAAGAACTCCAGGACATCATCGCGATCCTCGGTATGGACGAACTGTCGGAAGAAGACAAGCTCGTCGTGAGCCGTGCGCGCCGCGTGCAACGCTTCCTGTCACAGCCCTTCCACGTGGCCGAAGCCTTTACCGGCTTGAAGGGTGTACTCGTTGATATTAAAGATACCATCAAGGGATTCAATATGATCATGGACGGTGAGCTCGATCACCTTCCTGAAATGGCATTTAACCTGGTGGGCGATATCAACTCGGCCATAGAAAAAGGAGAACGTATGATCGCGGAAGCAAAGGGTTAATACCGGGCTGAAGCGGCAACTAAGAAGGGAGTCTATGTTTCTGGAAATACTTACACCTGAGCAAAAGGTCTTCGAAGGCGACGTGAGCGTTGTAACGTTTCCCGGCGCCGACGGATCGTTCCAGGTCCTCGATCATCACGCCCCGCTCATCTCGCTGCTTGCGGAAGGCGATGTGGTCTACAAAGGCGCTGAAGGAAACGGCACCGTCAGGATCACCGGTGGAGTGGTAGAGGTTTTGAAAAACAAGGTGGTACTGCTTGCCGACGGCATAGCATCGTGACGAAATCAAAAGACGTAACAAAAAACCCCGGATTCCTCCGGGGTTTTTTTGTTGGGAGACCTGACGCTGCGGCTACTGGCGCGACAGCCACAGCACGAAGAATACGACGCCGATGATCAGGGCGATACCGCCGATGATCCAGAAGACGTCACCTCCGATAATAAGGGCGACAATACCCACAGCCCCGAAGATGGCAGCCATCTTGAGATCGTGATCCATAGCCTGCGCCGCGGCAGCGGCTTTCACTTCATCACCCTCTTTCTTTGCTTTGATGTAAGTCTTTACGAGTGCCTTCGCCTCTTTGCGAAATTCCCTGCGCTCCGCCCGGGTCATCTCCTTGTAGGATTTCACAGGCTCCTCCTCCACGACGGCCGTGGCGACGGGTGCACGCTCAGTCCTCAAAAGCGGGGCGGGCGCCTCCAGATCGGCATTGGCCAGCAGCGCATCTGCATCAAGCCGAAGCGGGCTTTCAGAAATGGTCGACGTCATGGCGGCATCCTCCTCCTGGGAAGTAGCCTTCACACTTGCGGTCGCATACCTGCCTGAGTTGTAGTCATACTTATCAAACAGGTAAGTATACTTTGGTGTAGAACAGGCCGCCAGGAAGACGGCGGCGAGAGGAATCAAGAACCGTGTCATAGTGGTTGTATAAATGGTCACCTGAATATAGAAATTAATCGTTTAACAAATCGCTTTTCAAACTCCCAAAAAAATCGGAACTGGCCAAATATGAAACCGTACGCAAGTAAGATTATGTTGTAAACAGGAAGGATAAACACGTAATAAAGTATGGTCGCGGTAGCGCTGAAGGGTGGCTCACCCGCCAACGCGCGCAGCACGGGGCCTTTAAGATATACAATCGTGAGTCCGGTGCAGGCAAACACAATCAATACGACGATAACCTGCCCTGTACTTTTTAGCTTCCATCGAGTCTTTAGCCGTTCAATCCAACCACGTTCCGACATAGCGCCAATTTGGGAATTTTATTCTACATGTACCCACAGCCCTTGTGCGGGTAGCGGGGCAGTGAATGACATCGGCGCTTTGCGTACGGGGTGCGTGAAGCTCAGCTTCCAGGCGTGAAGATAGATGCCCCGGTAGTCGGCCGCCGATGGTCCTCCATATTTTACATCGCCGATTATGGGCGCACCAACCGTAGAGAGCTGCGCGCGGATTTGGTGTGGCCTGCCCGTAACGGGAGTCACCTGAATAAGCCATCCGTGAGCCACCGGGCGTAACACGCGGTACGTGAGGTCGGCTTCCAATGCACCTGCTACAGCGCCGGTGTGAACGGAAACTTTGTTGCGCACTTCGTCTTTCTTTAGCCAGTGCACCAGCCGCGCTTCGTCGGCATCAGGGCGTTGTGCTGTAAGGGCCAGGTACGTCTTTACGGTCTCACGCTGTCCAAACAGGCGGTTCATCCGCGATAATGCCTTCGACGTGCGAGCCAGTACGACAACACCGCTGACCGGTCGGTCGAGACGATGCACGACGCCGACGAAAGCCGCGCCCGGTTTATTGTATTTCTCTTTGAGGTAGCGGGCGGCGACGTCGGCCAAAGGTGGATCGCCAGTGTGATCACCTTGCGCCAGCAGACCCGCCGGTTTGTTGACAACGAGCAGGTGGTTGTCTTCGTATAGCACCTCTATTGTTGCGGGATCTTGCATGCAACCTTTCTTTAAGATGCAGATGCAGTGTCCTGTCCAAGTACCAGGCTGCGTCTGCCGCTGCAACTAATACTCTGATGTAAAATGAAACTGGATGTCCGGAAAATTCTCCTGTACCATCTGCAACCACGCTCGCGACTCGGCCATAAACACAAGCTTGTCTTCCTTGTCGCGCGCGATGTGTCGTTGTTTGCTCTCGATAAATTCGTCCAGCTTCTTCGGATCGTCGCTGCTGATCCAGCAGGCCTTATAGATATTCTGCGACGCAAACTGGACGGTTGCACCATATTCATTCTTGAGGCGAAACTGGATGACTTCGAACTGAAGGGCGCCTACCGTACCGATGACCTTTCGGTTTCCCAGCACATAGGTAAAGAGTTGCGCCACGCCTTCTTCCATGAGCTGCTGCAAGCCCTTTTCGAGCTGTTTGGTCTTCATCGCATCCAGGTTGAGTACCTCCTTAAATATTTCGGGCGAAAAGCTGGGTATGCCCGTGTAGGTCAGTCGCTCCCCCTGTGTCAGCGTATCGCCGATTTTCAGATTTCCCGTGTCGTAAATACCCACTATATCACCCGGCCAGGCCACGTCGACCGTCTCGCGGTCTTGTGCCATGAAGGCAGTCGCGTTGGAAAATCGCAAGCTGCGGTCCAGCCGCACGTGGAAGTAGTTGCTGCCCCGCTCGAATTTTCCGGAGCATATGCGAACGAACGCGATGCGATTCCGGTGTTTCGGGTCCATGTTGGCGTGTATCTTAAAGACAAAGCCGGTGAACCGTTCCTCGTCAGGGGCAACCACCCGGACCGTTGTCGCACGCGGCTGTGGTGTCGGCGCGATGCGGATGAAGGTATCCAGCAGTTCCTTCACGCCGAAGTTATTCACGGCGCTTCCGAAGAACACCGGGGCCACCTGGCCTGCCCGATAATCGTCGACAGAAAACTCAGGATATACCGCTTCGATCAGTTCCACGTCCGTCCGCAATTGGGCGGCGTGGTTTTCACCGACGTGCGAGTCGAGCTGTGTATCGTTAATATCCTCGACGTCGATGCCCTCTTGAATGGTTTGTTTGCTGGGTGTAAAAAGATGGAGGCTTTTTTCGTACAGGCTATACACGCCCTTGAACGTTTTTCCCATACTGATGGGCCAGCTCAGGGGGCGCACCTTAATATGGAGTTTCTCTTCGATTTCATCGAGCAGCTCGAATGGGTCGCGTCCCTCGCGATCGAGTTTGTTGATGAAGCAGATCACCGGTGTGTTCCGCATCCGGCACACCTCCATTAGCTTCTCGGTCTGGATCTCGACGCCCTTGACGCAGTCGATAACCATGATCACACTGTCGACGGCGGTCAGGGTGCGGTAGGTGTCTTCCGCGAAGTCCTGGTGGCCAGGTGTATCGAGCAAGTTGATCTTGATGTCGTTATAGTTAAATCCCATTACCGATGTGGCAACGGAGATACCGCGTTGTTTTTCGATTTCCATCCAGTCGGACCGTGCGTGGTCGCGGATTTTGCTCGACTTGACCGCGCCGGCCTTCTGTATCGCGCCGCCGAACAGCAACAATTTCTCCGTGAGGGTCGTCTTGCCGGCGTCCGGGTGGCTGATAATGCCAAATGTTCTGCGTTTCGCTATTTCGTGCTCCAGTCCCATGCGTCTGAAATTCGTGGCCGCAAAGGTACAAAAATGGTGGCGACCCGCGTGCCCCCGGGCTATGCACGCCCCGGAGATCCGAAATTTTGGAGTCCCGGATTTTGATATCCCCAAAAACAACAGGTAATTGTGACGCGCTAACCAAAATCAGCTTATCCTAAAACATAATGCAATACAGAAGATTCGGCAGAACCAACTGGAACGTAAGCGAAATCGGGTATGGCATGTGGGGTATGGCGGGATGGACGGGATCCGATCTGAATGAAGTAAGGAAGGCACTCGACCGCTCGGTGGAGCTGGGCTGCAACTTCTTCGATACGGCCTGGGCCTATGCTGCAGGAAAGAGCGAGCAGCTGCTGGGTGAATTGGTAAAGCGTCATCCCGGCACGAAACTTTACTGCGCATCAAAAATCCCCGCCAAAAACTTCAAATGGCCCGCCAAGCCGGAATACAAACTGGAAGACTGCTATCCGGCAGATCACATTGTCGAATACACGGAGAAAAGTTTGAAGAACCTCGGCGTCGACTGCCTGGACCTGCAACAATTTCACGTGTGGGATGACAGCTGGACGGACCACGACGCGTGGAAGGAAGGCGTTGAGAAGCTCCGGCGTGAAGGCAAGATCCGGGCGTTTGGCATCAGCATCAACCGCTGGGAGCCGGATAACGCGCTGCGTGCGCTCAGAACCGGACTCGTCGATACCGTTCAGGTTATCTATAATATATTCGACCAGGCGCCGGAAGACAATCTCTTTCCCCTTTGCCGCGAACTCGACATCGGCGTTATCGCGCGCGTACCCTTCGACGAGGGAACGCTCACCGGAACGCTCACCCGCGACACGGTCTTTCCGAAAGACGACTGGCGGTCGACGTACTTTGTTCCTGAAAATCTCGAAGCCAGCGTCGAGCGCGCAGACAAGCTTAGGCCCATTGTGCCCCCGGACATGACAATGCCGGAACTGGCACTGCGCTTCATACTGGACAACGACGATGTCCACACCACCATACCGGGAATGCGACGTCTCAAGCACGTTGAAGCCAACCTCGCCGTGAGTGATGGAACGCACTTACCTGCCGCATTAAAGGAACAACTCAGAGGCCATCGGTGGGACCGCGTGCCCACCGCCTGGTCGCAATAAACAGCTGAAAGAGGAGCGATTTTCCCTACCAGGCTGTCAATGTGTCACCTGAATGTCAGGAAATTCCCCCTTGGCATAGGCATTGAGGACAGACAGTACGACATCAGCTACTCAAGAATGAGGAGATATTAAAATTTAAAGAAATGGGTAAAATAATTGGAATCGACTTAGGTACAACGAACTCTTGCGTGGCCGTCATGGAAGGCAATGAGCCTGTGGTTATACCCAATAGCGAAGGAAGGAGAACTACCCCGTCCATCGTGGGTTTTCTGGATGACGGAAAAGGAGAACGCAAGGTCGGTGACCCCGCCAAGCGGCAATCCATCACCAACCCGCGTAATACCGTTACGTCGGTCAAGCGGTTCATGGGTAAAAAGTTTGACGACGTCAAGGACGAGATGAAGATCGTCTCGTACCAGGTGGAGCGCGGCAATAATGATACTGTGCGTATCCGCATTGGCGATCGGCTGTATACGCCCCAGGAAATTTCAGCTATGGTACTTCAGAAGATGAAGAGCACTGCTGAGGACTACCTGGGAACAACCATAACCGAAGCCGTGATTACGGTGCCTGCCTACTTTAACGACGCGGAGCGTCAGGCTACCAAGGAAGCCGGGCAGATCGCGGGTCTGGAGGTAAAGCGTATTATCAACGAGCCGACGGCAGCCGCGCTGGCTTACGGTCTCGACAAGAAGAACAAGGACATGAAGATCGCCGTCTATGACCTGGGCGGTGGTACGTTTGATATTTCCATTCTGGAGCTGGGCGATGGCGTATTCGAAGTGAAGTCGACAAACGGCGATGTTCACCTCGGTGGTGACGACTTCGACCTGCGCGTAATGAACTGGCTTGCCGAAGAATTCCAGCAAGAGGAAGGTGTGGACCTGCGGAAAGATCCTATGGCCCTGCAGCGCCTCAAGGAAGCTTCTGAAAAGGCCAAGATCGAACTCTCCAGCTCGATGGAAACGGAGATCAACCTCCCGTACATCACGTCAGTGGATGGTGTTCCCAAACACCTTGTAAAGAAGCTTAGCCGCGCCAAGTTCGAACAGCTTGTCGACGACCTGGTGAAGCGAACGCTTGAACCATGCCGCAAGGCTGTAGAAGATGCGGGTGTAAGCACATCCCAGATTGACGAAGTCATCCTGGTGGGTGGCTCGACCCGGATCCCCAAGATCCAGGAAGAAGTAGAGAAGTTCTTCGGCAAGAAGCCTTCGAAAGGTGTTAACCCTGACGAGGTTGTAGCGGTAGGTGCGGCGATCCAGGGTGGTGTACTCACCGGCGAGGTGAAGGACGTTCTGCTGCTCGATGTTACCCCGCTGTCGCTAGGTATCGAAACGTTGGGCGGCGTCTCTACGAAACTGATCGAGGCGAACACCACAATACCAACCAAGAAATCGGAGGTCTTCTCGACGGCATCCGACAACCAGCCTTCCGTGGAGATCCACGTACTCCAGGGAGAGCGTCCGATGGCAAAGGACAACCGGACCATCGGCAGGTTCCACCTCGACGGCATTCCACCCGCACCACGCGGCGTTCCGCAAATCGAGGTGACGTTCGACATCGACGCGAACGGCATCCTGCACGTCTCAGCAAAGGACAAGGGTACCGGAAAGGAACAGAAGATCCGCATCGAGGCTTCTTCGGGATTGACCGATGCCGAAATCGAACGGATGAAACAGGAGGCACAGGCCAATGCAGAAGCCGACCGGCAGGCGCGGGAGAAAGTAGAAAAGGTCAACCAGGCCGACTCTATGATCTTCCAGACCGAAAAGCAGCTCAAGGAATACGGCGACAAGCTTTCCGAAGGCAACAAGTCCGCCATCAACGGCGCGCTTGAAAAACTGCGGACAGCGCACGGCGCCCAGGATGTCGCGGCGATCGACGCAGCCCTTGCCGAGTTGAATGCAGCGTGGCAGGCCGCTTCCGCCGAGATGTACCAGGCATCATCTGGCGCCGCTGGTGGAGCCGGGGCCTCAGACCCGGGCAACACGGGCAGCACGGGTTCCGGAAGCGACAATGATGTATCGGATGTTGAGTTCGAAGAAGTAAAGGACAACAACAAGAAATAACATACAGTATAGTTTGCACTACAGTCGAAGGGCTGCCCACGGGTGGCCCTTCGTCTTTATGTGCGGCGGGCCGCAACAAATTTCGCAGACGCTGCTGTTCGGCTCCTTTCTCCTCTATATATTTGCCGTCCCGAACAATAACCTGAAATGCTAGTTCTCAAGTTTGGTGGTACCTCCGTAGGCCAGCCGGAGCGAATGAAAAAAGTGGCCAGCCTCTGCTTGTCGGCTCCGGGCAAGAAGGTGGTAGTTTTATCCGCCCTTTCCGGTACAACCAATGCCCTGGTCACCATCGGCAACCACCTTTTGGAAGGGCTCAGTGCCGAAGACGAGATCAGTGGCCTGGAACGCCACTACCTGGATTTCGTACCGCGCCTGTATGAATCGGACTCGTTCCGGGCCATCGGCAACGAGATCATCAGCCGCTATTTCATCTTCATCCGCTTGCTTGCTGCAGGTCAGTTTGATCAGAAAAGTTATCGCGAACTCCTCGCGCAGGGCGAGCTGATATCGACCGAGCTCTTCTACCAGCACCTGAAGGAACGCAACGTAGCGGCCAGGCTGTTGCCTGCATTGCACTTCATGTCAATCGATGAGAACGAGGAGCCGGAGCTTGAAAAGATCGCCCAGCGCATCAAGCCATTGATCAGCTCATTGGACAACGTCGACATCATCGTCACGCAGGGATACATTTGCCGTAATCATCGCAATGAGATCGACAACCTGAAGCGCGGGGGCAGCGACTATACCGCCTCGCTCATCGGAGCAGCTATCGGCGCCGACGAGATACAGATCTGGACGGACATCGATGGAATGCACAACAGCGATCCCCGTATCGTCAAAAATACCTTTCCTATAAAAGAACTCACATTCTCGGAAGCCTCCGAGCTGGCGTATTTCGGAGCCAAGATATTGCACCCTTCCACTATCGTCCCGGCACAGCGGTACAACGTGCCCGTCCGTTTGAAGAATACGATGGACGAAAACGCACCCGGTACGCTGATCACGAGCAAGGACAGCGAAAGCGTAGTCAAAGCGGTAGCCACCAAGGATGGTATCACCGCCATCCGCATTAAGTCGTCGCGGATGCTTATGGCTTACGGATTCCTGCGTCGTGTATTTGAAGTATTCGAGCAGTATAGGACGCCGATCGATATGATCACCACTTCCGAGGTGGCCGTTTCCGTTACGATCGATAACAATAAGCACCTCCCCGCCATCCTCGCCGAACTGGAAAAATTCGGCACCATTCACGTCGATGAGCATCAGTCGATTATTTCCATCGTGGGAAATCGCATCACGGATAGTGAAGGTGTTCTGAAAAAGATCTTTGATGCGCTGGAACACATTCCGGTACGAATGGTCTCCTGTGGCGGCAGCAACAACAATATTTCTGTCCTTGTCAGTACACCGCTCAAGGAAAAGGCGTTGATTGCCCTCAATGAAGGTCTATTTGGAATAAGGCAGTAATTCCGTTACGTCCCGAACATCTTTTTAGAACAACGCACGGAATTCCCTCCGCGTGATAAAATTTAATTTGCCGGTTCAGCGGGCAAGTTTTATTATTATACGCTTTTTGCCTAAACCCGTACCGGATGGAATTACTGATTGTTGCTGTGTTTGTAGCGGGCTACCTACTTATTGCTCTTGAACATCCGATTCGAATCAATAAAACCGCGACCGCACTTCTTACCGGAGTTATCTGCTGGACTATTTTCATGCTCTCCGGCCCCACGCAGTCGCTCCTGCAGAGCACGGAATATTCCGGGCTGGCTGAGACCTTGCGCGGCGCAACCTCGGCGACCGATGGTGAAATTCACAGAGAGTATGTAATTCACTCCCTGGGTGAACACCTCTCGGAAATCGCACAGATCCTCTTCTTCCTGATCGGCGCTATGACGATCGTAGAACTTGTGGACTCCCATCGGGGATTCAAGTTCGTGACGGATCGCATTCGTACCACCAACCCCAAGAAGCTATTGTGGGTAATTTGCTGGGTCACCTTTATTTTGTCAGCCATTCTCGATAATCTGACGTCGACCATCGTGATGGTGTCGCTGACCCGAAAGCTGGTGGCTAATCGCGACACGCGTTTGTTTTTCGCCGGGCTGATCGTGGTCGCCGCCAATGCCGGCGGAGCCTGGTCGCCGATAGGCGATGTGACGACGACCATGTTATGGATTGGTGGGCAAATTACCGCCCCGGCAATCATAAAGAGCCTGATCGTGCCCAGCATTGTCTGTATGCTAGTTCCGTTGATCGTCCTTAGCTTCACAATGAAGGGGACGCTGGGTGAAGGAAGGGCGCCCGGCACCGAAGAAAAGGCACCACCAACTGCCAATCTGATGCTGGTAGTCGGCGTGAGCTCCCTGATCAGTGTTCCGGTCTTCAAGACGCTGACACACCTCCCGCCCTACCTTGGTATGATGCTGGGACTGTCCGTTCTTTGGGTCGTATCCGAATTCGCCAACCGACGTCTCGAAGAGCCGGAAAAAAATGGCTACACCGCGATGCACGCCCTATCGCGTATCGATATGCCCAGTGTTTTGTTCTTCCTCGGAATATTGCTAGCGGTAGGCTCCCTGCAGTCGATGCATATGCTTCAGGATTTTGCCGTTTTCCTCAACGACACGCTCGGCGATAACCGGATCATCATTACGCTGATCGGGATGCTTTCAGCAATCGTCGACAACGTTCCCCTCGTCGCCGCCAGCATGGGTATGTACAGCATGGAGATATATCCGACCGACCACCTTATCTGGGAATATCTCGCTTATTGTGCGGGGACAGGTGGCAGTTTACTCGTTATCGGGTCTGCTGCAGGTGTCGCTGCCATGGGGATGGAAAAAATAGACTTTATCTGGTATCTCCGTAAGATTACCTTGTTAGCCGCGATCGGTTACTTTGCCGGTGCGGCAACCTACCTTTTCCTTACTCACGCATAAGCGTCACGCAAAAAGATCTGTATAGTCGGCTAAGGTACCGATCTTTTTGCTCAACTTAGGGGAAGCATCTTCGCCGCATGAATATCATCATCATCGTAGCCTTCGTTACGGGCTACGTTTTGATCGCTCTTGAGCACCCCATTCGAATCAATAAGACCGCCACGGCGATCCTGACCGGAGTTATCTGCTGGACGCTGTTCGTGTTCATGGATCCGGGCCCCAATCTGCTGGATAGCAAAGCGTTCTCTGATTTCAAGTCGCTGCTCAGCATCGAAAGACCACACGAGGATTTTACGGCAGCGCCCGTGGCTGAAATACACCGCGAGTTCGTGGGCCATGAACTCAACGAACATCTCGCAGCCATTGCACAAATTCTGTTCTTCCTGCTGGGTGCGATGACAATCGTCGAACTCATAGACGCACACCGGGGTTTCCGCTACATCACAGACCGGATTCAAACCCGCAATCCGAGGACCCTGCTGTGGATCATATGCCTGGTAACGTTTTTTCTATCGGCAATACTCGATAACCTGACCACATCGATCGTGATGGTGTCGTTGATACGCAAGCTGATCCCTGACAAGGAGATGCGTCTGACATTCGCCGGAATGATTATTATCGCCGCTAATGCAGGCGGCGCGTGGACGCCCATGGGCGATGTAACCACAACCATGCTGTGGATTGGCGGACAGGTATCGACCCTGGCCATCATGACATCGTTGTTTTTTCCCAGCCTCGTCTGCCTTCTTGTACCCGTGCTCGTGCTTGGCTTCCGGTTGAAAAAGAAAGAGCTTAAGAGCCCTGATGCACTCCATTCGACTACAGAAGTAAAGGGCGGTCGCCTGATGCTTTTTCTCGGTATCGGCGCACTGATATCAGTACCCGTATTCAAAACCCTCACCCACTTGCCTCCGTACCTGGGTATGTTGTTTGGATTGGGTGTACTGTGGGTAGTGTCGGAATTATTGCACCCGGACCTGGACGATGTCGCTAAAAAGAACTACACAGTAGCCGGCGCGTTATCGCGTGTAGATGTGCCCAGCGTGCTGTTCTTCCTCGGCATCCTTCTCGCCGTAGGCTCCCTGGAGTCGATGCAGATACTTAACCAATTCGCTTCTTACCTCGACCGCACATTGGGCGATCAAAGGACCATCATCACGCTCATTGGTATGTTATCCGCCATTGTAGATAACGTCCCCCTGGTCGCCGCTTCAATGGGCATGTACAGTATGGACATCTACCCGATGGATCACCTGATCTGGGAATACCTGGCCTACTGCGCCGGCACCGGCGGCAGCATCCTCATTATCGGATCGGCAGCAGGGGTCGCCGTAATGGGCATGGAAAAGGTTGATTTTATCTGGTACCTGAAGAAGATCAGCTTCCTCGCGTTGCTGGGATACCTGGCCGGTGCACTTGTGTATATCCTGATGAAAGGTTGAAGAGCTCGTTCACCTCAACAACTCCCTCAACGCAATCTCAAAGGACGTCTGTGCGATACCCGTACGCGAGGAGTTCATTGAGTATGTTTTGACCAGTGCATTGCGGATGGTTTGAGAGATGTCTGTGAAGATCGAATGGTCGTCCAGACTTACTTCATTCTCCATCAGGTATGCGAAGACCCGGGCCATGCCGCAGTTTGCAATGAAGTCCGGTATCACAGAAAACTTCTGGTCTGCATACAAACCTGTGGGCCCGAAGAAAATCTCCGGATCACTGAAAGGAACATTTGCTCCACACGAGAATACTTCCAGTTTGGAGGCGATCATACGATCGACCTGATCCCGGCTGATCAGTCGTGATGCTGCGGCAGGAACGAATATCTCAAACTCCCGGTCCCAGATGCGCTTTTCCAATTCACCATACGGCAATAAGTCAGGCGACACCAGCTTATTGTGCTGCTTTCTGATAACCAGCTCCCGGATCTCATCGAAGGTAAATCCCTTCTCATTGAACAAACCGCCTTCCCGGCTCATGATACCTACGATCTTCACGCCCAGCTGGGCCAGAAAGAATCCCGACGCGGCGCCTACATTACCCCACCCCTGGATAACAGCGCGTTTATCGCTCAGCGCACCACCCCACAGGTCATAGTAGTGTCGGATGGCCTGCGCCACGCCAAAGCCTGTGCACATGGTGGCGATCGTATACTTTGAGTTCACCGTCGGCGTATACCGACTGTCTTCAATGACCTTGCCCACACCCTGCCGGAGCTGCCCGATACGGTTGACTTTCTGCGGCTCAGTGGGCTTGAAGTGCCCGTTGAAGATTCCCTCCTGCGGATGCCAGATACCCACATCTTCGGTAAACGGAATCACCTCGGTGATCTCGTCGACGTTCAGGTCGCCGCCCGTACCGTAATAATGCTTCAGCAAGGGCATCACGGCCGCATACCACCGTTGCAATACGCCTGCCTTGCGGCTGTCTTCGGGATCGAAGTTGATGCCTGACTTGGCGCCGCCTATGGGCGGACCGGATACTGTAAATTTGATTTCCATGGTCTTGGCAAGCGACTCGACCTCGCGTTTGTCCAGCCCCTCGCGCATCCGGGTACCGCCGCCCGCGGCGCCGCCTCGCAGTGAGTTAATCACCACCCAGCCCTCGGCCTCGGTTTCCGCGTCTTTCCATTCAAATACAATTTCAGGTCGTTTGCTTTCGAACTTGCTCAACAGTTCTTTCATAGATTCCATACGTTTAGGTTTAGGTTAGGGATTTAAAAAATGAAGGTTAACGTCAGGGCTAAGCCCTTGTGTAGTCTAACTTAAAAGCCCACCATCAGGCCAGAGGATGTATCGCGCAATGCGCCCGTGACACTTTTCAGACAGTTTACTTCATTGCGTACTCTTAACACACCGAGAAAGGCAAACACCAGCGCCTCCTTGTATTTCACGATATCATCATCGGGAACGATTACCGTAATTTGTTCGCCGCAGCGTTCCATTATTCTATAGATCAGGTACGCATTAAGGGCGCCGCCGCCAGTACACAGCATGCTTTGCTTTCTCTTCGTAGATGGAATGGCTGCGGCAATTTCGATGGCGATGCTTTCGGTAAACGTAGCAAGCTTATCTTCTGGTGTAATCTTTTTCTTGTCGAGGATCGGCTTTATCGATGAGACGAACATTTCATAGGAAAGGGACGGGCGTTTTTTCTTCCAGCGCTCGTACACGCCGGCGAGCTCCTTGAGCATACCTTCGTTAACAGTTCCTGACGCGGCGATTGCACCGTTCTTGTCGTACGAGGCGCCCTTTTCGGCGGCCAGATAATTCAGCCCCATGTTGGCAAAGCAGATGTCGAAGGCTATGCGCCGGCCCCGAACGTCCGTGGAGAGGTTGGCGATGCCGCCGATGTTAAGGCAGATGCCGTATTCGCTGAACAGGTACCGGTCGCCGGCGGGTACCAGCGGCGCCCCTTGCCCGCCCAAAGCAACGTCGAGGCTTCGGAAGTCATATACAACCGGCAAATCGGTAGCTGCGTGCAGCGCCATGCCACTCCCCAGCTGGAAGGTGAGCTTCCGCGAGGTCTGATGGAAGATCGTATGACCATGGGAGGCGATGAAGTCTACACTTCGGATCTTTCTTTTTGTCTGGAAAGCACGGACAAGCAGGCCGAGATAATTGCCATAAGCATTATGGAATGCGAGCAGATCATCAGGCTTCATGTCCTGGGCCGCCTGCAATTTCTTCTTCCAATTTGCCGAGTATTGTACTGTCTGTGCGTGTTCAATGGCAAACGCCCAGACACCATTCATTCTTCGGATGACACAACTGGCGATGTCGACACCATCCAGGGAAGTCCCCGACATCAGCCCGATTACTTTATAATTATTCTTCGAATCCATACTTTTGACGCCTTTAATGCGTGTGAATTTAGCCAAACGCGGATGAACATCGTCGTTGACAGCGGCAACACATCGACCAAGGTGGGCATTTTCGACGGGGGCGAGCTTACGGACCATAAGGTACTCCATACCCCGCTGGAATTGAAGAACCTGCTTGAGGTGACGGAAGGCGATAATATTCTGGTTAGCTCGGTCCGATATGATCCGGCGGAAATTCTCTCTTATTCGCGCGCACGCAACAAATTCACATTGGATCATCATCTCCCGCTTCCGATTCGCAATCTCTACAAGACACCGGAGACCCTCGGTGTGGACCGGATCGCGGGCGTATGTGGTGGATTACAACTTTTTCCGGGTTCTAACACTCTAGTGATAGACGCGGGTACGTGTGTTACGTACGACCTGATCGATTCTGAAAAAAATTACCGGGGAGGCGCCATTTCTCCCGGTTTAAGAATGCGGTTCAGGGCTGTGCATGAATTCACGGCCCGGCTCCCGCTGGCAAGTGTACCGGACGCCGTATCGCTGTGGGGCGATACCACCGTGGCTTCGATACAGAGCGGCGTATGTTATGGCATGATTGCAGAAATGGATGGCATAATCTCTGCGTACAGCGAGGAATATGGCGATTTAAAAACCCTGCTCACGGGCGGGGATGCGCCTACTTTTGAAAACAGGTTGAAAGCACCCATATTTGCGAGCCCAAATCTTGTTCTGATCGGACTAAACAGCATTCTGAACTACAATGTCAATCGTTAAGGGGTTTGTATTACTCATGGCTGTAATATGCCTTGGGGCCGGTCATGTTGTGGGCCAGGTGGCACAGTCGCCATTTTCGACGTTTGGCATTGGAGAAAAATATGGCACCAGCCTGATCCACAATCAAGGTATGGGGGGTGTGGGTATCGGAACGCCCGAGGTCTGGTACATTAACAATCAAAACCCCGCCCTGCTCGTATTCAACGGCCTGACGACCTTCGAGGCGGGAATTGTATACGAATCGCGGAATATCAAATCGGCATCCACGAGCGAGAAGACCTCCGGTGGCAATATGAATTATCTCGTGACCTCCTTCCCCATCAAACCGGGCTGGTGGACCACCTCAGTGGGACTGATGCCGTTAACCACGGTTAATTATACGCTGGAGTACGACGACCAGATCAATGGGTCAGAGACTACGGCCCACGTCACCGAAAACGGCTCAGGAGGCCTTACACAGGTTTACTGGTCGAACGGTGTACGCCTCACCCGGGATCTGTCTGTGGGCCTCAAAGCGGCCTATGTTTTCAGTTCGATACTTGATGAATACTCCAATTACGTGAACGAGCCGGTTGGCGTGCCCTTTCGTGTCAAGATCTCGGAACGGACGTATGTCCGCGATTTTATGTTCCAGGCGGGCGTGGCGTACCGGGTCGATTCGCTCTTCAACAGCGACTATCATTTCACTGCAGGTGCCATTTATGGCCTGGGAGGCAACCTTAATGCAACATTCACCAGAACGTTTGCCCGGACGGATTTCCTGGACCAGATCATCGATTCACTCACGCTGGAGTCATCGCGGGGCGCCCTGGAGTTACCCCGCTCGCTGGGTTTTGGAGTTTCCTTCGGAAAGGGCTTTAATTGGAACGTAGGGGCCGATTTCCGGTATGAGGACTGGTCGGAGTTCCGGGGCGTGCGGCGCGAGGACGAAGAGGGCCTGGAGGCCGCCTGGAGGGCTGCCGTGGGCGGGGCGATCACCCCGGACCCCTATGCCGTAGACAGCTTTTTGAAGCGAATTACCTACAGAATGGGCCTGCACTACGAAAAAGCGCCTTTTTTGGCCAATAATGAGCAGGTTAAGGATTTTGGCATTAATTTTGGCCTTTCATTGCCGGCTGGCCGTTCAAGTTTGGATTTGGCCTTTAGCGTAGGAAAACGGGGAAATCAGTCACAAAATATTTTAGAGGAGTCCTACTATAAGGTATACTTCGGCATTACGCTCAACGACCAGTGGTTCATTAAACCAAAGTACGACTAGAACACAGGTACCATGAAAACAACTGTACTGGCAGGATTTCTGTCGCTCGTCATGACCCTCGGCTTGACCTTCACCGCCTCGGCGCAATGCTCCGGTGAGCCCAACTGGCCCGAGGACGGGGCCCAGAAGGCAAAGGCCACAGAATCATTGGTCTTGCTGAATGATTACAAGAAAGCCGGCACGTTCAAGCAGGCCATTGCCCCGCTGAACTGGCTGATAACCAATACCCCTGCCCTCACGAAGAATGTATATATCTACGGCGCCGAAGTATATGACGGCCTGGCAAAGAAGGAAACCGACCCGGCAAAGAAGGCCAAATACGCCGACTCACTGGTCGCCATCTACGACCTGAGGCTCCAGCACACACCGTGCGGAGAAGAAGCTTCCATCCTCAACCGGAAGGCTCTGGCTGCCTACATCTACTATATCAATTCAGATAAGGCAAAGGACCTTCAGAAGTATATGGATGAGGCATTTGAAAAAAATGGCGAAAACATCATGGACGGTACGCTCATTCCGTATATGCAGACGATCCAGGTGAACTACATCAAAGAAAAGACGCTTACCGACGAGCAGGTGATTGAGCGTTACGATAAAATTTCTGAAATCCTTGACAAGAAGATCGCCAAGACACAGTCAGGAGGTAAACCTATCGACCGGTATCAAAAATACCAGGGCCAGATTGATGACATTTTCATCAGTCTGAATATCCCCATGGATTGCGGCCGGGTTAAGGAGAAGTTGGAGCCGCGCTTCCGCGCCAACCCCCAGGACGTAGGAATAGCCAAGCAGATTTTCCGCCAGATGATTATAGGTAAATGTACCGATGATCCCCTCTGGCTTGAGGCGGGAGAAGTGGTTGTAAACGCCGAACCGGACTTCGCTATCCTGAAAAATCTGGGCATCCGCTACCTGGCGCAGGACAACGTTGCCAAGGCTGAGGACATGTTTAAAAAGGCGTTGGATGTAGCTACGGAGAAGAGCGATAAGGGAGATATCCAGATGCTGCTGGGGACGGTCGAGGCACGGAAGAATAATAACGCCGGCGCACGGGAGTGGTACAGGAAGGCAATCGCCACAGATGGCAGGAAAGAAGCCTATGAAAAAATCGGCGACCTGTACTTCAACAGCGCAGCCGCCTGCAGAGAGCTGGACAACCAGGCTGACGACCGCAAAGTTTATCTCATCGCCTACGACTACTATCAAAAGGCGGGCGAATCCAGGAAAATGCAGCAGGCTAAAGAGCAGTTCCCTTCCAAGGAAGAATTGTTCCTGAAAAACTACCAGGCCGGAAGTCCGGTACGCGTAGATTGCTGGATCAATGAGGCAACAACATGGCGAACGCGCGACTAAGAATACACGGTAACGAAAAGGCCATAGTTAATGCTATGGCCTTTTTTTATTCAGGGGCCATCAAGATCGCAGCCTGCACTTTGCTTTTGACACTGGTCGCCTGCGGCGATACGGCCAACACGGAAATCCTGATCTACGACGGCCCCGTACGGGAAGCGGAGAACGTAGAACACTATTACGCCGAAAACGGGATTATCAAAGTCAGGATGGTTGCAGAACAATTATTTGAGTTACAAAACGGCGATCGACAGTTCCCCAAAGGCATCTACCTCGAGTTCTTCGACGAGACCGGGCGGATTGAATCGACCCTTCGCGCCAACCAGGCGTTCTTTATCAAGGAACAGGAAGTATGGCGGGGCGTAGGCAATGTTGAAGTGATTAACACACAGAAACGGGAGCAACTCAACACGGAGGAACTCTTTTGGAAACCGAAGGATCAGCGTATCTACACGGAGAAATTCGTTACCATCCGCATGCAGAGCGATGTGATATATGGGGAAGGACTTGAGGCCGCCCAGGACATGTCGTCGTATCGCATTCTTAAACCGAGCGGCACACTCGAAGTTAAGGAATAGTGGAGCCGGCATTGGTGGCAACCAGAACGTTATGAACATTTTATAGTGTGAAACTCGTCGACGTTATTATCCTGTCCCTTGCGGTCGTATTTGTAATTATTGCGATCCACCAGATGATGGTATCGGGATTCGGGCAATCCTATTGGGCCGTCATGCTGGCCCTCCTGCTCTTTTTTGTGTATAATTATCGAAAGAGGAGATGATTGTGAACACCGGTTGGTGGATCCTGATGACGCTGGTGCTGTCTGCTTTCTTTGCCGGGGCAGGAATAGCACTACCCGCGACCGCCCGCGCGCAGCAAGGGCATACGGCTACGGCACGCGCCGCCGCGTTTGTCACCCGCAACCGTTTTATTTTCGAGGTTATCGTACTGACGGGGTCGACCGTCAGCCTGGTCGCGTACGGGCTGTTTATGGCTCAATTGACGGGGCCGCTGCTCGCGGGAATCCTCCCGGACTTCCTCAACCATTACGCGATTGTGCTGCTGATCCAGATCCTGGTGGCGACGCTGATTGTCGTTTTCACCGCGGCAGCCCTTCGCGGGATTATGCTGATGCTCCCGCTTACCGGTCTTACCCGGGTCTTGTCCCTGCCCTTCCTGGTCTGTTTTGTGCTCTTGTATCCGCTGGCCTACGCTGTGGCGTTCCTCGCCAAATTTGTTGCTACGCGTATGTTTGGCCTGCCCGACCCCACCACGGCTCCTGCCCTGGCCGGCCTCAGCCATCCTGACCTTTTCCCTCCTCCGGGCGATTCGGAGGTGGAAAACCGCATCATCAATAACGCTGCGGAATTCAAGTCGGTGCTGGTACGGGAGTGTATGATCCCACGCACCGAGATTGTTGCGGTGGAACTCAATGAAGGAATCGACAGGCTGAAAGAGGCCTTTATCGAAAGCGGACACTCGAAGATCATCGTATACAAGGAATCCATCGACGACGTCATCGGATATTGCCACTCGTCGGCGCTCTTTCGCAAGCCGCGCGATATTCGCGAGATACTCACCAGCATTATCGTCGTCCCGGAAACCACGCTGGCAAACGAGTTGATGATCAAATTCATCGATGAACGAAGGAGCCTGGCCGTAGTGCTGGACGAATTCGGGGGAACCTCCGGGATTGTCAGCATGGAGGACGTAATCGAGGAGATCCTGGGCGATATTGAAGACGAACACGACGAAGATAACCTTATCGAGCAAAAACTGGACGACAACAACTACCTGCTGAGCGCCCGGCTTGAAATCGACTACCTCAACGATGCTTACGGATGGGAGCTGCCGGAAGGCGACTACGAGACGCTCGGAGGCCTCATCCTTACCCTCACCGAAGACATACCCGAACCCGGCGAGACGGTGCAGTCGCCCCCGTTTACGTTCACGATCCAGTCTACCCTGGAAAACCGCATTGACGTGGTCCGGCTGACCCTGAGCGGCACAGACGACGACGCCGATGAGAATGCCTAAGTGCTTGGTTTTCAACGCTTCCGAGCTTCCAAAAAAATGAACTTAATTTCCCCGGGGTGTTTTACTAATGGACAATACGGGTTAAATTTGCGGTTCTTTGCACAGACGGGAAGCCCCGTGCGGGGCAAGGCTCTTTTCACACCAGTCGACTTTTAAACTATGGCATTGATCGGAACGCTGCGCAATAAGATGGGCACCTGGGTGGTTGCCTTCGTGTTTATTGCCATTGCAGCTTTTACATTGAACGACATTTTCGGCAACAACTCCATTTTGCTGGGCGACAACAACGTCGGTGAAATCGCCGGCGAGAAGATTTCGCTGGAAGAGTTTCAGGCTGCCGTCCAGGAACGTGAGATCAACTATCGGTTAACATTCGGCCGGGCTCCCGGCGAGCGCGAAAACCCGCTGTTGCAGGAACAGGCCTGGGAAATGCTGATCGCGAAATATGCCATTGAGCAACAGTACGACAAGCTGGGTATCAAGGTAACGACCGACGAAGTCAAAGATATGGTGTGGGGAAAGAACATTGAACCCAGCCTGAAATCCACGCCGATTTTTCTTAACGAGGCAGGACAATTCGATAACAACCGGGTGCTGCAATACCTTCAGTATGTGAACGCCCTGCCGCCCACTCATGAAGACCGGTACCGCTGGGAATCATTCCAGGCCAACCTTGCGCCGGCACGCATCCGGATCAAGTATGAGAACATGATGATACGCTCCGAGAACGTTACCCGTGCGGAGGCAGAACGCGAGTATCACGTACAGAATGACGTTGCCGAAGTTAAGTATCTGTTTGTTCCCTTCTATGCCGTGGGCGACTCGGCGGCTGCGCCGGAAGACCGCGCACTGCGTGAATACTACAACCAAAACAAAGAACGGTATCGCACCGACCCCATAGCAAGCCTGAGTTATGTGACATTCCCCGTCCTTCCTTCCGCGGCCGATTCTGCTGCGATCCGGGACGAAATGGCGCAACTGGCAGCGGAGTTTGCAAACGCCGACAACGACTCCCTGTTCGCGATCACCAACTCGGACGCACCCGACGCTTTTGCACGCTACACGCCCAACGACCTGCCCCCGTACATTAACCCGGACAGCCTCGTTGAAGGAAATGTGATCGGGCCCTTTGTTGACGGCAATGCATACCGCGTGGCGAAAATCTCCTCGATTACAGAAGATACGATCTTCACAGCGCGCGCACGGCACATCCTGGTGCGGTGGACCGACGAAACCGACGCTGCCAAACAGGCCGCACGGACGAAGGCAGAAGGTATCCTCCGTGAATTGCGGGGCGGAGCAGACTTTGCAGCAAAAGCGCGTGAAGTCAGCGAAGACCCCGGGTCCGCAGCCCGCGGTGGCGACCTGGGCTGGTTCAGCACGGGTGATATGGTGAAGCCATTTCAGGATGCCGTATTTGGCGCGACCCGACCGGGGCTCATCAACCGGGTTGTGGAAAGCCAGTTCGGCTATCATATCATCGATGTCACGGACGTCAAGGACAACACTGCGTATTGGATCGCCACACTGAGCGAAGAAATTTCTCCGGGCGATGCTTCCATCAACGAAGCCCTGAGGAAGGCCGAATCGTTCCAACTGGAAGTTCGCGATCTTGCCTCCTTCCAGCAGGAAGCGTCGTCGCTGGGTCTGAATGTACTGGAAGCCAAGAACGTTGGCGTGGGCGATCGCCGTATCGGGATCCTCGGCAACGCGCGACGCGTCGTACAATGGCTCTTCAACGACGCTTCGGTCGGTGATGTATCCGAAGTATTTGACCTCAACGGAGAGTTTGTTGTTGCCGTAATGACCGACAAGGTCAAGAAGGGTTATAAGCCTTTCGAAATGGTTAAAGATGAAATCACCCCGATCGTTGCCAATAAAAACCGGGCGAAGATCATCCAGGATCGTCTAAACAAGCTGGAAGGCACACTTGAAGAAATCGCCAACGCTTTCGGTCCGGAAGCCACGGTACACACGAGCAGCGACCTCCGGTTGAATTCAACTACCCTGCCGGGGATCAGCTTTGATCCTACCGCGTTGGGTACCGCCTTCCGCCTCAGCGACGGCGGCCGGTCAAAACCCTTTCAGGGAGAGAATGGTGTGATCATTATGGAGACGATCGCTACGACTATAGCGCCCGCCATTGCGGACTACGGACTTTACAAGACGCAACTGGAACAGGCGCGCGCGAACCGCACAAGCTTCAGCATCGCTGACGCCATAAAGGAAAGCGCGAACATCGAAGACAGAAGGTACAAGTACTATTAATAGTTCACGCGATAAAGACTCGCATCGGTCTTTACGGGCGATGCGGGTCTTTGTCTTTTTTAGGAACCGGGGAAACGAAATGGAGGCTATGGATCAGGATTGGCTTGAGTCCTTTCGGGAAAAACTCGACAAACACTATGCATGGCCCTCTCTTTATGTATTCAAGTTCATTGTGCCGAAGGGCAAGGAAGACGAGTTGAAGAGCTTCTTTCCCGCACACGAGGTCGCCGAAAGAAGCTCCGCCAAAGGCAACTACACGAGCTTCACCATCCAGATGATGTGTCCTTCGAGCGAATCCGTTATCGACGTGTACCAACGCGTATCCAACATCGAAGGGATTATTGCGCTGTAGACGCTATATTTCCCAACCAAAGCAACCTGCACCACGAACGCTGTAACAACACACCAAAACCGTTCAATTATGTGGACCGAAGCAGACAACCGACTTAAGAAAACCTTTGAGTTCCGCGACTTCACCGAAGCCTTTGGTTTCATGACGCGCGTAGCCATCGTTGCTGAAAAGATGAACCACCATCCCACGTGGACGAACACGTGGAACAAGGTGTCGTTCGAACTGAGCACCCATGACGCAGGTGATGTAGTCACGGAAAAAGATCACAAGCTCGCCGCTGCGATCGACGCACAGGCAAAATGAAGGCGGAGCGGCAGACGTCACTCTACCTTGTACCGACACCCATCGGCAACCTGGGCGATTTCACCTACCGTGCTGTTGAGATCCTGAAGAACGTCGACCAGGTCCTGGCTGAAGATACCCGGACCTCGTCGATACTCCTCAAGCATTACGGTATCACCCGCCCACTTAAGAGCTTTCACAACTACAACGAGCACCGGGTTCTTGAAGGGCTTATCGAACGCATGAAGGCTGGAGAAACATTTGCCCTGGTTTCTGACGCCGGCACGCCGGGTATATCCGATCCCGGCTTTCTCCTGGTCCGTGCCTGTATCGAATCCGGCATTCAGGTGGAATGTCTTCCCGGCGCCACGGCGCTGATCCCTGCACTGGTGAAATCGGGGCTTCCCTCTGACCGCTTTGTATTCGAAGGCTTCCTTCCCCACAAGAAAGGTCGAAAGACAAGAATTCAGAATCTTGCGGACGAAACCAGGACGATCGTGTTGTACGAATCGCCATTTCGGCTCCTAAAGACACTGGAACAACTGGCGGGAGTTTTGGGACCGGATCGAAAAGCTTCCGTATCGCGTGAACTCACGAAACTGCACGAAGAGACGGTTGGCGGAACACTTGAATCGCTGGTGGATCACTTCAGGAAGAACGAACCGCGCGGCGAGATCGTTATCGTAGTCGCAGGCGCCGGAAGGAACCAGGAAATTGGGTAAATTGA
Organism: Cyclobacteriaceae bacterium; assembly: GCA_035304385.1. Classification (GTDB taxonomy): domain Bacteria; phylum Bacteroidota; class Bacteroidia; order Cytophagales; family Cyclobacteriaceae; genus ZC4RG29. The sequence goes on from DATGQD010000044.1 coordinate 82,172, forward strand.
ATCGCCGCCGGCACAGCAACATCGTATAAGCGGAAGCTATGGAACTTCAATCAATAGAGCAGGACACCATTCGCGTCTGCAAGGAGGTGGGAGCGTTTATCCTGAAAGAAAGCCGCTCCTTCGACCCTTCCCGGATCGAACAAAAGACCGACTTTAACAACCTCGTCTCCTATGTCGACAAGGAAGCGGAACGAATGCTGGTAAAACGCCTTCAGGAAATTCTTCCCGAATCAGGCTTCATCACCGAAGAAGGCACGGTAAAACGGTCGGACGATAAGAAATACCACTGGATTATCGATCCCCTTGATGGCACCACCAACTTTCTGCACAGCCTGCCCATATTTGCGATCAGCGTCGCCCTCGCCGAAAAAGATCGCCTGCTGCTTGGCGTAGTGCATGAAATGAGTCATGACGAATGTTACCACGCTACCATTGAGGGTCCCGCACGATGCAATGGCGAAGTAATTAAAGTGTCTACCGTGTCCACACTTCGCGAATCCCTGCTCGCTACTGGATTTCCATACTACCACCTGGATAAAAACGACGAATACCTGGACATCATCAAGGTTTTTTTGGCTGAAACCCACGGCATCCGCCGGCTTGGCAGTGCCGCTGTTGACCTGGCGTATGTAGCCTGTGGACGTCTTGAGGGATTCTTCGAATACAGCCTTAATCCGTGGGATGTGGCCGCGGGCGCGCTGATCGTGCAACAGGCTGGCGGCACTGTCACCGATTTCAGGGGCGGTGACAATTTTCTCCATGGTGGCGAACTCTGCGCCAGCAACGGGAAAGTACACACCGAGATGCTGAACGTCGTCCAGGAACGCTGGTACGTCTAAAAACCGGGAGTGGGCGAATTTTTCTACACAAAACAGGATTATTCAGGTACAAGGTGGTAATTTTGGGGTGATGGTGCAGCAAATCTTAGTCATTCTCATTTTCCTGGCGGCTGTCGCCTACCTGGTAACGCTCGTTGTCCGGCAGCTCCGCGCCAAATCCGGATGCGCTTCCGGATGCGGCAAGTGTGGCGCCCTGGATATGAAGGAGATCGAATCCCGACTCCGCAAGCAATAGTTGCCCCTGCACCCTGCATCTGCATCTGCATCTGCCCCTGCCCCTATCCCCAGACCTTCGTGCCTTCCGTACAGTTCCTGCAAATGTCGATTTCGCTTCTTGATCGCAGTACAGCCGCCCTGAATGCGCGGTAACGCTCTCCATTCCAGATATCGGCGAACGACTCTTTCCTGACATTTCCGAGTTCGTGTTGGGCGTCCTTATCAAAACAGCAGGGGACGACGCGGCCATCCCACGTGATGACACAACTGTTCCACATCTTCCAGCAGTGATTGGCCATTTCATTTTTGATGCGCCAGGTTCCATCGGCGTTGCGGGCGTAGCGGCTGTAGCGATTATCGCGCGGGATCAGGGGCGATCCGTGCTCATAGTCGTAGATCTGCGCGGTCTTGAGTTTGACTTCATCCACGCCTAACGTCCGCGCCAGACGTTTCAACTCGGGAATCTGATGTTCATTCTGACGCACAACGAGAAACTGAAAGATGACATGAGGTGTCGCCGATGCCAGGCGCCTCTTCCAGCGGATAACATTGCGTGTGCCCTCCAACACACGGTCTAAAACGCCTCCACGACGATAGGCAGAATACGCATCCTGCGTGGTACCGTCGATGGATACGATAAGCCGGTCCAAACCCGACTCAACGGTTGCGCGCGCCATCTCGTCGTTGAGGTAATGACCGTTGGTGGATGTTGCGGTATACACCCCGGCGTCAGCAGCCTTACGCACCATCGCCATGAGATCCCGATGCAGATAAGGCTCACCCTGAAAATAGAACGTGAGCCAAAACAGGGTGGACCCCAGCTGTCGTAATAAGTCATCAAGCAACGCTGCATCCATCATCCCCGTCGGACGCGAGAATGAACGAAGCCCGCTCGGGCATTCCGGACAACGGAGGTTACAGGAGGTAGTCGGCTCAACGGCGATACTTATCGGCATACCGGCTATGCGCGGTTCACCGGTGATGCGTGCATACTGGTAGCTCGACCAAATCGACGCCGCGTTGCGCCATCGCGCCGGCGTAGACCTCGACAACAAGTGAAGCGTCTCGCGCATAGGGGCTGCCATTTCAAACAAAAGTACACCCTTATGCGGGAATAGCAACCGACATACTATCTTGCAGAATGCGTGCCCCGATACGACTGACCCTGACGCTACTTCTACTCGCCCTGGGCGAAATGCTCTATGCGCAGCGCACGCTTTCTCCCGACGCGACCATATCGGTTATCACATGTGGCCCCGGACAGGATGAGCTGTATTCCGCCTTCGGTCATAGCGCCATCCGGGTATACGATCCCCGACAACAGATCGACGAGGCGTACAACTACGGCGTATTCGATTTCGACCGGCCGTACTTCTATCTGAACTTTGCCCGCGGATATCTTTACTATCAGCTCGCCGTCTGGGACTATCAGGCCTTCGCCGGAATGTATATGTACAACAACCGGTTCATTCACGAACAGGTACTTAACCTTACGCCCTCCCAGAAACAACGCGTGTACGACTTTCTTCAGTGGAATGCATTACCCGAGAACCGCTTCTACCGGTATGACTACTTTTACAACAACTGTGCTACAAAGATCCGCGATGTATTTGCACACGTATTCGAAGACTCTGTAACGTTCGATGGTTCGTACATTGACACCAGGCATACCATCCGCGAACTCACCGACCTCTACCTGGGTCAGCAGCCGTGGGGCGATCTGGGCATCGACATCTGCCTGGGGCTGCCCATGGACAAGGTTGCGGATCCCTACGAGTACATGTTCCTGCCCGACTACATTGAGTCCGGCTTTGATCACGCCACCATCTACCATGACGGAGCGCGTGTGCCCCTGGTGGCTGAGAAGATCATTGTCTATACACCCCGTGAAGAAGATCCGCAGCAGGGCTTGCCACATCCGCTGTTCGTATTCAGTATCGTCGCGGTCGCAATTGCGGGAATCAGCATTTCCGACTTGCGTCGTCGTAACGCTACTTTATGGGTAGATGCCATACTGTTCGGCATTACCGGCCTGATCGGATTGCTGCTGCTCACGCTCTGGCTCTTCACCGACCACGCAGCCGCCGCGCGAAACCTAAACCTGTTGTGGGCATTGCCTACGCACCTCATCGTAGTTTTCTTTCTGAAGAGGAAGAGCAAGCGCATCCGGATTTACTTTCTCGTAACGGCCATTCTGAGTGTACTACTATTGGTATCCTGGAATTTTCTACCCCAGATGCTCCACTACTCGCTGATACCCGTTGTGATCGCGTTAGGAATGAGAGCAGGTGTGAGATATAAGTGTTGAAGTGCCTGCCCGGCTAACGTAAGCTGCAAAGTTCAAGTCAGGCAGGCACTCCAACGCATCATTAGAGATGAATCGGCCGATTCGCCGTAGCCGCCAGGCAGGCTTCCTTAACGGCTTCCATGTACGTGGGGTGAGCGTGTGACATCCGGCCTACATCTTCGGCGGCAGCGCGGAATTCCATGGCGGTGACGCCGGCGGCAATCATGTCGGCGGCACGCGCGCCAATAATATGTACGCCCAGAATCTCGTCGGTATTTTTATCCGCCAGAATTTTTACAAGGCCTTCGGTATCCATGCTGGCACGTGCTCTGCCAAGCGCCTTGTAGGGAAACCTCCCGGTCTTGTAGGCGCGTCCCGCTTCTTTCAATTGCTCTTCGGTATGGCCGACGCTGGCGACCTCGGGCCACGTATATACGACGCCGGGAATAAGCAGGTAATTGATGTGCGGCTTTTGGCCAGCGAGGCGCTCGGCGACGAGCACGCCCTCTTCTTCCGCCTTGTGGGCGAGCATAGGGCCCCGCACAACGTCACCAATGGCGTATATGTTATCAACGCTGGTACGCAGATGTTCATCAACAGGGATACGCCCTTTGTCCAACCCGATGCCAACAGCATTAAGGTTCAAGCCTTCTGTGTAGGGTCGTCGTCCGATGCTTACCAGGCAGTAGTCGCCTTTTAGCTCCAACGGCTTTCCCTGCTTGTCCTCGGCCTTCACGGTTACTTCTTTTCCCTTGGCGTTGACGGCTGTCACCTTATGGCCGAGGTAGATGTCCATACCCATTTTCTTGGCGACCTTTTGCAGCTCCTTACCAAGTGTGGAGTCCATGGTGGGAATAAGGTTGTCGAGAAACTCTACGACCGTCACCTTTGAACCGATGCGTGCATACACCGATCCAAGCTCCATACCGATCACTCCTCCACCGATTACGATGAGGTGCTTGGGTATCTCTTTCAGCTCCAGCGCTTCGGTGCTGGAGATAATGCGTTTCTTATCGAAGGGTGCAAACGGCAGCGGCGTAGGTTTGGAACCCGTCGCAATGATCACATGATCGGTGGTGATCGTCGTTTCTTTACCGTCGGTGGCCAGGATCTTTATCGTGTTCTTGTCGACGAAGGAGCCCACGCCATGATGCACCTCGATCTTGTTCTTCTTCATGAGAAAAGCAATGCCATCTACATTCTGCTTGACGACATCCGTTTTTCGGGCGATCATCGTACCGATGTCCACTTTAAGTCCCTGTACGTTGATCCCGTGGGTCTTGAAGTTCTCCTTCGCGTTGGCGTAGTGCTCACTGGAATCGAGTAGAGCCTTTGAGGGTATACACCCCACGTTAAGGCAGGTACCTCCCAGTGTATCGTATTTTTCTATGATGGCGGTTTTGAAGCCGAGTTGGGCACACCGGATAGCGGCCACGTATCCTCCAGGGCCGGAACCTATAACTGTGACGTTGTACTGCATGACAAGAGTTTAAGACAAAAATCGCGTTTGAAAGGAAGGCCTCAGACACCGAGCATAAGCCGCCCGGGATCTTCCAGCAGTTCCTTGACGCGGAACAGGAAGCTCACAGACTCCCTGCCGTCAATGATACGGTGGTCGTATGATAAAGCGACAAACATAACCGGTCGGATAACGATCTCTCCGTTCTTTACTACCGGTCGTTGAACGATGTTGTGCATTCCAAGGATGGCCGCCTGCGGTGGATTCAAAATGGGCGTTGACAGCATCGACCCGAACACACCCCCATTGGTGATCGAAAACGTTCCGCCCTGCATCTCGTCGATAGACAACTTACCATCCCGTGCCCTTACGGCAAGCCGTGCGATTTCCGATTCGATCTGATCGAAGGTGAGCGCGTCTGCATTTCGCACGACAGGAACGACAAGTCCGCGCGGTGTGGAGACGGCAATGGAAACGTCGCAATAATCGTGGTATATGATTTCGTCACCGTCAAGCTGCGCGTTGACCGCGGGCCATTCTTTTAATGCCTGGCATACGGCCTTCGTGAAGAATGACATAAAGCCGAGTCCTATACCGTATTTCTCCTTGAACTTGTCCTTGAATTGGCTGCGCAAGTCCATGATGGCCTTCATGTCGACTTCATTGAAGGTGGTGAGCATCGCGGTTTCGTTTCTCACCGCGACCAACCGCCGGGCGATCGTTCTCCGCAGCGACGACATTTTTTCCCTCCGCGTATTGCGCGTTCCAGCCGGAACCGGAACCGCCGCATCGGGTTCAGGGGCAGAAGGCTTGCTCTTTTCAGCCGGGGGTTGAGCCTTCATGGCATCTTCTTTTGTAATGCGGCCATCGCGACCGGTACCCTTCACATCGTCGGCCTTAATGCCTTTCTCTTCCAGTATTTTCGCAGCGGCGGGCGAGGGATGGCCGGCCGCGTATGTGCTGCTTTCCGCTGCGGCGGGCGCTGCCGACGGCGGCGCCTCCTTCTTTGCCGGTGCATCACCCGCACCTACTTCAATCGTGCAAATGAGGCCGCCCACGGGAAGGGTTTCATTTTCCTTTGCGGCAATACGCAGAATGCCCGCAGCTTCCGCCGGTAGCTCGAACGTGGCCTTGTCCGATTCTACTTCAGCAATGATTTCATCGAGTTCTACCCGGTCGCCGTCCTTTTTCAGCCAGGTCGACAGCGTAACTTCCGTAATGGATTCGCCGACGGCGGGAACACGCATCTCGTGTACCTTCGGTGGCCCCTCTTTGGCGGCGGTGTCCGTTGCAGCCTTTGATGTCTCCGCCTTGGCTGCGCCTGCATCTGCATCTGCCTTTGCGTCTGAACCTGCCGCTGCCTTCTGTTTAGCTTTTCCGCCGGAACTCTTTCCCTCTGCTCCGGAAGGTTCAATCTCGCAAACTACTTCTCCCACAGGAACGGTCTCGCCTTCCTGCTTTACAATACGGAGGACACCCGGTTCGGGCGCGGTAAGTTCAAAGGTGGCTTTATCGGATTCAAGTTCCGCGATCACTTCGTCCATTTCGACGGTGTCGCCATCCTTACGATGCCAGCTGCCTATGGTTACTTCTGTAATGGATTCTCCTACGGTTGGTACTTTTACCTGGACGGCCATGGATAGGGTTTCGGTTTTAGTTTACTTAATCTTCAAATGCCTTCGCGACGATCTTTTCCTGTTCAACGCGGTGAACCTTGGCAAAACCTGTGGCAGGCGAAGCGCTCGCCTTGCGCGAAACGATCTTCAGCTTATCGTTCGGCATCATCCGATGTATGTATGATACGTATCCCATGTTTGCAGGTTCTTCCTGAACCCACATCCGGTCGTCGGTCTTGTATTTGTCGAGGATCGCGCGCACCTTCTTTTCGGGGAACGGATAAAGCTGCTCGAGTCGAACCAGCGCTACATCCGTTATTTTTTTCTTCTGGCGGTATTCAAGCAGGTCATAGTAAACCTTGCCGGTACACAGTACCACCCGTCTTGCCTTTTTCGCATCTACGGTCGTGTCGTCGAGCACTTCCTGGAACCGTCCCTTAGTGAAGTCGTCAATAGGCGAGGCTACCAGGGGATGACGCAGCAAAGATTTTGGAGAGAGCACCACACAGGGCTTGCGAAACTCCCACGCGACCTGCCGACGGAGCAGGTGAAAGAAATTGGCCGCGGTAGTCAGGTTCGCAACGATCATATTGTACTCGGCACAAAGCTGGAGGAATCGCTCGGGCTTCGCGCTGCTGTGTTCCGGTCCCTGGCCTTCGTACCCATGCGGCAGCAGCATTACGAGTCCGTTCATGCGTTGCCACTTCGATTCAGCGCTGGAAATGAACTGGTCGATCATTACCTGTGCACCATTCGCAAAGTCGCCAAACTGCGCCTCCCACAACACGAGCGCCCGGGGCGATGCCATGGCATAGCCATATTCAAAACCGAGCACGCCGTACTCCGACAGCAGGGAGTTGTAGATATGGAACTTCGCCTGGTTCTCATCGAGGTGGTTCAAGGCACAATACGATTCGTTCGTTTCGGCGTCGAAGACGTACGCGTGCCGATGGGAGAACGTGCCGCGAATGGTGTCCTGTCCGGACATGCGAACGGGCGTGCTCTCGAGGAGCAGCGAGCCATACGCCAGCAATTCAGCTTCCGCCCATCCCAGTTGGCGGGTTTCGAAGAACGCGGTCTTTCTGTCGCGCAGCAGTTTTTCAATCTGTTTGATGGGCTTGAATCCCTGCGGTATGGTGATGAGGGCCTGACCGACTTTCTCTACGATATCAGCCGGGATGGACGTATCGGGCGACACGTCAAAGTCTTCGGGCCGTGCCCAACGCATTTGCTCCCACTCTTCCTCCACTTTTTGCGCGCGGTATGGCAGCGGCTTTTGCTTCACTTCGTTGAGGCGATCCTGCAACTGGTCGCGAAACTTCTTGTCCATCGTATCCGCCAGCGCGGAGTCAAGCTCGCCACCCTCTACCAGCTTGCGTGCATATACCTCACGCGGGTTGGGATGGCGGGCAATGATGTTGTACAATTTCGGCTGGGTAAACTTCGGCTCGTCGCTTTCGTTATGGCCGTGTCTGCGATAGCACAACAGATCGATGAAAATATCCTTTTGGAAACGCTGACGGTACTCGACGGCCAGGTTGGCTGCGAACGATACAGCCTCGGCGTCGTCGCCGTTGACGTGGAGTACAGGCGCATCCACAATCTTGGCGATGTCGGTACAGTAAATACTGGTACGCGCATCGTCGTAGTCGGTAGTAAAGCCTACCTGGTTGTTGATAACAAAGTGGATCGTGCCCCCGGTGAAGTATCCCGGAAGACCGGACATTTGCACCACCTCGTAGACAACACCCTGACCGGCGACGGAAGCGTCACCGTGAATGAGAACGGCCATGGCCTTCGATATATCTCCGGCGTATTCGTCGTCGATCTGGCCACGCGTATACCCGAGCACCAGCGGATCTACCGCCTCCAGGTGGGAAGGGTTTGGCGTAAGCTTTACATAAATCTTTTTCCTCGACGGCGTGAGGATGTGGCTGGAATAGCCCAGGTGGTATTTTACGTCGCCGTCGCCCATGGTTAGGTCCGGACTGACGTTGCCTTCAAATTCAGTAAATATCTGTTCGTAGGTCTTTCCCAGTATGTTCGAAAGAACATTAAGTCTGCCGCGGTGCGCCATGCCGATGACCACCTCTTTGGTCTCCAGCTCAGCCGCACGGTTGATGATGGTCTGCAGGGCAGGAATGGTGTTCTCGCCGCCCTCCAGGGAGAAGCGCTTTTGCCCCAGGAATTTGGTATGGAGAAAGTTTTCGAACACGACCGCCTCGTTGAGCTTCGTGAGGATCATTTTCTTGACCTCAATGCTCGGGTTGTAGGCGTAGTATTCCCGTTCGATCTTGTCGAGCAGCCACTGGCGAATCTCTTCATTGCGGATAAAGTTGATCTCGAAGCCTATAGGGCCCAGGTATACGGCCTCCAGCTTGGCAATGATATCCCGAAGTTTGGCCCTTCCCATTTGGATTTCGGCCCCGACATCAAACTCGGTGTCGAGATCCGCTTCGCTGAGCCCCACATCCGAGAGGGCCAGGTGCACCTTGTGGTCCCTTCTTGGCCGGACCGGGTTGGTCTTCGACTTGAGATGCCCGAAAGAACGGTAGGCGAAGATCAGATTTCGTACCTGCGCCTCCTTGAGGGTAAGACTTTCTTCCCTTGTTGTGACATGACCGTTTTCGCCGTATCGCTGCTGGGAGAATTCGTAGCCCTCAAAAAACTTCTGCCAGGTAACGTCGACGGAAGAAGGGTCTTGTTTGTAATTTTGGTAGAGTTTATCCAGGTACCCAACGTCCGCGTTGGAGATATATGAATATTTGTCCATCACAATTGGCTGTACGCCATCGTTAACACATACCAAAGTTAGGGAACGAAGTTACTATAAAAAAATTGTATAACCGTATAAGCAAATATATTTGACAGTCAGCCTTTTACAGGAACCCCGTAAATGAACCTTGTCTGACTAAAAATTTGAATTATCTTTGCGGTCTTTTACATGCGAACCTGGACGAGATCCACAAAAAAGAAAACAACTTAAATGGCAGTAAAGATCAGATTGGCCCGCAGGGGCCGCAAGAAACTGGCATTGTACGACGTAGTTGTCGCCGATGCCAGGGCGCCACGGGATGGCCGTTTCATTGAAAAGCTGGGAACCTACAATCCCCTGACGGTTCCGGCAACTGTCGAAATCAACGACGAAAGGGCCTTTCATTGGATAATGAACGGCGCCCAACCTACCGACACGGTGAAATCCGTGCTGTCTTACCGCGGTGTATTGCTGAAGAAGCATCTTCAGATCGGCGTGCTGAAGGGCGCGTTGACCCAGGAACAGGCCGACGCCCGGCTGGCTGAATGGCTTAAGGAAAAGGAGGCCAAGGTGAAGAAGAAGGCCGAGAAGCTGGCGGAATCCAAGGCTGCAGAGAGCAAGGCCCGGAAAGATGCCGAAACCAAGGTTAAAGAGGCGCGCGCGGAAGCGATACGCAAGAAGTCGATTGTACCTGAAGAAGAGGCGGCACCCGCCGAGAACGCAGGCGAGGAGCAGGCAGCAGCCCCGGAAGCTACCGGCGCACCTGAGGCCCCTGAAGCCGGCGCAACTCCGGAGTCGGGCGCAGCCGAATCCTGAGCGACGCGTCGTTCTGACCATGATATTCTCTACACGCCGGGCAGACATGCTCCGGCGTTTTTGTTTTACGGTGCACCATGAGTCGTTCCGAATACTTTCTCATTGGCAAAGTGACCCGCCCCCACGGACTGAAGGGGTCGGTCACGATTTCCCTGCGATCTGAGGCGCCCGACCTCACATCACTGGATGTAGTCTACCTTGGGCAAAGCGGATCGTTCGTTCCTTACTTTGTAGATTCGGTCTCGTCAAGGGGTACCCGTGCCTACGTGAAGTTTCAGGATTTCAACACCCACGAAGATGCTGCCTCCATATCCGGTCTTGGCGTATTTCTCCCTATTGCCGCGCGGCCCGCACCCGGTGACGGCGGCTTTTACAGCGACGAGATCGCCGGCTTCTCCGTGTTTACCGGAGACGGTGTGTTGCTGGGCACCGTACGTGAAGTGGCCGATGCGGGACCTGCACGTCTGGTGGTGGTAGAACATGAAGGGCGGGAGGTACTCATTCCGGTAAACGGGCCGTTTATTCAGTCCGTCGACACCGACAAGAAGACCATCCTCGTAGAACTGCCTGACGGATTTCTCGACCTCAATACCTGATCCTCATGCATATCGACATCATAACCTGCCTCCCCCGTCTTCTTGAGAGCCCCTTCAGCGACTCCATTTTGAAGCGTGCGATTACCAGGGGACTCGTCGAGATCAACGTGATCGACCTTAGGGCGTACGCCACCGATCGCCACCGTTCCGTTGACGATTACGCATACGGCGGGGGCGCTGGCATGGTATTGATGATCGAGCCCATCGACAGGTGCATAGCCGACCTGAAATCGCAACGGTCGTACGACGACATCATTTATATGAGCCCGGACGGCGAACCTTTTCGTCAGTCGATCGCGAACGCGCTGAGCCTCAAACAGAATCTGATCCTGCTTTGCGGCCATTATAAGGGCGTCGATGAGCGCGTCCGGCAACACCTGGTGACCCGGGAAATCAGTATCGGCGATTATGTGCTGTCGGGTGGCGAGCTGGCGGCCGCCGTCGTCGCCGACGCGGTGGTTCGGCTGATTCCCGGCGTGCTTTCCGACGAAACATCGGCCCTGAGCGACTCCTTCCAGGACAACCTGATCGCGCCCCCGGTATACACCCGACCGGCCGACTATAAGGGCTGGAAGGTGCCCGACGTGCTTTTGAGCGGCCATGAAGCCAAAATCGAGGCCTGGCGCCATGAAATGGCCCTGGAGCGTACCAGGCTCCGCCGCCCGGGATTGCTGGCCGACAACCGGGACGAACCGGGCAACATTCCCGCCGGGGAGCGCTGAAATCCGGATACTTTGTCTAAATTTGCAGTCCGTTTTAGAAAACATAGCATCATGGCTGATTTGGTCAAATTAGTGGAGGAAAAAGAGGGGGCTGATCGTTCGAACACCCCGTCCTTCAAGGCAGGCGATACCGTCAACGTACACGTTAAGATACGGGAGGGGAACAAGGAGCGTATTCAGCAGTTTCAGGGCGTTGTCATCCAGCGCCGTGGCAAGGGGAGCAACGGTGAAACCTTTACCGTCCGCAAAATCTCCAACGGCGTGGGTGTAGAACGGATATTTCCCATCCTGTCTCCCAGCATCAGCAAGATTGACGTGCTGAAAATCGGCAAGGTACGCCGTGCTAAACTGTACTATATGCGAGGCCGCCAGGGTAAGGCCGCCCGTATTAAGGAAAAACTGTAGATTTGAGATTTTCGATTTGCGATCTGTGATTTTCGATTGACCCACTCGCAAATCGATAATCTCAAATCGATAATCCTCAATCAACCATCCCATGGCTTGGTTCAGACGCAGCGATAAAGGGATCCTCACCCCCACCGAGGCCAAAAGGGAAGTGCCTGACGGGCTTTGGTTCAGATCGCCCAAGGGCAAGATTGTCCATACACGGGAACTCAAGCACAACGCCTTTGTGGTGCCCGACGAGGACTACCACGTCCGCATCGGCTCCAAGGAATACTTCGAACTCCTGTTTGATCACAACGAATTCACGGAGCTCGACGCCGAGATGGAGTCGGACGACCCGCTGAAGTTCTCTGACACAAAAGCCTACCCCGATCGCATTCGCGAATCCCAGGAAAAGACCGAACTGAAGGACGCCATACGCACCGCCGTCGGAAAACTCAACGGCATCAACATCGTTATCGGCTGCATGGACTTCAGTTTTATCGGAGGCTCTATGGGCTCCGTTGTCGGCGAAAAAATATCCCGGGCCATCGATCACTGTCTGGAGCACCGATTCCCGTTGTTGCTCATCTCACGGTCCGGCGGTGCACGCATGATGGAAGCCGGCCTGTCGCTCATGCAAATGGCCAAGACTTCAGCCAAGCTTTCGCTGCTGGACGAAGCGGGCATTCCCTACATCTCGCTCCTCACCGATCCTACTACCGGCGGTGTTACAGCGTCGTTTGCGATGCTCGGCGATTTCAATATTGCCGAACCGGGCGCGCTCATCGGGTTCGCCGGCCCCCGCGTCATTCGCGAAACCATCGGCAAAGACCTACCTAAAGGATTTCAAAGCGCCGAGTTCGTCCTCGACCACGGCTTTCTCGATTTCATCGTCGATCGCCGGAATTTGAAGAACCGGTTGACGGTATTGCTGAAGATGCTCGCCTGACCAACGGGCGATTGCCATAAGTGACACCAGGTTGGGTCAGGCGCATTGGCTCCCTTGAGGGATGCAAGGGCGCGCGAAGGCAGTGACGCTTACTACCGACTACTCCTGTATTCCTTTACCGTATCAATAAAACACTTCACACTATCCACCTCGGTGTCCGGATAAAGTCCGTGTCCTAGATTGGCGATGTGTTTCTCCGGGCCGAAGGCGTCAAGCATTTTGATCGTTTCCTTGCGGATATGATCGCGTGACGCGTAAAGGGCGCAAGGGTCAAGATTCCCTTGCAGCACTTTGTGGGGCATGAGTTGTCGCGATTCGCGGATGTCCATGTTCCAGTCGAGACCGACCCCTTCACATTGTACCTGAATTAATTCGGCACGGGCAAAGTAGGCGCCCTTGGGGAAGACGATGCGGGGGACTCCCGTGACTTCTTCGCAAATACGCCGTATGTAGTTCAAAGAGAATTCGCGGTATTGGTCGGGGCCCAATACGCCTGCCCAGGAGTCGAAGATCTGGATCGTATCTGCGCCGGCCTGAACCTGACCGTTCAGGTAGTTGATGGTGCTCTCGGTGATCATGCCGAGCAGCTGGTGTGCCAATTCCGGTTCGCGGTAGAGCATTCCCCGCGCGCGGCTAAACGTCTTGCTGCCGCTCCCTTCCACCATATAGGCGAAGATCGTCCAGGGAGCACCGGCAAACCCGATGAGGGGCACACGCCCGTTGAGTTCACGTTTGGTGAGCGTAATGCCTTCCGTTACGTAACCAAGCGCTTCCGCCGGGGCTACGCGCAAGTTGCGCAGGTCGGCGGCGGATTCGATACGGCGCGGAAAGACCGGGCCCCGGTTTTCTTCCATTTCGTAGGGAAGGCCCATAGCTTCGGGGATGACGAGGATATCCGAGAAGATAATCGCGGCATCCACCCCGAGGATATCGACGGGTTGAAGGGTGACTTCACAGGCGAGTTCGGGTGTAGTCACCATTTTCTTGAAACTGCCGGCGCTTTCTCTCACTTTCCGGTATTCAGGAAGGACACGGCCGGCCTGGCGCATAAGCCATACTGGAGTCCGGCGGGCGCCCTTTCCGGACAGCATGTCGATAAGAAGTGTGTTGTCGGCTTGCATGGCACAAATATGACAAAAACCGCGACGGAAGCGTCATCATATACCATCAAAACAGACGAGGCCACCCTAAGGTGGCCTCGTTTGTTATCAGGTATTCCGGATATCTTAATTATCGACGTCCCAGAAAATCCTTCCGGCAGTGTCATCATTGCCACCAAACGCAGCAAGCGCCGCAGAGTAATTCGCGGAGTTGATGAGTTTTTCCGTCGTGGGATAAATCATCCGCCTGGGGTTAGGCCGGCTATTGGATGCCGCAGGCAGAAGTTCCGGAGTATTCAGTCTCCGCGCTTCGGTCCAGGCTTCATGTCCCTGGTTGAAGAGCGCGATATACTTTTGCATTCCAATCTTCTGCTTGAAGTCGCCAGGTGCAGTGGAATAGTCGACTGAAGCCTCAGCCAGGTAGTTGTCGGCATCAGTTTCTGACAGACCCCACGATTCGAACGAAGCCCTGATTCCCGCTTCATAATAAGCGGCTGCATCGCCCGCGATGAAGGAACGTTCTACAGCCTCGGCCAGTGTGAAGGCAACGAAGGAGTAATCCAGCAGCGTACCGGGGAATGTGGCGTCGTTGGTGATCGCCGTGTTCACGTGCGTGAGGCTGTTGTAGGCGTTACCCACGCCACCGTAGACGCCACCCACGTAAGGGACCTCATTGTCATCGAAGTAGGCAGCAATACGAGGATCGTTTCGGTCCTCGAGGATATCGAGGAAAAACTGGGTAGCCACAAAGTCCGACGCGCGGTTGTCATAGACGAAGTAGTCCCAAATCGGGTTGACGTAGGGCTGCGAGTCGAGGAACTGGAACACGGCGTTGTCGTCGTTGGATTCAAATACACCTCCGTTAACCGCATCGTTGATCAGTGCGGATGCGGTAGTGGCGTCAACGTCTGCCAGCCGGATTCCGATCTTCAGCAGCAGCGAGTTGGCGAACTTTTGCCATTTCTCGATGTCTCCTCCGTAGAGGATGTCGGCCGAAGAAGAAAAGCCGGCAGCACCCGCGTCAAGCATGCTGATCGCATTCTGAAGGCTGTCCGTAATGGCAGCGTAGATGAAATCAGCGTCGTCGTATGCTGGAACTACATTGTTGATATCCAGGGCTTCCCGGAAAGGAACGGGGCCAAAGTTGTCCACCAGGTATTGGTAGGCATACACCTCGAGCACCTTGATCATCGCAAGTTGGTTGTTGATGATAGGCTCGGTTGCCGGCGTTGCCTCTTCCGCTCTGAGAATTCTCTTGGCATCTGCCAATTCGAAAAGGCATTCTGTATAGATGTTGTCCCAAATCGAACCGCCGACGTCACGGTTGGCCGCGTCATAGCTGGCCTCCTGGATATAGGTCGTCTGAGTCAGGAAATTCGACCAGAACAGGTCCACGTTGTGATTATAGTCGGCATTGGTCAATTGTTTCACAAGGTTAAACTGCCCGTAGGTGAACAACACCTCGGCAGGCACCTCGGTCGGTTGCTTCGGATCGACGTTCAGATCCGCAAGGTTCTCATCGCACGAGGTGACGAAGGACATCACCCCGACGCTCAGTAGGAAAAATAATATCTTCTTTCTCATTGCAGTTCAGCTTAGAATTGAATGTTGACGTTAAACCCGTACTCTTTCACGGCGGGCAGCGCGGCGTTCTGGATACCGTGATAGTTACCGGAACTGTTGCCGTACTCAGGGTCGCCAGAAGGAAGATTCTTGTCAATGATCCACAAGTTGCGACCGAACACGCCCAAAGAGACGTTTGTCACAGGGATGCTGCTAAACAGGTCTTTCGGCAGCGAATAGCTCAGCGTAACTTCCCTGAGTTTGACGAACGATGCGTCGTACACCAGGCCGGCATCGGGCAGATAGCCGCCCGTCTCGGAACTACCACCGTAATATCCCTGAGGGTTGGTGTAGTCGCTGGCATCTGCATAGATGGTATTCGGCGAGCCGTCTGCGAGGACGCCGGGTACGAGAACACCACCACCTTCAGCTACAGGGCTTCTCTTCGGAAAACCTCTGTCGTTAAGTCCGGCAGTCTCGGCATAAAGACCGGTTGCACGGCCGAAGCCCAGGTCATAGCTGATTATATCGCCACCCTTCTGTATATCGATCAGGAAGCTGAACGAAAGATTCTTGTACGTGAAGGTGTTGTTAATGCCCGCAGTCCAATCCGGCTGAATGTTACCAATGATCTCGGTCGTGGAAGCCGTCGTCAAATACTTACCGTCGGCGCCAACGATGCGGCCACCGTTTTCATGATAGACGTAGTTGGTGCCGGTAATGGTACCATAAGGCTCACCCTTTCTGGCATTGATCGCAGTAGACCATGCAGAGAAGATCAGCAGGTTCTCTCCGTCTTCATACAGGGAGACAACCGTATTCTTGTTCCTTGCCCAGTTCGCATTGATTCTCCACGAGAAATTGCGCTGTTGTACAGGGTAGCCAAACAAGCTCAATTCAACACCTTTGTTCTCCATTTCACCTGCGTTGACATACTTGTAATTGTAGCCAGTAGCCTGTGAAATTTCGACGGGCATGATTTGGTCGATGGTATTGGTCTTGTAGAAGGAAAGGTCAAACCCTACGCGGTTGTTCAGGAAATTCATTTCCAGACCTATTTCGATTTCGTCCGTCGTCTCAGGCTTCAGTTCGGGGTTATTGGAAGTATCCCCGCTCGTCTGTCCGCCTACGGCGTCGCTACCCAGGTAGTACACGGGAGTCGATCCGAAAGGTGTACCTGCTGTATAGGTGTTGAGAATGCTGTAAGAAGGCGCATCATTGGATACCCTGGCGAAGCCCGCCCGTACCTTACCAAAACTTATTACCGAGCTGCGCATCAGTTCGCTGAAAATGAAGCTCAGTGATGAGGAGGGATAGAAGTACGTGTTATTGTCTTCAGGCAAGGTCGACGATTTGTCGATCCGGCCCTGGAGGTCCAGGTACAGGAAATCGTTGTAGCCAAACCGGGCCTGGGCGTAATAGCCATACTTCCGGACGTGAATGTCAGTTTCAGCCGGAGGTGCCAGCGCGCTGACCGAGTTGCTCAGCGCGTATACGCCTGGAACCACAAGGCCGCCGTTGGTCTCG
This sequence comes from Cyclobacteriaceae bacterium, assembly GCA_035304385.1. GTDB lineage: Bacteria > Bacteroidota > Bacteroidia > Cytophagales > Cyclobacteriaceae > ZC4RG29. Next base: position 99,004 of record DATGQD010000044.1, read on the forward strand.
GAGCTGGTGCTGATGATCTTCCGGTTCAGAACACTCATCCCGGCCAAACCGTCAAAGGACACCGATTCAGAAATATCCCTGTTAAAGGAAAGGATAACGTCGTTGGAATATTGTTCAAACTGGCGCTCGTACTTCATATACTCCGAAGGGTCGATACTTCCGATAGCGAAGCGCTCTTCCTGAAGGTCGGAATAGATATCAACACCTGACCGGTACATGACGTTCAACCAATCGGTGACATCATAGGTGAGCTGGAATTTTCCGAACAGCCTGTTCCGCTTGTCGTTCTGATAGTTTTCGTACAGCACCCAGTAGGGGTTGTCGAAATAGCGGGGGCTTGTATCCTCGTGGTTGCTAGGGTTCCACGTAATGTTCTTGCCGGTGGCAAAATACGCATCACGCTGTGCCTTGACGTCGACGTTGGTTTGGTACCACTGTTTAAACGACTGGAACACGTTGCGTGACTCGTACCCTGTTCCGTACCGTCCCTTGCCTTCGACCCTTGTGTAGGTCAGCTTACCGTCAACCGTCAGTTTATCGGTCAGCTTCTGGCTGGCATAGATGTCAATCATATTACGCTGGATTTTGCTGTTAGGCAAAATACCGCTGCGGTCGTCGCGGGTATATCCGAGCCGGAACGTTCCCTTGTCGCTGCCTCCTGAAAGGCTGACGTTGGTAATGTTGTTTATTCCGGTTTCGAAGATGTATTCCGGACCGTGTTCCGGTGCCACCCACGGCCTGGGCTGGAGATACGTGTCCAATTCAGGATAGAAAGAATCCCATTGGTAGACCATCAGGCTCGGATCATACGCGGCACCGAACGAGGCGTCTTCTTCCGCGGGAACTACGAGGTCGTCGATTCCATCGCCGTTCACGTCTTCATCATAGAAGCCTCCGGTCGAACCGTAATAGGGACCGTAGCCCGCGCCATATTCTTTTTGGTATTTGGGGAAGGTCGCCTTATCGTACTGGCTGAAGGTCGTAGCATGATTGACTGTGATTCCCAGTCCTTCACGAGCGGTTCCCTTCTTGGTGGTGATCATGATCACACCGTTTGCCGCATCCGATCCGTAGAGTGCAGCGGCGGTAGCGCCTTTCAGCACGGATATCGATTCGATGTTGTTGGGGTCGATATCCGACGCAGCGTTACCATAGTCGTATCCCCCGCCACCGATCATCTGGGTGCTGGTGTTCAGGTTGCTGTTGCTGATGGGAATACCATCGACAACGAACAACGCCTGGTTGTTACCGGTAAAGGAGTTCGACCCGCGGATCACCGCGTTGACCGACCCGCCGAGCGAGTTACTCTTGCGGACGCTCAGACCGGCTACGCGACCCGACAGCGAGCTGATGAAGCTCGATTCTTTGGTCGCGCTGATTTCCGAACCGGAGACCTCCTGCACGGAGTATCCGAGAGCCGCCTTTTGCCGCTCGATACCGAGGGCGGTTACGACCACCTCGGTAAGTTCGGTAACGTCGGGAAGCAGCACCACATCTACCACTGAGCGTGATCCGATCTCGACTTCCTGCGTTTGAAAACCAATAAATGAAAAGACAAGTACTCCCCCGGATTCGGGGACGGAGAGGGTATATCCTCCTGTGGCGTCGGTAACACCACCAATGGCAGTCCCCCTTAAGAGGACGTTCACGCCGGGTATGGCCGACCCGTCTTCCGACGAGGTAACCTTACCACTCACTGTTCGCTCCTGCGCCCAGGCACCGAATACAAGGGCTGCGAAGAAGCTAACGAGTAGAATCTTCTTCATACGTTGATGTTTAGGTTAAAACTAATTTACCCCCAAATTAAGGGGATAAATCGGAATATAAAATACCGAACTTTAATATTTGACAAAGGGCCTGATCCGATTGACAGTGAGTTGGTTATGGGCCAAAAAAGAAGCAGGCCATACCCCGTTTTGGGGTATAGCCTGCAGCCTGAAATCGTTTGAACAGTGTGCTAATCCGTCGCGGGTGCGACCGATACGTAAGACCGGTTTTGGCGACCTTTACGGAATACCACTACACCATCGGTCAGGGCGAAAAGGGTGTGGTCTTTGCCCATACCGACGTTGACGCCGGGGTGATGCTTCGTTCCGCGCTGGCGGACGATGATATTACCCGCCACCACGCGCTGGCCGCCGAACACCTTCACGCCAAGTCGTTTGCTTTCCGATTCGCGTCCGTTCTTTACCTTACCTTCACCTTTCTTGTGTGCCATGGTTGGTTATATCTTTTGTAACTGTGATTGATTGTCTCTGACCGGATACAGGTCTTATCCGATCCCCTCGATGAGGACCTTGGTATACTGCTGGCGATGGCCGTTTTTGACGGCATAGCCCTTGCGGCGCTTTTTCTTGAACACCGTTACCTTATCGCCCTTCACGTGTTCCAGGATCTTTCCTGACACGGTGACCCCGGCCACGGTAGGCGTTCCGATACGCGTGCCCGCATCGTCGCTGACTAGCAACACCCGGTCGAAGTTTACCGCTTCGCCGGCGTCGCCCGTCAGCCTGGGCGCGTATACATACTGATCCTTGGTCACCTTAAATTGCTTTCCGGCAATGTCTACGATCGCGTACATAGCTCTTCTGAAAAATGGACTGCAAAGTTAGGAAAAAGAATCTATTTGGCAGTATTTGGCGCCATCCTTTTTGGTTCGGCGCCGTTAAAAAGAATTTTAAAAATTATTTATCCACATCGGCCCTTCCACAAACCGTAACAAAGACCTAAATGGGGGCATTTTAAAGCCCTATTGTCCAATGACTTATCTGTCCACAAATTATCCACAAGAATTCCACAATCACCCAAAACAGGCCAAAATCGGTCTTTTGATTATTAGGAATCCTTTATTTGATTTGTACACTTGACGGCAGGGCCATCAGCCCGGCACCTGACAAGCAAAAAATTTACAGGTATTCTCCTACCCGGGGTAAGGCTCCGGGCAGGTATCCTTTTCGATTTTGGTTAAACCTTTTAAATAAAGCACAAGTTATCATGAGCCACAATCAAGCCGAAGAACCCATCCTCAGGGAAAACAAGGACCGGTTCGTCCTGTTCCCCATCCAGCACCACGACATCTGGAAGTTCTACAAACAGGCCGAGGCTAGCTTCTGGACGGCAGAAGAGATCGACCTCAGCCACGACCTGAAGGATTGGGAGGGCCTCAACGACGGCGAACGGCACTTCATCACCCACGTGCTGGCGTTCTTCGCCGCCAGCGACGGAATCGTGAACGAGAACCTGGCCGAAAACTTCGTAGGTGAAGTGCAGTACACCGAAGCCAAATTCTTCTATGGCTTCCAGATCGCCATCGAAAACATTCACTCGGAAACCTATTCGCTCCTGATCGACACCTACGTCAAAGATCCCCGCGAAAAGGACCGCCTCTTCCGTGCCATCGAAACGATGGACTGTGTGAAGAGAAAGGCCGACTGGGCCCTGCGCTGGATCGACAAAGGAAGCTTCCAGGAACGCCTCATCGCCTTCGCCGCCGTGGAAGGGATCTTCTTCTCCGGCTCCTTCTGCTCCATCTTCTGGCTGAAGAAGCGCGGCCTGATGCCCGGACTCAGCTTCTCCAACGAACTGATTTCGCGCGACGAAGGACTCCACTGCGACTTCGCATGCCACCTGTACACCCACCACGTGGTGAACAAGCTGCCGGAACAAACCATTATCGATATCATCCGCGACGCCGTAGAAATCGAGAAGTACTTTGTCACGGACGCCCTCCCGGTCAAACTGATCGGTATGAACGCAGAACAAATGCGTCAATACATCGAATTCGTCGCCGACCGACTCCTCAACGAGCTCATCGGAAAGAAAATCTTCAACGCTACCAATCCGTTCGACTTCATGGATATGATTTCACTGCGCGGTAAAACCAACTTCTTTGAAAAACGTGTAGCTGAATATCAGAAGGCCGGCGTGATGAAAAGCACCGAGAAAGAAAGCGCTCCCAAGTTTTCCCTGAATGAAGATTTTTAAGTAGATTGGATTTCAGAGAACGCCGGGATTTTCGGCGTGCCCGGGGGCGCAATCCCCGGACCGCATCAGTCAGTCGAATGTAAAACGAACTGATTTTTTTGAGCTCTTTTTTAAACAAACAACCCTTATCTAGAACATGCTCGTAATTAAGCGCGACGGACGCAGGGAATCCGTGAAATTCGATAAGATCACGGCCCGGATAGAAAAACTCTGCTACGGCCTCGACCCCCGGCACATTAACCCCGTGGAAGTGGCCATGAAGGTCATCAACGGCCTGTACGACGGCGTCACGACCGTCGAACTCGATAACCTCGCCGCCGAGATCGCGGCGACGATGACGACACGTCACCCCGACTTCGCCAAGCTTGCAGCCCGGATTGCTATCTCCAACCTTCATAAGGTCACCAGCAAGTCGTTCTCCAACACGATGAAACGACTGTATACTTACGTCGATCCTAAGACCGGACAAAACGCTCCGCTGATCTCGAAGGAAACATGGAAGGTCATCAAAGAACACGCCGCAGAACTCGACGGCGCCGTCATCAACGATCGGGATTTCAGCTATGATTACTTCGGATTTAAAACACTCGAGCGGTCATACCTGATGAAAATCGACGGCAAGACCGTTGAACGCCCGCAGCATATGCTGATGCGCGTGGCCGTCGGCATCCATGGCGACGATATTCCCGCAGCCATAGAGACCTACAACCTGCTGTCCGAAAAGTGGTTCACGCATGCGACACCGACCCTCTTCAACGCGGGCACACCCAAGCCCCAGCTGTCGTCGTGCTTCCTCCTGACCATGAAGGACGACAGCATCGACGGCATTTACGATACACTGAAACAATGCGCCAAGATCTCCCAGTCAGCAGGAGGTATCGGGCTCAGCATCCATAACATACGGGCTAAAGGCTCATACATCAAAGGCACGGGTGGAACGTCCAACGGCATCGTTCCCATGCTCCGCAACTTTGATATGACCGCACGGTATGTCGACCAGGGCGGCGGCAAGCGCAAAGGAAGCTTCGCCATCTACCTCGAACCCTGGCACGCCGATATTTTCGACTTCCTCGACCTCAAGAAGAACCACGGCAAAGAAGAGCTCCGCGCACGCGACCTTTTCTACGCCCTCTGGGTCCCTGACCTGTTTATGAAGCGGGTAGAGAACAACGAAATGTGGTCGCTCTTCTGCCCTAACGAAGCACCGGGTCTCGCGGAAGTATACGGCGAGGAGTTTGAACGCCTCTATGAAAAATATGAGCGCGAAGAGCGCTACCGCCGTCAGGTAAAAGCCCAGGATCTGTGGTTCGAAATTCTCGAAGCGCAGATCGAAACGGGCACGCCTTACATGCTGTACAAAGACGCGGCGAACAAGAAGTCCAACCAGAAGAACCTCGGCACGATCAAGTCGAGCAACCTCTGTACGGAAATCATGGAATACACCGCGCCGGACGAAGTGGCCGTGTGTAACCTGGCTTCCATTGCACTGCCCAAGTTCGTAACGGAAGAAGGCACCTTCGATCATCAGAAGCTGTACGAAATCACCAAGGTGGTGACGCGCAACCTCAACAAGGTCATCGATATCAACTATTATCCCGTTGAAGAAGCACAGCGGTCGAACCTGCGGCACCGCCCCATCGGTATTGGCGTTCAAGGTCTGGCGGATACGTTCATCCAGCTCCGGATGCCCTTCGACTCTGAAGAGGCGCTCCGTCTGAATGAAGACATCTTCGAAACCATATACTACGGCGCCATGGAAGCTTCCATGGAATTGTCCAAAGTTGCCGGGCCCTACGAAACCTTCAAGGGATCACCCGTATCCAAGGGGATATTCCAGTTCGACATGTGGGGTGTCACCCCGAAGAGTGGCCGCTGGAACTGGGAGCAGCTCAAGCGCGACGTAAAACAATACGGTGTGCGAAACTCACTGCTGCTGGCGCCTATGCCGACCGCGTCCACCTCACAGATCCTGGGTAACAATGAGTGCTTCGAGCCGTACACGTCGAACGTCTACACGCGGAGAACGCTCTCCGGCGACTTCATCGTCGTGAACCGGCACCTGATGAAAGACCTGATGGAACTCGGCCTGTGGAGTGAGAACATGCGTCAAAAGCTGATCGCCACGAACGGCTCGGTTCAGGACATTCCCGAGATCCCGCAGAATCTTAAGGACATCTATAAAACGGTTTGGGAAATCTCTCAAAAGGTTATCATCGATATGTCCGCCGACCGCGGTGCGTACATCTGCCAGTCGCAAAGCCTCAACGTCCACATCACCAACCCGAATTTCGGAAAGCTTACTTCCATGCACTTCTACGCCTGGAAGAAAGGACTCAAGACGGGCATGTACTATCTGCGCTCTACGGCTGCTGCAGACGCCATCAAGTTTACGCTGGACAAGTCCGCGCTCGGCGAAACTACTCCGGCGCCTGTGCGCACACCCGAACAACAGAAAGTCGCCGCCGCGGCAGCGCCTGCGGGACAGTCCAAGTACCAGCAGGAACTCAGCTACCAGCCGGACGACGACGCGCAAAAGCGTGCCGACATGGCTTGCTCGCTCGATAATCCCGACGCGTGCGAAGCATGCGGAAGCTGATTTAGATAAGCAGCAAAATAAAAAGGGGTCTCCTACCCGGACGACCCCTTTTTATTTTCCTGTCTTTCCTTACGTTCTTCTGTGTATTCCTCAGTTCCGTCTTTACTTGTTTCTCTACGCTACAGGGCGCCCGTCTTGATTTGCTCTACTACGGACGGGTCAAGGAGTGTCGACACATCGCCAAGGTTCGAGGTGTCACCTTCGGCGATCTTGCGAAGGATCCGGCGCATGATCTTTCCGGAGCGTGTTTTGGGCAACCCGGCAACGAATTGAATCTTGTCGGGCTTGGCAATAGGGCCAATGAGTTTGGCCACGATCTCCCGGACCTCTGCGCGCAGCTTTTCCTCTTCGTGCGGCTGATCGTAACAGGTAACGAAGGCATATATGCCCTGGCCCTTCACATCGTGCGGGAAACCGACGACCGCCGTCTCGCAGACGGCCGAATGCTCGCAAATTGCACTTTCAATTTCCGCCGTGCCCAGGTTGTGGCCGGAGACGATGATAATGTCATCGACGCGACCGGTAATCCGGTAAAATCCCTCTTCATCACGCTTGCAGCCGTCTCCCGTGAAATATTTTCCGGGAAACGTTGAAAAGTATGTCTCGCGAAAGCGGTTGTGATTGCCGTAAATGGTTCGTGCCATGGCCGGCCAGGGGAACCTCATGGCAAGTCTGCCTTCGACGGAGTTTCCCTTCACTTCCAGGCCGCCTTCGTTCATGATTACGGGTTGAATACCCGGAAGCGGGAATGACGCGTGGGAAGGCTTCATCGGCGTGACATTGGCAATCGGCGAGATCATAAAGCCGCCGGTCTCGGTCTGCCACCACGTGTCGATCACAGGGCAGCGACTCTTTCCGATATTATCATGATACCATTTCCAGGCCTCCTCGTTAATAGGTTCTCCTACCGTGCCGATCACTTCCAATTGCGTGAGGTCATACGCCTCCACCAGGCTAAGTGGCGCGCGTGCCAGTGAACGGATAGCCGTAGGTGCCGTGTAGAAAATGTTGACGCGATGTTTTTCGCATACATGCCAGAATCTGCCCATATCGGGCCAGGAGGGAACACCCTCGAACATCAGCGTGATCGCGCCTGCCGCCAGGGGGCCGTACAATATGTAAGAGTGTCCGGTAATCCAGCCGATGTCCGCCGTACACCAGTACACCTGACCTTCGCGGTATCGAAAAGCCGTCAGAAACGTGTACGTTACATACACCAGGTACCCTCCGCATGTATGCACCATACCTTTAGGCTTGCCGGTGGAACCTGACGTATAGAGAATGAAAAGCATATCCTCCGCGTCCATCTCTTCGGCCGGGCAGGTTGCCTCCATGCCCTGGATTTCGTCGTGCCACCATACATCCCGACCATCCATCATGCGCACGTCCGAATGAATCCGCTGGTACACAATGCACCGGGTAACTTCCGGGCATTTCGCCAGCGCTTCATCCATAATACCTTTCAGGTCGATCGTCTTACCGCCCCGGTAGGAACCGTCGGCGGTGACTACAATCGTGCAACCGGCGTCAGTGATCCTGTCCACCAGGGAGCGCGAAGAGAATCCGGCAAACACTACCGAATGTACGGCGCCAATGCGTGCGCAGGCCAGCATGGTATATGCCAGCTCGGGAATCATCGGAAGGTAAATGCAAACCCTATCGCCTTTCTTTACACCGTTTTTCTTCAGCATATTCGCCGTACGGCACACTTCATCGTGGAGTTGCTGATAGGTAATCCGCAGCGCGGGCCCTTGCGGGTCGTTGGGTTCCCATATTATCGCTGTTTGGTTCGCGCGTGCCGGCAGGTGGCGATCAATGCAACTCTCGGTGACATTGAGCTTTCCATCGACAAACCATTTCACTTCGGGTTTGTTGAAATCCCACTCGAGGGTTTTGGTCCACTTCTTCCTCCACACAAAATCGTCTGCGATCTCTGACCAGAATGTTTCAGGGTCTTCGATGCTCTTGTTGTAAATGCGTTCGTAGTCTTCGAGAGAATTGATTAGTTCCATAGCCTGTAAATAGAAAGCGTCACGAATTGACGCTGGCTAATATTCACATCTTTTACAATAATTTCAAATGCGTGCCAACGCACATGGGCCTTTTTTTGTACTTTTCTTTAGAAGCGGCATTTTATGAGGACGTTAAGTGCATCCATAGTGGCCTACAGAGATTCCGTACCTGTCCTCAAGCGGGCCATATCCAGCTTTCTTGAAAGCGCACCGAATTCGGTGTTGTACCTCATCGACAACTCACCCACCGATGTGTTACGGCATATTGTCAGCAGCCCGCATGTGGTTTATGTGCATTGCCGAAAGAATATCGGGTTTGGCGCGGCGCACAACATTGCGTTGCGACACGCGATGCGACAGTCCACTTATCATCTGGTGCTGAATCCCGACGTGTACTTTGATCCGGAAGTGATTCCGGAGCTACTGGGTTTCATGGATGGCCATCCCGACGTGGGTTTGGTCATGCCGCGGGTACTGAATCCCGACGGCTCGTTGCAGCCCCTGTGCAGGCTGCTGCCGACGCCATGGACATTGATCGCACGAAACTTTTTTCCGCCTCTCGCCGAGCGGGAAAACTATACATACGAATTGCGCTTCACCGATTATCGCCAACTCCTCGATGTGCCCTTCCTTTCGGGATGCTTCATGTTTCTCCGGATGTCAGCGCTTGAGCAAACGGGCCTTTTCGATGAGCGGTACTTCTTATATGGAGAAGACCTCGACCTGTGCAGACGAATTCATCGCCATACACGCACCGTTTATTACCCCGATGCTGTCATCTATCACGATCGGCAAAAAACAGGTAATCGCTTTTTTCATAAGGTATTTAATCTGAGCAGATATTTCAGCAAATGGGGATGGCTCTACGATGAAGAAAGACAACAAATCAACGACCGGCTATTGAACGCACAGATCAACGTGTGCGAATTGGAAAGTGAAAATTTTTCCGAAGGCCGTGTACCCGGATAGCCTTTGCCTTGTATTAGGCATTGACAGCATCCAGCCGTTTAGCGTATGTCCAGAGCCTCACAAAGTGAATTCACACTAGAGCAGTCCATTTTCCGGACATTGCTCTATTTTGATTTGTTTCAATACCCGCTTCGTTCAGAAGAAGTCTTCAGGTTTCTCGGCACCAATGGCATTGAATTGCGTGACGTCGATCACGCCCTGGATACGCTCACGCGACAGGGGCGCGTGCACCGGTTCGCCGACCTGTACGGCCTGAGCGCCGACGAACATCCCGCACAACGTCGCCGTCGGGGAAACATCCTGGCGCATCGTATGGCATCCCTGGCGCACCGGCGTGGACGGTTCATCGGCGCTTTCCCCTTCGTCCGCGCTGTGATGGCTTCCGGAAGTTTTTCTAAAGGCTACATGGATGAAAACAGCGACCTCGACTTCTTCGTCGTCACCGTGCCGGGCAGACTCTGGATAGCACGCATGCTGATTGCGATCTACAAGCGCGTCTTTCTTCTCAACAATCACAAGTATTGTTGTTGCAATTATTTTATTACCGAAGACCATCTGGAGATCGAAGAAAAGAATCTTTTTACCGCCACAGAACTGGCTACCCTGGTTCCTGTCTGTGGCCGTTCCGTTTATCGGCGGCTGATGCGTGCGAATTCCTGGGTATCCGAATACTTTCCAAACTTCCGTGTTACTGTTCCTGATATACCTGAAGTGCGAAGCAGCCTGATCAAACGCAGCGTTGAAGTCGCGCTGGCGGGAAAGGCAGGCGAAGCGCTGACGCGTTTTTTTCGAATGCTGACGCTGAAACGATGGCAACGATTATATGCGCGCCAATATCCCCTAGCTGATTTTGAATTGGCATTCAAGTCTACAGCATTGGTTTCCAAAAATCACCCGAATCATTTTCAGCGACACATCCTGGAGCGCTATGACGCGCGTTTGCGGGATTTCTCCGCAACGATGTTAGTAAACGAATCGTAAGCAGTATGGCGCGGGTTCTCTTCACACATTCGTACTTCTACAGGCTCGATCCCAAACAGTGGCGGATGAAACAGCCGTATCCTCCGCTGGCTACTATATTGGCAGCAGCGGTGATTCGCGAACACGGCTTTGACGTCCGCCTGTTCGATACCAACCTGCGGAAGAGTACCGACGAACTACGCGGGTCGCTGGAAGCGTTCGCGCCGCAATACCTCGTGTTGTACGACGACGCGTTCAATTACCTTTCAAAGATGTGCCTGACCAATATGCGCGACGCTGCACTCGCCATGATTGCTCAGGGCAGGGAGGCAGGGTGTTGTATTATTGTCTCCGGGTCGGACGCCAGCGACCATGCCGAAAAATATCTCGCTGCCGGTGCGGACTATGTCATCCACGGCGAAGGAGAAGCAACACTCACCGAACTGTTGCTCGCCGTAGAAGGGAGCTTCGCAACGGAAACCATTTCAGGGATAGCCTTCTTGAAAGACAGCAGCGTTCACCGGAATCCATCCCGGCCCGTGATGCGCGACCTCGACGCACTTCCTTTGCCGGCCTGGGATCTGGTCGACATAGAAAGTTATCGCACAATCTGGCTTCGACACCACGGGTATTTTTCCCTCAATATCGCCACCACCCGCGGATGTCCGTTCAAATGCAATTGGTGCGCCAAGCCCATTTACGGGAACCGTTACACCTCGCGGTCGCCCGAACACGTCATCCGCGAAATCCGTTGGCTTCTCGATCGTGCTAAACCCGACCACTTCTGGATGTGCGACGATATTTTCGGTCTCAAACCCGGCTGGGTTGAAAAGTTCGCCCGGCTCGTTACGGAAGCGAACCTGAAGTTCCGGTACAAGATTCAATCGAGGGCCGACCTCCTGCTGGAACCCCGGACCCTGGAGGGGCTCGCCCGCTCCGGCGCTGAAACCGTTTGGCTGGGTGCGGAATCGGGTTCACAACGGGTACTCGATTCCATGGAAAAAGGCATCACGATCGATCAGATACACAACGCCACACAACTGCTTCGCCGGTACGGCATCCGGGTGGCCCTCTTTCTGCAGTTTGGTTATCTCGGCGAAACACAAGAAGATATTGACGCTACCCTCCGGATGGTGCTGGAACTTCTGCCCGATGAGATCGGAATCTCAGTGTCGTATCCGCTTCCCGGAACCGGCTTTTACGAAAAGGTAAAGCACCACATGCGGGAAAAGCGCAACTGGACGGATTCGGACGACCTGGCTATGATGTTCCGGGGAACCTTTCACGGGGAATACTACCGCAAACTGCACCAGTATGTACACAGCGTGTACCGCTCACAGCGAGGGTTCCGCGCTTTGAAGAAATTAATCACGGATCCTTTGCGTTTTACTGAAAAAGACTTTCGTTCGGGGTTGGGCGCTTTTTATTTCGCCGTCCGCTCGTACACACTTAACAAAAAGCTTAGTAATTTAAAGCTACCGACCTGAGCAATCGGCATGAAAAATGTAACAACCACTAGTACAGGAATTTATGGCAGTCCCATTCGACCATATTGCTCCCACCCATAACACCCTGTTCAAGCACACCGTAATCAGCCAGCTGCAACGCAAGCGGGTTTGGCGATACCTGGAACAGATTACCCCCGAGTTGAACGGCCTCGAGATTCTCGAACTGACTTGCGGCACAGGCGAAGATGCAGCGCTCTTCGGCGAGCGTGGCGTGAGCCTGATCGCCACCGATCTCTCGGAAGAGATGCTGAAGATTACGCAACAAAAAGTGAAGCAGTACTCTTTGCAAAACAAGATCAGTTCCTGTTACATCGACGTAGATACATTTGACGAAACCGTTTTTAACAAAAAATTTGACCTGATCTTTTCCAATTTCAACGGCATTAACTGCGTCAGTCCGGGTGCGCTGCAAAAGTTATTGCAAAAGATTCCCTCCATACTGGCGCCCGGCGGCCGCCTGGTTGCCGTGGTCATGCCGAAACGCTGCCTCTGGGAAACATTGCATTTCGCATTTAAACTGAATTTCGCGAAGGCCTTCCGGAGGTGGACGGACAAACCTGTGCTGCTGGAAGCGGAACAGGGCATCCGCACCTGGTTCTATCAACCTGGCCGCATCGTTCGCTGGGCTGGCGATTCTTTCCGAAAAGTGCGGACGATGCCCGTAGGGATCACCGTCCCCCCCGGTTTCCTGGATAAATTCTTCAGCCGCCGCAAGCGAACGCTCTTCAAATTGTACTCCCTGGAGAAGAGACTGAGCCGGTTTGCTGTTCTGGCCGGCTTCTCCGACCATTACATTATCGACCTGCAACTGAAATAATGCCCTCGGCCACCTGATATGATGGGCGCAGGATCTGCGGAAGCCATTGAACGCGCGTTCAGCAAGCAATCAGCGGTTTATGACCAGGAGGATGCGCACAATATTATCCTGCGCGATTTGCGCAATCAGGTTTATGACCACGTCGGAAGATTCCTCACTCCCGGTAGTCGGATTCTCGAACTCAACGCGGGCACAGGCATAGATGCCACCTACCTTGCACGCGCGGGCCATACCGTTATGGCTACCGACGCGTCGCGCGGGATGGTACGTCAGATCGAAAGAAAGATCGCCACGTACAACCCCGGGGAACGCGTTTCCTGTCGCCTTCTTTCGTTTGAACGCCTGGACCAACTGAGGGGGATCAAATTCAATTACGTGTTTTCAAACTTCGGTGGACTTAATTGCATACCCGACCTTTCGCGTGTGACCCGGCACCTACCCCTCTTGCTTGAGGCCGGAGCCTGCCTGACCTGGGTCATCATGCCGCCCGTCTGTCCCTGGGAGATTTTGGGCATTTTCAAAGGCAACGGATCAAAGGCATTGCGCCGACTACAAAAGAACGGAACGCGCTCCCATCTCGAAGGCGAATACTTCACTACATACTACCACACGCTTGGAGCCATACGATCGGCGTTAGGGCCGTCGTTCCGTCTGCTTGCACACGAGGGCCTCGCCGCGTTGTCGCCGCCGCCGCACCACGCAGACTTTGCCGTCCGGCACGCGAAGCTGTATGCGTTGCTTCGCCAGGCGGATCGTGTTGCGCGCCACATCTTTCCGTTCAATCGGTGGGCGGATCACCTCATCGTCACCTTCCGCTATGAACCCTGACAAGGGCGTCGGGTTTCACGCTTATTTCACCAACCATCCCTCGTTTCGGCATTGGGAGGGCCTGTTTTATCAGTCCGGAACAGCGCAGCAGGATTTCGAACGGGAATATACAGCGCTACGCACCACGGAAGGCCGGCTGCTGCCGGATGCCGTAGTAAGAACGTTGCCTAACGTCCCCCGGAAACATACGTTGTATCGCGAATGGATGGTCAGGGCGCGCTCGTCACGGGCCCTGGCAGGATACCTGAAGAAAGCAAAGCCCGACCGTATTTTGGAGGTCGGATGTGGAAATGGATGGCTCACGAATTTCCTTGCGAGCCAACTACGGGCAGACTGTTGCGGTATCGACATTAACGAGATTGAATTAAAGCAGGCGGTCAGGGTTTTCTCAGCCCGGGAGCGACTCACGTTCGTCTACGGTGATATTGCAACGAAGGCATTTGACGATTTCAAAACCGATGTGATCGTATGTGCCAGCGTGATACAGTACTTTCCGGATATCAGGTTGCTGATAAATCTTTTGAAACGGCTTTTGCATCCCGGGGGAGAGATCCATATCGTGGACAGTCCCTTGTACCGGGAAAACGACCTGGCGGCAGCAAAGGCGAGGTCGGCAGAGCATTTCTCAAAACTGCTACGCCCGGAAATGCTTTCATACTATCACCACCACTCCTGGGAATCGTTGACAAATTGTCGGCATACCATCCTGCATGATCCGCGTTCATTGATGGGACGGATAAAGCGGTGGTGGGGAATGTCGCCGTTTCCATGGATCGTGATTCAAACATAACTTCAGACGCAAGCCCGCGGGTACCCGTGGCAGCTGTACCCCTTCCCATGAAGCCTCCTATCCAAACACTGATCATAATTACCCCCGGATTTCCAGGGGATGAGAATGACACAACGTGTTTGCCCGCCCAACAGCAGTTTGTCAGGACGCTGAACCGCATCTTTCCCGAAATGCGCGTCATTGTCTTTGCGATTCAATATCCATTGCGCCGCAACGAATACAGCTGGTGGGGTAACCGTGTTATCCCTTTTGACGGGCTCGCCTATTGGAAAGTCCTTCGTCCTTTGTTATGGCAAAGGGTAGGCAACGCAATAGCGCGCGTGTCCAGCAGGAACACCGCCTTGCTCAGCTTTTGGTTTGCTGACACTGCCCTGATCGGCAAGCGCATCGCGCAACGATACAACCTGCGGCACAGGTGCTGGATTATGGGACAAGATGCGCGAAAAAAGAATCCCTACGCGCGATGGGTGAACATTGACGAACGGGATCTTATAGCCTTGTCGGATTCGCTGGCGGAAGCCTTTTTCCGCAATCACGGCAAACAGCCGGGGCGGGTTATCCCCCTGGGCATAGACACCACCTCGTTCGGGTTCAACCCGGCCCAGGGACGTCCCATACACCTGCTGGGCGTCGGATCCCTGATACAACTGAAACAATACGATGTATTCGTCGATGTAGTGGCGGCCCTAAAGGCGATCCATCCCACCATACGCGCCGTCTTGTGCGGCAAAGGACCTGAGGAATCCAGGATCCGGAAAAAGATTCGTGAGCTTAATCTGGAGGAGCATATTGTCCTTGCCGGGGAGGTATCACACAACACTGTACTTTCGATGATGCAACAGTCACGGATTCTATTACATCCCTCCTCTTATGAAGGATACAGTTCGGCATGCCTTGAAGCGCTGTATGCCGGCTGCCATGTGATCAGTTTTACGCGCGCGGAAAATCGTGGGATCGATCACTGGCATATAGTATCCACCATTGAAGAAATGAACGCCAGGGCATCAGCGTTGCTGGAAGAGAACGATTTCACGCCGGTTCTGGTCCACACTATGGAGAAGAGCGCCTGGGAAATTATCAAAGAATTTATGAATGAGTAGTGGGCGTCGTCCGCATGCAACGGCAACAATCAGCCGTTCAAATCCTCCTAATCTTTTTCCTTTCCGGATAGTATGGTGATCAGCTTGCGCGCGATTGCATCGAACGACAGCTTATTGCGGAATTGATTGAGGACCTTTTGTCTTGCTGATGGGAGGTCGAGCCTCGAACTTTCGACAAGTTTATGGAACAGGCGCTCTTCATCTCCTGCCGGAAACAGCAAACCGTACTCGCCATTGTCCGTCATCGCGCGAAAGGCTGGAATGTTCGGAACGATTGGGACACACCCACACGACATCGCTTCACATAGAGAAATGTTAGTCCCTTCATCGTGCGAGCCCAGAAGGAAAAAATCGGCGCTATTATACCAGTGACCGAGATCATGATGGTCGACCTCTCCCACAAGATGTATGGAGGAAGCCGCATCTCCATGGGCTTTGAGCAATGCCTTGATATCTTCCAGCAAGTCCGTCGTTTGAAAGATCATGCAGAGCGTGGCTTGATGCCCTTGATTTAAGAACCTCAGGAACGCCTTGACTACGGTAAGTGGATCCTTGACGGCGATAAGTCTTCCCACCCAAAGGTAGACTGCCCCCGAGGCGATGCCGAGCCGGTCCCTTGTCGCGTTACGATCGGCAGCACGGAACGCTGAAGATCCCTCGAACAGCTGCTTTACCTTGTCGCGATGTGCAATTATACGTTGTCTCAGCCAGGGTGCTGCTTGTTCGGCGCTCGTAAACAGATACGCTTCCACATATCTGTCGGCCATCTTCTGGAGCATGCTGCGCGGAAACCTCCCTGGTTTTTCATTGTGATTTTGAATAAGAATTCTTGTGTTCTTCCCCAGTTGCCAACGCAGCAGGATAACCTGCCACGGAACAGTGAGGCCGTGCACGACGACGATATCAGGGCGGAGTTGCTTTAAATACCGATGAAACCGGACAGGAAAAGGCCGATACAGAGGTTTCAGAAAATGATGCGTCACATTTCCGATAACGCGTACCCCTTCAAAGTTGATGAAATGAATGTCGATAACCTCGCAGTGTTGCGCCAATCGCTGCAAAACGCCTGCGTAGAATCCGGTACGGTCAAGCCATTCTTCGGGGCTTCGGTATTTTAGATTAAGGTTGTAGCTCAGGCTGGCGACTTTCACCTGTTAAACATAAACGAAAAAGACTTTAAAATCGCCGGCAACCCATCTCTTGCTTTGGCTATTTTTATGGGGAGAAACTTTACAAGGGTGTCCACTGCATCCCACTATTATGACGTTATCGCCACGGACTATGACCGTCTGATCAGAGCAGATGCGCGCAATACTGTCGTGCGACAATCCGTTCAGGCGTATTTTTCCAGTAAGGTTGATCGTCCGGTGGTGATGGACTTTGGTGGCGGCACCGGGCTGGACCTCCCCTGGCTGCTTCCCATAAGCCGAAAGATTTACTTTTGCGAGCCCTCGCCGAAGATGCGGGGGATCGCAACAGAACGTGTTAGCAATCATCCCATGCGGGACAGAATCATCTTCCTCGACGATCCCGCAAGTCAAATATCCAACTGGTCGCCGGATATCTCGATACCGGAGAAAATGGACGCGTGTCTCGCCAACTTTGCCGTGCTGAACAACATTCGCGATCCCGGTATGGCCTTCGAAAAATTGGCTTCGGTAATAAACCCTGGCGGCGACCTGATCCTCAATGTCCTCGATACCCGACTTAAGACGCTGGTTGCACGCTATCCTGGAGCGTTCCTCCGTTCTTTCTTTTCCCCGGAAGTCATCACGTACACAAAATTTCAGGGTGTTACGCAAAGCGTTTACCTTCACCCTCTGGAAAAACTTAAGCTTTCCGCCAATCCTTACTTCGAACTTAGCGATACGGTACGCTTGAAAGCTTCCGGTTTCCTCCTCGTACACCTGAAACGGCGATGATATCCCCTGGCCGACTGTTGTTCCAAACGTCAGAAGTTCCATTCTCCACTCTGGCCCTTCACCAGCATGAGATCAGAGAACGTGTATACCTGCAAGCGGAAGAATCCCATGTACGTATCGACATAAGTGACCGCCACTGGATTGTTTGTGACGATCCGTTTATCGTCGCGGTATGGATGAACCCGACCTTAAATGCGCGTCAGCGATTGCTGGTGATAGCAAACGAGACAGTGGTGGGTTACCTTGAGCTGGACCTCATTGACCGCAAGAAAATCCCCGAAGGCGAACTCGGCCTTTTCAAAAGTGTGAAAGCCATATCCAGGCATTCTACCCCATTGCGTCGTCGTCTCATGTTGGGCTACCTGCGTTTCAAGCAGAAGGAGAACGCCTCCAAAAACCTAATCAACTACTGTGTTGCGTATTCGTATCCAAGAAACGTGGTTTTAGTCTCATGCAGTACTGACGACTATTTCAATATTTTTCCCATGGACTTCCAGGGACGCGTACCGGAGACCAATCAATATCTATTCGGACTCCGAAGAACGAACAAGGCATTGGAGAAGATCATAAAACAAAGGCAAGTCGTGGTTTGTGAAGTGCCCGCAACGAAAAAGAATATTATCTACCAACTGGGAAAGCATCACGGCACGGCGCCGCCGTCAATCGAGGCGCTGCCCTTCTCCTGCCACTTCAGCGAACGTCTTGTTTTCCCAGTTCCGGACTTTACAACGGCTTATTCGGAAGTCGAGCTTGAACGCTTTGACGCTCTCGGATCGCACATGCTGATGGTTGGCCATGTTATCAACCGCGTCGTACGCGAACCCGGCGACCGGCAATTATATCATATTCACAGCATCCACAATGCGCATAGAAATATGAATACAAGCAGAACAACGTGAAGGTTGCCCCCTATGCGATCAAATGTTGCTTTATTCTTTTCGGAGGCAATTAGTGCGTTGTGTATAGGATAAAGCTTCGACCAATCATTTAAATTGACGGTTGATATTTTGATGATTTCATGAAAAGAATCATCCTCTTCAACCCGCGCAGCGCACGCAGTAAGCATCGGATCCCGAATTCCATACTCCAGGTAGCGGCCTCCATTCATGGCAAGTATGAATATGTGTTCGTCGACGGCAACCTGGAAACCGATCCCTGGTCTGTGCTGCAACGGTACCTGGATGATGGTTACAATGTATTCGGCTGTACGGTCATGCCCGGACCGCAGCTTGGTCAGGCGATCTCCTTCACCCGGCGCATCCGCGAATCTTATCCCGGGGTAACAATCATTTGGGGCGGCTACTTTCCATCGAATCAGTATAAGTCGGTAATGAACTCAGGCTATGTGGACTACATCGTTAACGGTGCCGCCGACGAGGTGTTTCCGCGACTGCTGCAAGCCCTGGAGAATGATCCCGCGGAAATACCAACGCTACCCAGCCTGATCTTCAAAAAGGATGGGACAATACACAAGACGCCATTGGCGCCGCTGCCTGACCAGAATCAACTGCCACCCCTTCCCTATGCATATCTCAACGAATTCTATCCGCTGAAACGCTATCTGGGAAGGACGTTTCTTGGCAAGCGTACCACCGCCTATCATTCCAGCATGGGCTGCCCCTTCACCTGTTCGTTTTGCGCGGTAGTACCGATTTATAACGCACGATGGAAGGGTAAATCCGCAGCGCTCGTCGCCAGCGACATCAAGTACCTCATGGACGAGTATGGTGCGGACTCTGTCGAGTTTCACGACAACAACTTCTTCGTAAGCGAAAAAAGAACAGTTGCATTTTCGCGCCTTATCCGGGACGAAAAAATTGCATGGTGGGGTGAGGGACGTATCGATACAATCGATCGTTACAGCGACGAATCGCTTGCAATCATGCGTGATGCCGGCTGCAGGATGATCTTCTTCGGAGCGGAAACCAGCGACGACGAGTTGCTGAAAAAGATGGACAAGGGCGGCACACAGACAACCGAACAAATGATGCGCTTTGCCGACCGCATGAAAAAATTCGGCATCATCCCGGAATACTCCTTCGTGCTCGGCTTTCCGGCGGAAACCCCCGAAAAGGTTATGGAGCAGATCGACCGCGATATTGCATACATCAAACAGATCAAGACCATTAACCCGGATACGGAAATTATAATTTATGTGTACAGCCCTGTGCCCACCGAAGGGTCCGAGCTTTACCAGCAGGTGACGGCAACCGGCTTCAGGTTTCCCGAAAGGCTCGAGGATTGGCTCGACCCGCACTGGCAGAATTTCGACCTCCGGAAGAATCCGCTCACACCCTGGCTTACACCGGCGATGGTGGACAAGATCCTCGGATTCGAAACCGTATTACACGCGCAGTACCCCACCGTCTCCGACTTTCGCCTTACGCCGATGAAGCGTAAACTGATGAGGCAGCTATCCGACTTCAGGTATCGGTACAATATCTTCAAGTTCCCGTACGAACTGAAAGCGCTGCAACGCCTTTGGAAATACCGCCAGCCGGAAATCGAAGGGTTCCTCATGGAGTAGCGATGCGGAAAATTATCAAGCATCTGGCCGCCTCCGTTCTTGTTCCGGTTACGCGATGGTACCTCCGAAAGGAAAGAACGCACAGCACCGCCGGCGTCACTGTACAGGTGTACCCCGGTGTTTTCCATCCGGGGTTGTTTTCCAGCACCAGACTCCTCGCAGATGTTTTGAATGGCGTAGACCTCTGCGACAAGACATTTCTGGAGCTTGGATGCGGCACCGGCTTTCTGTCTATTACAGCGGCACAGCGCGGGGCGATGGTCACCGCCTCGGATCTCAGTGCCACGGCGGTTGAAAATGCAAAACAGAATGCGCGTCAAAATCACGTCGCAATAGAAGTGATCCAGGCTGACTTGTTTGACGGAATACCGCCCGGCAAATTTGACGTCATCGTAATCAATCCCCCGTACTACGCGCGAAACCCGGCAAACGAAAGGGAGCTGGCATGGTACTGCGGCGAAAACTTTGAATACTTTCGCCGGCTGTTCGCCCGGCTCGGCGGGTATATGAATCCGAATTCCCTTGTGCTAATGGCGCTCACACTGGGGTGTGATGTCGAAACGATTCATTCCATTGGAACATCCAACGGCTTTCATTTTGAGTTGGCAAAAGAAAAGCGGGTGTTCTTTGATGGCCGGGATTTTGTTTTCCGGATTCATAAACCACACCGGTAACAGGGTTGTCCGATGGAGCCTCTTCTTTATCCTAATCCCCGCTTTAGCGAGCATACACACTTCCTGCAAACAGCATCTTTCTCAACATCCAACGACCGCCTGAACGCGATCGCCTTCGGTGAATTTATGATGGATAAGAAGTCGTTGTCGTAAATGTTTCCGTAGGGTTTCTGAAAGAAACAAGGCATCACACGCCCGTCGGATTCGATCACCGCAGATACCCACGGAGCATTGCATACAGGCCTGGGGAAGGGTCCGTTTCCATTCAGGGCATGATAGTACGCTGCAATGCGCATGATCTTATCCCTGTTTTCTACTATAAATCCTGAGTCGTACTCCTCCGCGAGAAGAAAAAACGATTCTTGTAAAAGGTTTTCAAGCGCGACCGCCTCGTTCGCCGATAAGGCGATTTCGCTTACCCGCTCGCCATCCCAACCTGTAGCCCGGTTGAAGGCGGCCGTTGACACATCGGCGGCCAGAAAAGAAATCGCATCAAGGCCTATCGACTTCGCCGTGCGCACGGTATCGACAAAATCGAAATAGTTCTCCCGTTGTATCACACACCGCGCCGTCATACGGAATGATGGGTCGATTGCCTTAATCGATCTCACACCCCTTGAAAGTTTTTCAAATCCTTGGGGAATATTTCTGATGCGATCGTGTACCGGCCCACTTCCGTCAAGGGAAACGATTACCTCATTGAGGTACTTTACAACATCGGAGGCATATTTTTCCAGCAACAAGCCGGTAGACAAGATCACGACCCTCATGTTTCGCTCCCGTAGTGCTAAACAGAAGTTCCAGAGATTGGAATGCATAAGAGCCTCACCGCCTGAGAGGACCACCTCACGCACACCCACACGTGCGAAAGTGTCGGCATGCTTGCCGAGCCATTCCACTGACAACTCGTTCTTTTCGCGGTTAGCCTTCCAGATGTCGCACATCACGCACCTGCAGTTGCAACGGCTGTGTGGCATCAGAACGAGAACAGGGAGGGTGTAGATCCTGTCCGTCCACCGGGTAAGGATACTTCTGATCATGTCGTGTTATGGCTCACCCGTTCGCGTGAGCCTGCAATACCCTCTACAATAAAAATCCTGCAAAGGATGTAGTACCACAGAAAAAATCGTGTGGTCAGGTCGGGTAATGCGCAAAGCCATATAAGTCGGTGGTCAATCAAACAACCATCTCGAGCGTCACAGCCGCCGCTGCGCCGGCGCCCGCGACGAGTAGCTTCTTCGGGTTAAGACCATGCTCAGGGCTGCTTTCAAAGACTATGGTCGTAGATATTTGAAGGAAGCTGCCGCATACCAATGCGTAAAGGTAAATAAGTCCGTTGCGTGTGAGCACTTCGCTCGCCGAAAGGTAATTGCTCAGGAGGAGTCCGACGGGCGCCGCCAGCGAAAAGACCAGAAGGTAAGGTATCGCCTTTCGCGTGGAGCCAAGTTGAAAAACGAGTACAGTCATTAGTGCGAAGGCGGCGGGGGTGCGGTGAAGAACGACACCCAGGAGCACGGCTGTCACGTTGTACACACCACCACCCTCGGCGGGCTGTGCGAGCATTGCCCCCTCCAGGAACGCATGCAGGCACAAGGCCACGAGCAAGACAAACGCAGACATGCGGTGGCCGTGATGCGTGTGGTCATGAGCGTGATCATGATGGTCTCCTTGATGGTGGGCATGGCCGTGCAGGTGACCGTGTTCCACACCAGAGGTGAAGTATTCCAATACCTGCTGAAGAAAAAAACCCACCAGCACAAAGATGCCTATGAATCGGATTTCCGCATGCTGGTATAACTCGGGCAGAATGTGCGTTATCGTTATGGCGAACAGGTATGAGCCTGCAAAGACCAGCAGAAGTTTATAGTTCGTGTTACGACCTTTCGGAACGAGATAGATAAGAAGGCCCGCGAGCAGCGGGGCAAGAAAGAGCACAATCAACTTGATGGTCATGGTTCCCGCTTCTGATTTAGCTTGAGGATATCGTTAAGGCCTGCGGAAGCAAAAGTCCCGACCGAGCCGTCATCCTCTGAATAGGTGAGGAAAGCCTTAATGTCGTCGCGTGAATTCAGGATTTCGATAGCGCGCTCTTCACCCATAACCATAAATGCCGTGGCCCACGCGTCGGCCGTCATACAATCGTCCGCAAAAACTGAAGCGCTCAGAATAGCGCGCTGTACGGGGTAACCGGTATCGGGATCGATGGTGTGGGAAAATTTCCTGCCTTCTTCAACGCGAAAGTTGAAGTAGTTTCCGGAAGTCGCGAGGGCCATGTCCTCCAGTTGCGCGTAAGCGATATACCACTGTTCGTCGAGGCTCGAGTTTGGATCCAGAATTCCCACCTGCCACGGTCGTCGTTCTCCTCTGTTGGTGCCGGACGTTACCACTTCACCGCCAATCTCAACGAAAAGGTTTTTGATGCCCTTTTCCTTCAGGAAACCGGCGACAACGTCAACGCCATACCCTTTCGCTATAGCGCTGAAATCAAGCTGCACACGTGGATCATCCTTCCACACGCTGTCTTCGTTAAAGCGGATCTTATCCATCCCCACGAACTGCAGTATGGAATCGACCTGAACGGTATCAGGATGAAGTGGCTCGGCAGGACCAAAACCCCATGCGTTTACGAGCGGCATGACCGTAGGGTCAAATGCACCGTTGGTGCTCCCGTATATTTCCCTCGACCGCTTCAGCACGGGATAAAAGAACGAAAGACCGAATCGAAAGGAAGTTCCGGTGTTGAACCGGGAGATCTCAGACTCCGGCAGGTAGGTGTTGAGGCTTTGGTTGAAGGCGATAAGAAGAGAGTCCACCGACATTTGCAGGTCCCGTTCCTTGCTGTCATAGTAGATCACCGAATAGGTGGTGCCCATAGTTCGCCCTGCAAAAGCGATACGGGGTTCATCCGGCTTCTTGCGGATCGTATAGACCACGTACACAGAGGCCAGCAGGAAAATCGTGTACAGGATGTTCCGCGCGCGGTTATTCATAGGTGGGTGTGGGCCGCAAATTTAGCAGAATTGGAGTAAATGCAACCCTGTTGCGAAAAACATAATTTTTTAATTCGCTACCTTTCGAGGAATCCTGAATGGTTTATGCGTGAAGAATATTTGAATCCGGAGGGCGCGGGCATGAGCGCCGTTGAAAAGGAGTTCGAGAAAGTGTTGCGGCCGCTCACATTCGGGGATTTCACCGGCCAGCAGAAGATCGTCGATAACATTCGTGTATTTGTTCAGGCCGCGCGCCAGCGTAGCGAGTCGTTAGACCACGTGTTATTGCATGGACCGCCGGGACTGGGAAAGACAACGCTCGCCCACATCATTGCTCACGAAATGGAGTCCGGAATTAAGGTTACATCCGGTCCGGTACTTGACAAACCCAGCGATCTGGCTGGATTGCTTACCAATCTCGAGCCGAGCGATGTATTGTTCATTGACGAAATCCATCGGCTGAATCCTATCGTTGAGGAGTACCTGTACTCGGCGATGGAAGATTTCCGGATTGATATCCTCCTCGACACAGGTCCCAATGCGCGTTCGGTACAAATAAGCCTCAACCCTTTTACACTTATCGGCGCGACTACCCGGGCCGGGCTACTTACGGCGCCGCTACGGGCACGGTTCGGCATTAACGCCAGGCTGGAGTACTACGACGCGCAATTATTGACCAAGATCGTCAGGCGTTCGGCTGCGATCCTGGGTGCGCCCATCGATGATGACGCCGCCTTTGAAATTGCCCGTCGCAGTCGTGGCACGCCGCGTATTGCCAACAATTTGTTACGGAGAACACGCGACTTTGCGCAGATCAAAGGTGACGGAACAATTACCATGGACATCGCGCAGATGGCGCTCAACGCTTTGGACGTCGACGAACACGGCCTGGATGAAATGGACAACCGTATCCTCATGACGATTATCGACAAGTTCAAGGGGGGGCCCGTGGGCATATCCACCATTGCCACGGCGGCCGGCGAGGAAGCGGAGACGATCGAAGAGGTTTATGAACCGTTCCTCATCCAGGAAGGTTACATAAAACGGACATCGCGGGGGCGTGAGGCCACTGAGAAGGCATACAAACACCTGAAGGTGAAGCCGCCGGCATCACGTCGGCCGGGGTTATTTGACTGAACCGCTGCCCGCATCGTCATTTAGTTCGGGAAGCCCCGGTTCTATGTCGCACACTGTCAAAAACACGCAGATCATCAAGACCGCTGCCTCGCAGCTCGGGTTCTCCTTTTGTGGGATTTCGAAGGCGGAATTCCTGGAAGAGGAAGCACGCCAGTTGGAGGAGTGGCTCCGGCGTGGCTATCATGGTAAGATGAGCTACATGGAACGCTATTTCGATAAACGCGTGGACCCTACCCTGCTGGTCCCCGGTGCAAAATCGGTCGTTAGCCTGATCTTCAACTACTATCCTTCCACCGATCTTGCCGAACAGGGTACGCTAAAGATCGCCAAGTATGCCTATGGTGAAGACTATCATTTCATCATTCGCGAGCGCCTTAAACAATTGCTGGAGATCATGCGGGAGAACATCGGGGACGTGCATGGTCGGGCGTTCGTTGATTCGGCGCCGGTGATGGAACGAACGTGGGCGGCACGGGCCGGGCTCGGCTGGGCCGGCAAGAATACATTGCTGCTGAACCGCGATATGGGCAGCTTTTTCTTTCTTGCCGAACTCATCATCGATCTGGAACTGGAATACGACAGTCCTGCCAAAGACTACTGCGGTACGTGTACGGCGTGCATGGATGCGTGCCCGACGCAGGCGATCACTGAACCGTACGTTGTGGACGGAAGCCGGTGCATTTCTTATTACACGATCGAGCTTAGGGAAGAAATTCCGCAGGATGCGGGGGAAAACTTCGACAATTGGATTTTCGGCTGCGATATCTGCCAGGACGTGTGTCCCTGGAACCGGTTTGCGAGACCGCATAGTGAACCGCGCCTTGATCCCTCGGAGCCGCTACAGGAACTGACCCGCCAGGAGTGGAGAGAAATCACGCGAGAAACCTTTGAAACGGTATTTGGGCGCTCACCGCTCAGCCGTGCGGGATATGACGGCCTGATGCGAAACATAACCCACGCCCGGCAATCGCATCCGGATCAATAAGTATTGTGATTCCTTAGTAAATGGGTCCAGTATTTGCTTTCTTGCAATGACCCCCTGATTATCGGGTGCACTTCCGGATAGGAATTTCTCCCACAACTTTCGACAGATGGACAAGAAGGTAATTACCTATGAGGATATTATTAACCTCGACATACCCAACATAATCCTATACGCCGCTCCGGTTATGATTGCCCTGGTGCTCGCAGAGTGGGCAATTACGCTGTATAAGAAGAAAGAGTATTACAACACAAAGGATACCCTGGCGGCAACCGTTATTGGCTTAGGCAACGTAGGGCTGAACGCGGCACTGAAAGTTTTTACGTTCGGTGTAATACTGTTCTTCTACAACCTCGTCCCGTGGAGTATTCCGCCGACGTGGTGGTCGTTCATCCTTTGCTTTGTATGGATTGACTTCTGGCGTTACTGGGCCCACCGCATCGCACACGAGAACCGCTTCTGGTGGGCGACGCACGTAACGCACCACAATTCTGAGAAATACAACTGGTCGGTCTCCTTCAGACTCGGATGGACCCAAAACATTAAGATCATCTTTTTCATCCCGGTACCGTTGGTCGGTTTCGACCCTGTAACATTTCTGATCTGTCACCAGATTGCCGTGTTGTACCAGTTCTGGATACATACCGAATACATACGGAAGCTTCCCCGTATCGTCGAGTTTATTTTCACCACACCATCGCACCACCGCGTGCACCACGCCAGCAACGAGCGGTACCTCGACAAGAACTATGGATCCACGTTGATCATCTGGGACCGCATATTTGGAACCTTTCAGCCGGAAGCAGAAAAACCCAAGTACGGCATTACCAAGCCCGTCAAGAGTTACAATCCCATCTATCTGAACTTCCATGAATGGATAGACCTGGTCCGCGACATCCGGAAGAGCCGGAGCCTGCGGGAAGCGTACGCGCTTGCCTTCTGCCCGCCTGCAAAGGTGGAGCAGGTGCGACAGGCCTTTGACAAACGTAAAGAAGGTGCGGTCGAATACGCCGGCGAAAAGCAGGCGACCATTCTACAAGATGATCAGGAGGCGCGAAAGGCGAGCTGAGCCGACCCTTATCGCAACGACGAAAGCGCTACGTTGGCCACTTTCATATTGTATTCCAACGCAAGCTTCTGGTAGTTGACAAGGTCAATGATCGTTCCGATCCAGCATATCCCTACCGTCAGGAGATAAAGGATTCCCATGCCCACCTGGTCGATAAGGAAGCGATGGATTCCGGCAAACCCCACAAAACCGAGAAGTGCCGTGATGAGTATGAGCTGAGGATCCTTCCGTCGTGCCCGGTAAACGACAGCAAATGATCTTGCCATCTCATCGTCCATATCCTTGATCAGGTTTTGCACGTAGGCCATTTCTTCACCCTGGAGTTCGGGGAGTATATCGATTATTCTTGCCATAGGGAAAAGGGGGTAGGTTTCAGAATGAGTTACTCGGTTGTAAATGTATTGAAGTTGATATGATGGCGAATAAGTTGAACGATCCTGTAAGATAAAACAATCAACGCGAATAGTCCCAGTGGATGCACGGAGAATGAACGCGCGAAGTCGCCGTGCAGGAGGTAGGATATGGAGCGACCCAGTCCGCAGCCGGGACAAAAATCAAAACCGGCGTTGTATAGCGGACATAACGCAAGATGCTGCCCGGTGTCGGGCGTGTATAACGCGAGCGCCACCAGGCCGGCCAGCCACACCAACGCTTCTATGGGAAGGCGGCGGCAAAGCCGGAAAAAAGTCAAACCCCCTGCCGCGGCAGGGGGTTGCTGTTTCAACATAGATCTTCTTGTACTCAAGCGTCAGCTGGTTCTGGAGTGTGAACTCATGGAGTCTGTCAGCACCGACATTAGTCGATGAAGAGCAGGTCCTCCTGGGGTGGGCTGACGCCTGCGTCCGGCCGATGTACTAGGCGTACACAAAACACCGGTTAAGAATCGCCTCATGTTGCTTTCCGAAACTGGCGTAGCACCATCTTCGGAGTTCATTTACTTCTTCGGCTATCAGCATCCTGATTGCCTTCCGCAGCTCTTTTTCAAAGAGCCGGGAGTCAAAACTCACCTTTGTGAGTACAGTTTTGACGTAGTTCAGCATAGCAGCGATAATTTGATAGGTTAAAAAATCAAAAAATGCATTGGACTGTTAATATATAAAAAATGTTAATTGGGAAGGACAATACTGGGTAATTTTGGTGGGAAAGAAAAATTATGACTTCGGTGTATAATAATGGCCTTTTTCTGGCGTTTTTGGGGATTTTTCTCCTTTTCGGTGTTGCGCGCGGTCAGGATGTCGAGATCACCCTTGGGCCGGATGAAGTCGCCGAAAACGAGGCCTGGACGATCACCGTTACGGTGAAAAATGAGCGGTTGAAAGACTATGGCGATTTTCCGGAGATCGACGGATTCCGAAAGCGCGGTACGTCGAGCCAGTCGTCAACCAGCATTATTAACGGGCAGATATCATCTTCTCAAAGTGTCACGATGACCTACCTTCCGTCAGGTCAGGGTCGTTACACCGTCCCGCCCTTTACGATGACGGTCAATGGCCGGCAGGTCTCGTCTCAGGGTAAGACCGTTCGCGTGGGCCCGCCGGCCCAGGTAAAACGCAGCGATCCGTTCCGGGGCTTCTTCGATTCTGATCCGTTCGACGATTTCTTTGGTCGCGAAGAAACCGAGTTCATAGACATACGCGAGGATGCGTTTCTGGCGATGACGACCAGCAAGGACGAAGTTTACGTGGGCGAAGGTTTCAATGCAACGTTGTCGTTCTTTGTCGCACAGGACAACCGCGCGCCCCTGAGCTTTTATGAGCTGGGGAAACAATTGTCTGACATCCTGAAAAAAATCCGTCCTGCCAACTGCTGGGAAGAGAACTTCAATATTGAAAACATTGAAGGCGAGACTGTCCGTATTCAGGGTAAGTATTACACCCAATACAAGATCTATCAGGCGACATTCTTCCCGCTCACGGCCGACCCGATTACCTTTCCAAGCGTCGGCCTGGAAATGATCAAATATCGGGTGGCCAAAAACCCTACATTCTTCGGACGTAACCGCCAGGAAGATTTTAAGACCTTCCACAGCAAACCCAAATCTGTACGTGTCAAGGAACTCCCGCCGCATCCGTTGCGCGACGTCGTCTCCGTCGGCGACTACTATCTCGAGGAACGCATGCCATCGACGGACCTGGAGACAGGAAAGAGTACACCTTACGAATTCAGCATTTATGGCGAGGGTAACATTTCGTCTATCCGGACGCCGACGGTAAACAAGGATGGTAACTTTGAGTTCTATGAACCCAACGTGCGCCAGAACATAAACCGGCAACACGGAAAAGTAACGGGCTCCAAGTCGTTCAACTACTTCCTCATCCCGCGGGAGCCGGGAACCTATGAGCTTGGTCGATATTTTAGCTGGATCTTTTTTAATCCCAAAAAGGCACGGTACGATACGCTCCGGTCAAACCTCACGGCTTACGTTACAGGGGAGAGCCGGAAGAACGAAGCCATTCAATCTACGGACCAGGGCACGTTTTACGATCGCATAGAATCCACACCCAATGAGATCGTGAAAGTGCGCCATAACAACTGGCAGAAGCCCGTC
The DNA here is from genome assembly GCA_035304385.1 of Cyclobacteriaceae bacterium. Lineage (GTDB taxonomy): Bacteria > Bacteroidota > Bacteroidia > Cytophagales > Cyclobacteriaceae > ZC4RG29. The sequence continues at coordinate 128,417 of DATGQD010000044.1, forward strand.
TTTAATGTGTTAATTTTGGTCATGTTGGGGGCTTCCGTGTATCTTGTGGCCCGGAAATAACCGGGTCGCTTCCCATGGGCAACACATTTGGCGAAATCTTCAGGATCACAACATTTGGTGAATCACACGGTCCGGCCATTGGCGTAGTGGTCGATGGGTGCCCTGCCGGCCTGCGTCTGGACATGGACTTTATCCGTGAGCAGCTCTCCCGGCGTCGTCCGGGGCAATCGCGCATCACTACACAACGACGCGAGGATGATGAGGTACGAATCCTCAGCGGTGTCTTTGAAGGGACGACCACCGGCACACCCCTTGCCATGCTCATTGAAAACCAGGACCAACGCAGCAAGGATTACAGCCACATCGCCGAATCCTTCCGGCCTTCGCATGCCGACTATACCTACCAGGTAAAGTACGGCCTCCGCGACTACCGGGGCGGTGGTCGCAGTTCAGCGCGCGAGACGGCGGCCAGGGTGGCGGCCGGGGCGGTGGCCCGCCTGTTTCTGCAAAGCCTGGGCGTATCCATTGATGCCTTCGTTTCACGTGTGGGCGACATTGTCGCACCACCTTACCAAACACTGGACCTTTCACGAACCGAAGACAATATTGTGCGTTGCCCGCACCCGGAAACCGCGGAGCAAATGATTGCCCTGATCGATCAGGTACGGCTCGATCGCGATACGATCGGGGGTGTCGTAACGTGTGTCATCCGCAACACACCGCCCGGTCTTGGCGAGCCCGTGTTTGACAAGCTGCATGCGCAACTCGGCAAGGCCATGCTGAGCATCAACGCTGTCAAAGGCTTCGAATACGGGAGCGGCTTTGCGGGTGTGTCGCTCCGGGGATCTCAGCACAATGACGAATTCTACAAGGACGGCGACCGGATAAGAACCCGGACCAACCATTCCGGTGGAATCCAGGGCGGCATTTCAAATGGTGAGGACATCTACTTCAACGTGGCTTTTAAACCTGTAGCAACGCTCATGCAGGATCAGCGAAGCGTAGACAAGGAAGGCAATGAAGTTGTGGTGTCAGGGAAGGGGCGCCACGACCCCTGTGTGGTGCCGCGCGCGGTGCCTATCGTCGAGGCTATGGCAGCGCTGGTACTGGCCGATTTCGTCTTGCGCGCCAAAAGCAATAAAGTTTAAAAAAGGCATAAAATCAAGATGAAAGTTTCGGGAATTCTCTTGACCTTTCCGGAGAAATATTCTGTGCATGGAGAAGACTGTACTTACGAGTCAATACGGTGAACTGAAATTGTCGGACGGTGAAGGCGCGATCCTGGAGTTCGTCAAGAAGGTCCGCAATGACTTGATTCGCGACTTCCTTGACGAGCGTTTTCTCCGGGAGTACGTGCGATCTAAGTATCACTATTCGGAGATTTCTTCCGTGAAGGTTCAGTTTATCCGCAAAGGTCTTAAAGAACTCTACGCCTCGGAAATCAACCGGGCACATTATAAACCACTCATTGACGAAATTCAGACGCACGAGCGAATATCGCTATCGGAGGGCAACGAAGTACTTTTTTACAGAGACGTGGAAAGCATATTCGAACGCTACATCTTCTGATCCCTCCCAACACGTTGCATGACTAAGCTGAATTACGGATTTCTTCTTACAGTATTCGTGTGGATGCTCGGCACGCTGCAATGCAGCGACCAACCCCGCCAGTTCGGGCTGATCATCGGCGATTCACATGCGGCCGCACCCACCGGATGGGCACGCCAACTGCAAAAGCTCCGGCCCCAGGATTCGCTGTACAACTTTGCCGTAAGCGGCAATACGATCGGGTTTGATAACCTGGGCCGGAAAGAACTCAACGAGTTAAGGAACATCCATTACCGGCTTGCGCAAGCCGACAATACCATGCGCCGTATCGATTACATCGTAATCCTCCTCGGCACCAACGATTGCAAAGCCGTCTTCGATTCACTTCAAACAGCCATACCCGGAAATCTTGAGCGACTTCTCTCTATCGTTACGGGTTACGACTTTGCGAGCAATTCGCAACCGGAAGTGCTAGTCGTTACGCCGCCACCGGTTGCACCCGATTCACTGATGGAGGCCAAATACTCGGGAGCGCGAAGAAGGTTGCATAATCTCCTCCCCCATTACCGGCGACTTGCTTCTCGCTACAATTGCCACTTTGTCGATATCCACGACGAGTTGGAACCGGATCTTACGGCGTTGTCGGAAGACGGCATCCACCTGACCGAAGATGGTTACCAGCGTATTGCCACCAGGATCAACGCGGCCCTTCAGGCCGAGTAGTCCGAGCGTTTGGTAACTTTCACGCGGGTTTTCCTTTCATCGCATAAAAGGTTCATTAATTTTGATCAACAAGGCCGGCATGAAGAAGAAGTTACCGCTTTACGTAAAGATTCTGATAGGCATGGGCCTGGGTCTCGCATGGGGCCTCAGTGCCGAATCCCTCGGTATCGTAGCGTTTACGAATGACTGGATAAAACCCTGGGGCGACATCTTTATCCGGGCGCTCAAGCTGATCGCCATCCCCCTCATCATCTTCTCTCTTATCGACGGCGTCTCCAACTTGTCGGATGTATCCCGACTGTCGCGCATTGGCGGAAAGACGATTGCGTTCTATTTCGCAACCACGGTGATCGCAATTTCTGTCGGGCTGGTCCTTGTGAACATCATTCGTCCCGGAAAACTGCTTTCCGAAGAGCGACGCGAATCGCTTCGCGAAGCCTACGCCTCGGAGTTGGGTGAAACCGTTGTGTCCGCCCGCGAGCTGGGATCCAGTGGCCCGCTACAACCACTCGTTGATATTGTTCCCGATAATTTTTTCAGCGCGGCGTCAAGCAACAGCAACATGTTGCAGATTATTTTCTTTTCGATCTTGTTCGGGGTGGCCATGATTCTCACTAAGTCGGAGAAGATAGCGGCGGTGAAAGCGTTCTTCGATGGCACGAACCTGGTTATTCTCAGGATTGTCGACATCATTATGCAGTTCGCACCCGTTGGGGTGTTTGCGTTGCTCGCCAGTCTGAATATTGATAGCGAGCTCATGATGGCGCTCGGAACGTACAGCCTGAACGTGATCCTGGGCCTGGCGGCCATGGTGTTTCTTGTCTATCCTTCAATTCTGAAGTTATTCACCCGCATGCGCGCGGCAACCTTCTATAAAGGAATATTGCCCGCGCAGATGCTGGCGTTTTCGACGAGTTCCAGCGCAGCAACATTACCGGTGACGATGGATTGTGCTGAAAAGAATCTGGGCGTAGCCGAGGAGATATCCAGCTTCGTCCTTCCGCTTGGCGCAACCATAAATATGGACGGTACGGCCATCCACCAAGGCGTGTCGGCCGTATTCATTGCCCAGGCCTTCGGCATTGATTTGACACTGGGGCAGCAACTCACCATCCTTCTCACCGCCGTATTATCGTCGATAGGCGCCGCGGCGGTGCCAGGTGCAGGTATTATTATGCTGGTCATCGTTCTTGAGGCTGTCGGCCTTGACCCACTGGGGCTGGCCCTGATTCTTGCTGTCGACCGACCCCTGGACATGATACGCACAGTGGTGAATGTAACAGGAGATTCGACCGTAGCGGCCGTCGTAGCCCATTCTGAAAACGCCCTCAATACGCCGGTCGGAGAGCCGGCAGGAGGCAATGAGTGAATGAGTGAATGAGTGAATGAGTGAATGGGGCGGCGCCCTGGCAAATGAACTTATTTGGCTTTTGGCTGTTTGGATAGTGTAGTTTTGACAATCTTTGCGTCATGAATAACCTGCCGAAAACCGTCCACATTTACCTGGAATCCAATCCGAATCCGAATTCCTTAAAATTCGTCATCAACGACATGCTTGTGCCGGATGGCTTCAGCTTTGACTTCCCCGACAAGGAAAGTGCAGAAGGCGCGCCGTTGGCGCAGGAGTTGTTCGATTATCCTTTCGTAGACCGTGTGTTTTACATGAGCAACTTCGTGACCGTCACGAAAAAAGACGATGTCGAATGGATTGAGATCCAGTCAACGCTGAAGGATCACATCAGAAAATATCTCGAGGCCGGAAAACCTGTGGTCGAAATGTACGAACCGGAGGCTCCGGTTGCTGAAGAAGATACCGAGACGGTACAAAAGATCAAGACGATCCTGGACGAGTACGTCCGCCCTGCTGTCGAGCAGGACGGCGGCGCGATCACCTATCATTCTTACGACGACGGTGTCGTACGGGTGAAGCTGCAGGGCTCGTGCAGTGGTTGTCCTTCGTCGATGATTACACTGAAGGCGGGGATCGAAAATCTGTTCCGGAAATTGATGCCGGAGGAAGTGAAAGCCGTCGAGGCATTCTGAATTACCCACCACTTCTATGCGGACGCTGCTTCTCCTCATCGTGCTGGCGCTGGCAACACCCATGTTTACTTCGGCACAGTCGCTGACGGTCATGTCGTATAACATCCGCTATGACAATCCGGGTGACGGCAGAAATGCCTGGCCTAACCGGAAGGACCGCCTGATCCAACTTATTCGTGACGAATCTCCCGACCTTATCGGCCTGCAGGAAGCGCTGCATCACCAGTTGACCGATATCCTGAATGGCGTGGAGGGTTATGCCATGGTTGGCGTCGGCCGCGACGACGGAAAGCAAAAAGGAGAATATTCGGCGATACTGTATCGAACGTCAGCGTTTGAACTCCGCGACGAAAATACATTTTGGCTTTCAGAGACCCCTGAAGTGCCCGGGAGCAAAAGCTGGGACGCTGCCATAACCCGGGTCGTCACCTGGGCGCGCCTCTTCAGCAAAGCATTAGATACCGAGATACTTGCGGTTAACACCCACTTCGATCATATCGGGAAGGAAGCGCGCCTGCAAAGCGCGGAACTGATCCGAAAGAAGATTCCGGAGCTGGCTGGGGACCTCCCCGTGCTGCTTACCGGCGACTTTAACATTACACGAAACGATCCGCCGTATCAGGCGCTGATGAAACCGGGCGGTTATCAACTCATCGACCCAGCCCCGGACAATCCGCCGGGTACGTTCTGTGGTTTTGAAGTCGGGTCTCAGGAATGTGTGGCGATCGATTATATATTTTTCAGTCCCCACTGGCAACACACAAACTACGCAGTTCTGGATGCCAACAATGGAAGGGATTATCCCTCTGATCACTTACCGGTTCTGGTGAGCGTACGTCTTGGCGGGCGATAACGCAGGGGCCTTTCGCCTATTGGCCAGGTACACACCACCTACAATCGCTATCATACCGAGATAGTGATTGAACATCAGCCGTTCTCCATCGAGTACACCCCACATGACGGCAACAAGGGGGATCAGATAAGTAACCGATGTCGTAAAGAGCGGCGTACTGATCTTGACCAGCCGGTTGAAGACGACAGTCGCAATAGCAGTACTCATTAATCCAAGGAAGACGACAAAACCGAACGCCGTCCACGCGCCGGGTGTAGTTGCCATCGCACTGGCAAAGTTCGTCGCGCCGAAGAGATAACCCAGCGCGAACGGGCCTATCAGCAATATAGAAACGCTGGTGATCGTCATCGACGGCAAATCGGCAATGCGGTACTTAATAAAATTCACATTCGTTGCATAAAAAAGACACGCCGCAATAATGAGAAGAGAATAGGCATTGACGCCACTTATCGACTGACCCGTTTGTGTGAGGATCAGCATGACTGTTCCTGCCAGTCCCACAAGGATACCCAGCAATGACGAACGATGAAAACGTTGACCGAACAGCACGGCACCGAGAATCAGGGTAAAGATGGGCGTAAGACTATTGCCTATACCGGTGACAGCGCTCTCAAGTTTTGTTTGAGCAAACGCGAAGAGAAACGACGGTATGAAAATGCCCATGAGTCCGGAAAGAAAAAGTCTGCGATAATGAATGGGTGTCAAACCCCGCAAACGGGACAGTCCGATCGGCAGCAGGAATAATGCGGCGGCACTGACACGCAGTGCGCCTACCACTTCGGGATCAAACGCCTTAAGTCCCTGCTTGATCAGTATGAACGACGTTCCCCAAATGAGCGATAGAAGTATCAGCAGTGCCAGCGGCAGCCAACGATGTTGTGTCATATAAGAGGTAGGAAAATCAACTGCCTAGAACAACGCAGCTGATTTCAGAAAGTTTCAGCGTAAAAAAAGAAAGCAAGATTTCGTAGTCAGTGCTTACTTTAAGACTTCAATGCCTTCATAGAAGGATTCAATCTCATCCAGCGTCGCGTAAATCTCGTCTGCTTCTATAAGTGACACCAGCTTCTGACGGAACGGTTTGAAATCAGATAGGCCCCGGAAGTAGTTTGCATAATGGCGGCGCATCTCCAGCACGCCGGTTCGGTCGCCTTTCCAGCGTATTGAAAATTCCAGATGACTCCGTACCACAGCAACACGCTCACCAAGGCCGGGAGCTTCAGGTAGGTGGCCCGTTTCGATGTAGGTCTTGATCGTCTTGAAGATCCACGGATTTCCGATAGATGCCCTTCCGATCATTACGCCGTCTACGCCGAACCGGTTTTTCCAGGCGACTGCGCGTTCGGGCGAATCGACATCGCCATTGCCAAATACGGGAATGTGCATGCGTGGATTCTCTTTGATCCTGCCGATAAGCTCCCAGTCGGCCTCCCCTTTATACATCTGAATGCGGGTACGACCGTGAACGGTGAGCGCAGCAATGCCGATATCCTGGAGACGTTCGGCGACCTCCACGACATTTCGGGTACGATCATCCCATCCGAGGCGTGTCTTGACCGTCACTGGAAGGTGTGTTGCCCGCACAACGGCCTCCGTCATTTTCACCATGCGCGGGATGTCCTGTAGCAATGCGGCACCGGCGCCCCGACACGCCACATTCTTGACAGGGCAACCGTAATTGATGTCGATCAGGTCAGGGCTCACCTGGGTTGCGATTTCAGCGGATTGCCGCATATGATCGATGTCACTTCCGAACAGCTGGATTCCGATCGGACGCTCGTATTCAAATATGTCGAGCTTTTGCCGGCTCCGCGCAGCATCACGAATAAGCCCTTCTGAAGAGATAAACTCGGTGTACATCAGATCGGCACCCTGGGCCTTGCACACCGCACGAAAGGGCGGATCGCTCACATCCTCCATGGGAGCGAGCAGCAAGGGAAAGTCCCCAAGTTCAATATTGCCGATTTTCACCATATTTGTTGAATGTTCGCAAATTTAAGCAATCCCGGCATGTTAGAAACCGAGGGGTCCGGACGACATTCATTTCTGACGTTGCTTTTGTTGCTTGCCGGCATTTGTATCGGGTTCGTGGTCGTGGGGCCACTCGTAGGCTTTTTGTGCGCCCTGCCGTTCTATGACGGCTCGATGATCCAGCTTGTCGAGGCCCTGCAGAATCCGCTCGACAATCCCGGCATTAAGGTGCCTATGTACATTCTCCAGGCTTCCGCGACATTGGTAGGGCTGGTCGTAACACCGATCGTGCTGCTCCACGTGTCGCGTCGCCGGCCAATGCGGCTGTTCGCCATTAATGATTTTCAATGGCAGCCCTTCCTTCTGATTCCGTTCATCGTGCTGGCCTTCATGGCCGTGAACTCGTGGTTTGTCGAGTGGAATGCCGGTTGGCATTTTCCGTCCTTTTTGAAAGGTTTTGAAGACTGGGCGCGTGCCAATGAAGAACAGCGCGCCGAACTGACCGCGTTTATGACGACGTTCACGTCGCCCGCCGACCTCCTGATCGCATTGGTTGTAATTGCCGTCATTCCCGCCATCGGCGAAGAATTCGTTTTTCGGGGTTTGTTTCAAAACGAGCTTAAAGGCCTGACCGGCAACGTACACGTGGCCATCTGGTTGGCGGCATTCCTGTTCAGCGCTTTTCACATTCAGTTCTTCGGCTTCGTACCGCGGCTTCTTCTCGGCGCCCTTTTCGGGTACCTTTATGTCTGGTCGCGCAGTCTGCTCGTTCCCATTTTTGCCCACTTTGTGAACAATGCACTGGCGGTATTGAGCTTGTATTTTTATCAGTCGGGGGCGACGGAAATTTCACTTGAAAGTCCCGAGGCTGCACCCTGGCCGTTAGTGCTAACGGGCGCGGGTGCGACCGCGTTCCTCCTGATATATTTCAAAGGATTTTATGACCGCCAGCAGAAGACGGCAACCCGATAGCAACGCGCAGCAACGAAAGTACAGCAATCTGGCTCAGCGAGTCGTCACCGGTTTAATCGGGGCGGCACTTGTGGTAGCCGGTGTAGTGTACAGCGAGTGGACTTTCTTCGCCGTTTTTCTGATTATATGCGTCCTCTCCCTCCGCGAATTTTACAGGCTGGCGGGACTTGACGGCCTGCTGCCCTTGAAATCGTACGGGACGTTCTGTGGTATCGCCATTTTCAGCGTTACCTTTTTTATTGAAAGCGGTCGGCTTGAGGCCAGCTTTTATTCGCTGTTGTTTCCCCTTGTTTCGATCGTGTACATGATCAAGTTGTATAAGAAATTCGAGCGGAAACCGTTTACCAACATCGCTTACACTTTCCTGGGTATCTTTTACGTTTCGGTACCTTTTTCCCTGATGAGCGCCATCGCATTCAATCAGGAAACGTATCGGTATGAAATTATACTGGGATGTCTACTGATCCTTTGGGCCAGCGATACCGGTGCATATTTTGCCGGCACGTTTCTGGGCAAGAACAAATTATTCGAACGCATTTCGCCGAAGAAGTCGTGGGAAGGGTTCTTCGGAGGTGCTTTGCTTGCACTGGCATTTGCGTTTGCCCTTGCCGCCTACTTTCCAGTGCTTGACCGTATGCAGTGGGTTATCATCAGTGTTATCATCATCGTAGGTGGCACGTTTGGCGACCTTATCGAATCATTGTTAAAGCGCAGTATGGAAATCAAAGATTCCGGCGCTTCGTTGCCAGGACATGGTGGGTTTCTCGATCGTTTTGACGGCCTCCTTCTTTCCAGTCCTTTCATTCTCGCGTATCTGGAATTGTTTGTGTCCAACGCAACGTGATCTCTGGAAAAGCGTACCAACTGTCTCAATGTGCGGTGGTCCTATGTGTTCTATTTGCTCTATGTGTTTTATGTGATTAAAACCCGTCGCCGCAACGCGACCCTTCCGCAACAAAAAAAGCCCCGGATCGCTCCGACCTGGTCACTAGATTTCAATAAAAAACCCACGTTATTCAGCGCATTACCGACAGAGGATAATCAACGATATCAATAGAATATTTCGAAAAAGTGAAGAAAGAGAAATTTGATTTGCTAGAAACGCATTAAAGTGAAGAAGTATCGCGTATTGCGGAAAACCGACGCTTGATTAGAAATTAAGTTATCTTTGCAACCGTTTTAACGCCAAAAAAATAAATGGCGATTCAATGACCGTCAAGTTTTAGATATGGCCTATATCGAACCCGCGCCCTTAAAGGACCGGGAAAATCCTTTCGAGGCAATGATGTCCAGGTTTCATGTCGCCTCTCAGATCCTGGGACTCGAGGACGAAATTTACAACGTGCTCAAATCTCCCTCCCGCCAGGTAATAGTATCACTGCCGGTAACCATGGATGACGGAAGCATCCGGGTCTTCGAAGGATACCGGGTAATACACTCCAACATCCTTGGTCCCTCCAAGGGTGGCATACGCTACGACACCCGGGTAAACCTCGACGAAGTCAAGGCGCTGGCTGCCTGGATGACATGGAAATGTGCGGTAGCGGATATTCCGTATGGGGGCGCAAAAGGCGGGATTTCATGCAATCCGCGTGAGATGTCGTCGGGAGAAATCGAACGGCTCACGCGCGCATATACCAGCGCGATGTTCCACGTGTTCGGACCGGATCAGGACATCCCCGCCCCGGACATGGGTACAGGGCCGCGCGAAATGGCCTGGCTGATGGATGAGTACTCCAAAATGCGGGGCATGACGGTAAACGCGGTCGTAACAGGCAAGCCTATCGTCCTGGGCGGATCGCTCGGAAGAACGGAGGCCACGGGTCGCGGCGTGATGGTGGCTGCCATGTCGGCCATGGAGAAGCTGAAGATCAACCCTTTCAAAGCAACGTGTGCAGTGCAGGGATTCGGCAATGTCGGCAGCTGGGCCGCGCGACTCCTCCACGAACGCGGCCTCACCGTACAGGCCATCAGCGATCTTTCGGGCGGATATTATTCCGAGAAGGGTATCGACCCGGAAAAAGCCGTTCAATATCGCGATGCCAACAACGGTTCCCTTCAGGGATATCCGGAGGCCACGCACATCACCAATGAAGAACTCCTGCAGTTGCCCGTAGACCTCCTGGTACCCGCCGCAACTGAAGACGTTATACACAGCTCCAACGCGCCGTCTATCCAGGCCAGACTTATTGTGGAGGGCGCTAACGGACCGACATCTTCAAGTGCCGACAGCATTATCAGTGAAAAGGGCATTATGGTAGTGCCCGACATCCTGGCAAACGGGGGTGGCGTTACAGTATCCTATTTTGAGTGGATACAAAACCGCCTGGGATATAAGTGGCCTGCCGATCGTGTGAACAGGCGGTCCGATCGCATTATGAAGGATGCGTTTAACACCGTATTTAGGGTTGCGAACGAATATAAAGTTCCGATGCGCATTGCTGCGTACATGGTCGCCATCGACAAGGTGGCAAAGACGTACAAGTACCGCGGCGGATTCTAAACACAATTCATGACCATACACAAAGAGGGCCGTGTCCTGTTATTTGGTTTATTGATAGCCTTGTTCGCCATCAATGCACTGCTGGCTTACTTGTTTCCGGATAAGGCCCTCCTTCAACAGATAGCGATCGGTGTCAGTATCGTCCTGTATCTGGCCGTACTTCAATTTTTTCGCAATCCCAGGGTAGACGTTCAAACCGACGAAAAGCAGGTTTTGGCGCCGGCAGACGGCCGTGTGGTCGCCATCGAGCAAACCGAAGAAACGGAATACCTCAAAGAACGGCGAACGCTGGTGTCGATATTCATGTCCCCCATAAATGTGCATGTCAACCGCATGCCGGTTGGCGGCGTGGTCAGTTTCTACCGTTACCATCCGGGCAAATACCTCGTGGCGTGGCATCCCAAGTCGAGTACCGAAAACGAGCGTACTACGGTAGCCGTTCGTACCGCCAGCGGCCTTGAGATCCTGGTTCGACAGATTGCCGGCGCGGTGGCCCGCAGAATCCGTTGTTACGTAAAAGAGGGCCAACCGGTGAATCAGGGGCAGGAATTCGGTTTTATCAAGTTCGGGTCGCGCGTAGATGTCTTCCTGCCCACGGATGCAGACATCCGCGTTGCGGTAGGTGATAAAACCATAGCTGGCAAAACCGTTCTTGCCGAACTGCAATTTCAGTAAATTCGCGGCTATGTTACAGGCCGACGCATGTTATGCTGTATTTCAAAGATCGGTGGACGACTACCATCGTACCGACGATATCGATGCGGCAATTCAAAACCCTTACCCTCCTGACAGTCTTGAGCACATACTGTACGCCAAGAACTGGATTGATACCGTTCAATGGCATCTCGAGGATCTGATCCGCAATCCTGACATCGACCCTGCTGAGGGCATGCAATTAAAACGCCGGATCGATGCATCCAACCAGAAGCGCACAGACATGGTTGAACGCATCGATGATTACTTCGTGCAGGAATTCGCCGGCGTTACCCCGACGCCGGGCGCAAGAATCAATTCAGAAACGCCCGCCTGGTTACTGGACCGCATGAGTATCCTGGTCCTCAAAATTTATCACATGGACGAACAAGTGCGCCGAACAGACGTCGACGAGCAACATAGACAACAGTGCGCGGCAAAGCTGAACGTACTCATGGAGCAGAAGGAAGACATGCGGCGGGCTTTTGACGAACTCGTTGAAGATATCGCGAACGGTGTGCGGCGTTTCAAAGTGTACCGCCAAATGAAAATGTACAACGATGCCGCACTGAATCCGGTCCTCTACGGGAAGAGCACTAAGCGGTGATGGCTACGCGCAAGCTGCTGGTCATTCGTTTTTCTGCCATGGGCGATGTAGTCCTTCTCGTTCCCGTGCTAAAATCGCTCCTCCATGCCTATCCTGATGTTTCGATCACCGTTGTAACCCGTCCGCGGTTTGCGCCCTTCTTCGGCGGAATTCCCCGGCTGGATGTGGTCGGTGTGGATGTCGACAAATCATATCGCGGCCTGCGCGGCATGTATGCGCTCGCGAAAATGCTGTCCCGCCTCGGCCCTTTTGAAGCCACCTTCGACCTCCACGATCATTTGAGGACCATGATCCTGCGAACTATCCTCCGTGTTTCGGGCTGGCGTGTTGTGGTGTTCAGAAAAGGACGGCGCCAGAAGAAGGAACTCGTACGCCCACGAAGAAAAGTCGTGCGCCCCTTGCCGCATACCGTAGACCGATATCGCGAGGCGTTCACCCGGTATGGATTTCACTTTGATATGCTGCCGGGACCGTACCTGACCCCTGACGAAAACGCGGTCGCCGATGTGCGCCAGTGGCTGATAGGGAAAGGCCTCACGCCCGGTTTGCACAAATGGATTGGAATCGCACCGTTTGCGAACCACCGCACGAAAATTTGGCCCGGAGATTACGTCAACCGTCTCATAGATCTCATGCAAAAGCGGACCGGATTCCATTTTTTTCTTTTCGGGGGCGGCTATGAAGAAGTTCAGTTTTTCGAAACCGTGAGAGATGCATACCCGAATCAGTGTACGGTCGTTGCGGGCGTACTTGATCTGCGACAGGAGATTGCGTTGATGACGTTACTCGACGTGATGGTGTGTGTCGACTCTTCCAACATGCACCTTGCAGCCCTGGCGGGCACGCCACTGATTTCATTGTGGGGAGGAACACACCCTTATACCGGCTTTGGACCGTACCGATATGATGACACGGCAATCCTCCAAATAGACCGCGCGGAGTTGCCCTGCCGGCCTTGCTCCGTTTATGGAAAAGAAACCTGTTTGCGCGGCGATTTCGCCTGCCTTTACCGCCTCACACCCGAACTGGTAGCCCAGAAAATTTTCCGCAAAATTGGTGTTTAGTATCTGACGCCGAATCCCTATTATTGGTCAACTTTTTCCGAAAACCTTTCCTGCATGCTAAAGAAGATTGGCTTCAGCTTACTCGCAGTACTGATCATCATTCAGTTTGTACGACCCGGCAAGAATACTGACAACGATCCGCAGCCGGCCACAGACATCAGCAACGTGTATGCGCTGCCCGACGGCGTCCATGACGTACTCAAGCAAAAGTGTTACGACTGCCATAGTAACAATACCGTATATCCCTGGTATACCAACATCCAGCCCATTGGATGGTGGATGGCATCTCACATCAACGAAGGCAAGGAAGAACTTAATTTTTCGACGTTTGGCACGTACGCTAAGGAGCGGGCGGACCATAAACTCGAGGAAATCATAGAAGTCCTGGACGAAGGAACTATGCCCCTTCAGTCCTACCTCTGGATGCATGGTGATGCCGCCGTAACTCAGGAAGAGTCGCAGCTCATCACGGCATGGATTGTCTCTCTGGGCATTATACCTCACTGATCCTCGCCGCATTCGTTTGCGCTCCTTTGGGATCGTTCCCAACGATCTGTCCCCGCATTAACTTATTGTAAACTCCTTTAAGGGCCGCTGGTTGTGCAGCGAAATGCTGTTACCTTTGACTAGAAGCCGCCCACCACCGGTTGCATTAACCTAAATACACTTATATGAGCAAAGATCTACTGCCCAAAATCATGCTGGTCGCGATCATGCTGTCCGCGGCCGGTTCGGTCAGCGCCCAGACCGGCTCGGTGAAGGGCATCGTGTGGGAGCAGGAGACGAATGAGGGAGTTGTAGGAGCTAACATCCTTCTGAAGGGTACGGCTATGGGTACGATCTCCGCAGCGGATGGTACATTCGAACTCGGCGGGCTGCCCACGGGTAACCACGTAATCGCGATCTCGTTTATCGGGTACGCATCCCGGGAGATCCCGGTACGTATCCAGGCAGGCACCACCCACGATCTGGGCAGGGTGCTTCTCGAAAGTCAGGCCATCGGTCTCGAAGAAATCAGCGTGATCGCTTCTGTGGCTATCGACAGGAAGACGCCCGTTGCTGTTTCGACGATAAAGGGAGCGGAAATTGAAGCAAAAGTCGGCAACCAGGAGTTTCCGGAAATACTGAAGACTACCCCGTCCGTTTACGTCACGAAGGAAGGCGGAGGGTTCGGCGACTCGCGGATCAATGTGCGGGGTTTCGATCAGCGTAACACGGCCGTGATGATCAACGGCATCCCCGTCAACGATATGGAAAACGGTTGGGTCTACTGGTCGAATTGGGCCGGGTTGACAGATGTCTCCAGCTCCATCCAGGTCCAGCGCGGCCTGGGCGCTTCCAAGCTTGCCGTCGCTTCAGTAGGCGGTTCCATCAATATTGTAACCAACGCAGCGCAAATGAAACGAGGCGGCGTTGCTTCACTCACGTTCGGCAACGACGGATTTCAAAAGTACAGTGCGTCTTACTCCACCGGGCTCTCTGAAAAGGGATGGGCGTTTTCTGTGATGGCATCACACACCCGTGGTGACGGTTACGCAGATGGCACGTTATTCCGGGCATACTCATACTTCGCTTCGCTGGCACGCGAATTCAACAACCGGCATGCGCTTCACTTCACCCTGGTGGGCGCCCCGCAGTGGCACTTCCAACGCGAATACGGATCGTTCGACGGCGTCACGTACGCCACGCTTCAGCAAACAGGCTTGCGCTACAATCCACAATGGGGATACTACAGCGGCAGTGATTTCAAAGACAACTTGTTCTCCTGGCGGAAAAACTTTTATCATAAGCCGAAAGCATTCCTGAACCACTATTGGACAATATCCGAAAAGACTGAGTTGTCCACCTCTGTTTATGCGTCTATCGGACGAGGCGGGGGCACGGGTGATCTTGGAAGGATCAACGGAGCTTTCCGAACCGATTCGAAATTCCGCGGTCCGGATGGCGTACGTTGGAATGACATCGCGGGCTGGAACCAGGGGAGTACCGTGGCCGATTTCGGTGCCGACCGGATTCCGTGGTCCGGGCCGGGTGTAACCGTAGAAGATCCTGCATACAACGGCCCGTTCGCGGGACAAAATGTCGCAGAAGCATCACGCAATGGAATGATCCTGCGTTCTTCGATGAACGAGCACAACTGGTACGGCATCCTCTCCAACCTCACCCATCGTGCGAGTGACCGTATCACGCTGACGGGCGGAATCGACGCGCGATACTACAAGGGACTTCATTATCGGCGCGTCGAAGACCTGCTCGGCCTCGATGCCTTCTTTGATGCCAGGGATATTAACGAACCGGAAAAATACGTGACGGATGAAGGGCGCGCTTCCGGAAATGAAATCGATTACAACAACGATGGTCTCGTAAACTGGATAGGCTTGTTCGGACAGGTGGAATACGCTGACGGTCCGCTGTCCGCTTTTGTTTCCTTCTCCGGGTCGAACCAGGGATTCAAACGCATTGACTACTTCATCTACGAAGATGATGACCCCGAACAGGCATCGGATTGGGAAAACTTTCTCGGTGGGACGGTTAAAGCCGGACTTAACTACAACATCGACGGCAACCACAACGTCTTCATCAATGGCGGATACTTCTCCCGCCAGCCGATTTTTGATAACGTGTTCATCAACTTCCGCAACGACGTCAATCCGGATGCGGGCAATCAGCGCGTCAGTGCCATCGAAGTGGGCTATGGTTATCGCAGTCAATATTTCAGTGCAAACGTAAACCTGTACAACACGCAATGGGGCAATCGTCAGATCTCGCAAAGCCTGCGTCGTGAAATTGACATCAACGGGACGCCCACACAAACGGATGGCAATGTAAACTTCACGGATGTATCACAGCTTCACCAGGGCATTGAGATCGACTTCGTCGCCAGCCCGGTCAATCAACTCCGCATCACCGGAATGGTTACGCTGGCAAACTGGAGATACCAGGACGACTTTAATGCCGTGTGGACACCGGAGGATCTTTCGTTATCGAACCACGCCGAACAACTCACGCTGAGAATGAAGGACGTAAAAGTACCTGATGCTGCCCAGACTGTTTTTAGTTTGGGTGTCGACTACGAGATCACGAATGGGGTGAACCTGTATGGCACGTACTACTTCGCGGACAACCTGTATGCGAACTTTGACCTGGCGGATGAGGTGGAATCGTACCTGGAAGAAAACCATCAGGCGTGGAAGCTGCCTTCCTACAGTGTCGTCGACCTGGGCGTCGCCTACAGTTTCAGGCTGGCGAACCTCGATGTCACGGCCCGGCTGAATGTCAATAACGCGTTTGATGAAACCTATATCGCCGAGTCGGAATCAAACATCCTGTTTGATCCTTCCGATGATGAAGACGCCCTTATTCCCGGATCGAAGAATGGCAGTGTGCATAACCGGGTATATTACGGGTTCGGGCGCACCTGGAATGCCGGTTTGCGCGTACGATTCTAAGGGAAAAAATAACCACACAAAATGACAGGGGCCGGCCAATCCGGCCCCTTTTTTGTTTAGCGTTTTTTCGCTAATTTGATTGACTTATGCCGGTAGGAGTGCGTCAGGTTTTATTGGTTTTGATCGCGTTTTGGCATTTTTCGGCCTGTCGGCAGGCAGCCTTCGACACCACCGTTGATCCCCCTGACCCGGTATCGGTAGACCTTGACAGCATTCTCCGCCGCGGCTATATCAGCGCGCTGATCGACAATAATTCCATAAGCTATTTCATCTACAAAGGTGAGCCCATGGGCTACGACTATGAGCTGCTCAAGCTTTTTGCCGACCACCTGCAAGTCGACCTGAAGATCAATGTAACGAAAACCCTCGGGACGGCTATTGAAAAGCTTAACGAGGGCGAGGGCGACATCCTGGCTTATCCGATGACCATCACCAAACAACGCAAACAATTCGTTTCCTTTACGCGACCGCATTTCAATTCGTACCAGGTACTTGTTCAGCGAAAGCCGGAGGGCTGGAGGCGCCTCACCGCCGACCAGATCGAACAAGCCCTGATCCGGAACCCTGTTGACCTCATCGGGCGAGAGGTGCATGTGCCCAGGAACTCTACATTTCTTCACCGGCTTGAAAATCTCTCTGAAGAGATTGGAGGTGACATTATTATTAAAGTCGACTCCGCCGATGCGGAAAGCGAGGAACTGATACGCAGGGTTGCGCGGGGCGAAATTGAATATACAGTCGCGAACCACGCCTTCGCTGCAGTGAACGCCGCGTACTATCCCGACATCGATGTCAACACTATTCTCAGCCTTCCTCAGCAGATCGCGTGGGGTATGCGCGTCAATTCACCACAGCTGGCCGATGCGTTCAACGCCTGGATGGACCAGATCAAAAAGGAGCCCACCTTCATGGTGATCTTCAATCGCTATTACAAAAGCCCTAACACATCGCGCATTCGCAAGAACAGCGCCTACTCCTCGTTGGGTGGCAACAAGCTGTCGCCCTACGATGATCATATCCGTGAAGGCGCGGAATTGCTGGGATGGGACTGGCGCTTGCTGGCTGCCGTCGTCTACCAGGAGTCGCGGTTTGGTGAAGTCGAGGAATCCTGGGCAGGAGCCCGCGGGCTCATGCAGCTAATGCCGGCTACGGCAGAACGTTTCGGCGCCGCTGACGTGAACGATCCGATACAAAATCTTCGCGCCGGCGTAAAGTATCTGAAGTACCTGGATGACTATTGGGCTAAACGCATTCCCGATACATTGCAAAAACAAAAGTTCGTCCTCGCTTCCTACAATGCAGGACTGGGTCACATCCTTGACGCGCGTAACCTTGCCGCACGCTTCGGGAAGGATACACTCACCTGGGACTACAATGTTGAAGAGATGTTGACGCGAAAGTCGCAACCCGAATACTTCAACGACCCCGTCGTCAAACTCGGATACTGCAAGTGCACGGAAACCGTCAACTACGTTCGTGACGTGCTGAATCGGTATGACATGTATGCGGCGCACATCTCCGGCTTCCCTGTAGCAGGAAATTGAGAGCGTCGGTGTGAGCATGACGAGGGGCATTGACTCCGGGTTTAGCTATATTTGCCCTTCACCAAACACCCTTGATCATGGATCTGAATCTGTCGGGAAGGCGGGCGATTGTATGCGGCAGCACACAGGGGATCGGAAAGGCCATCGCACTGGAGATTGCGTCGCTGGGTGCAGCAGTCACCCTGTTTGCGCGGAACGAAGAAAGCCTGCAGTCGGTGCTGAAGGAATTGCCGCGTGATGCTTCACAAGATCATCAGTATTTGGTTGCCGATTTTTCCATGCCGGAAACGGTGCGGGAGGTGATCCGGGAATATGCCGGGAACAATGATGTTCACATACTCGTGAACAATACCGGCGGTCCACCGGGTGGGAGGGCCATCGATGCGGCACCGGATGAATTCGCGAAAGCGTACACGCAACATCTTATCTGCAATCAGATTCTCGTGCAGGCCTGCCTTGAAGGGATGAAGCGTGCACGCTACGGGCGCATCATTAACGTCATTTCCACGTCGGTCAAGGTTCCCATTCGCGGACTCGGTGTCTCCAACACTGTGCGTGGCGCCGTTGCAAACTGGGCCAAGACGCTGGCCTCCGAACTTGGGCCATATGGTATCACGGTCAACAACCTTTTACCCGGATCATTTGAGACAGGCCGCATGAGAGACCTCGTTCAGAAGCGGGCGAAGGAATCTGGCAAAACCGAGCAGGAGATTTTGGATGAGATGATCAGCGATATCCCTGTCGGAAGAATTGGCGACCCTAGTGAAATCGCTGCCGCTGCAGCATTCCTGGCTTCGCCGGCCGCATCGTATATCAATGGGATCAATCTACCTGTCGACGGCGGGAGGACACCGGCGCTATAGAATTCCCAACATCCTTTAGCTATTACTTTTGGAATTCTTCGACATCGACTCCATCTTCTTTGAAATCTGGGGCTACCGGATGAGCTACCTGGAATTCTTCGGAACGATGACCGGATTCGTTTTCGTCGTGCTCTCCGCGCGGGCACACATTCTCAACTGGCCGGTCGGGATCATAAACAACATTCTGTTCATCGCGCTGTTTTACCAGGTGCAGTTGTACCCCGACATGTTCCTCTACAGCTTTTTTACTGTGACCAACATCATCGGTTGGTGGCGCTGGTCCCATCCAAAACCCGGTGAAGAAGATCGTAAGCAGGAACTCAGGGTGAGTCATATGGGCCTCTCTCAGCTGGCCATTCTTGCGGCCATTGCCGCGGTCGGGACTTTTGTCATGGGCACGTTCGCAAGCAATCTCCACGAATTGTTTCCCACGTTGTTCTCCGAGCCCAGTGCGTTTCCGTTTCTCGACTCATTCGTCACGGTTACGAGCATCACCGTAACGTATGCTGCCATTCAAAAGAAAATTGAAGTGTGGATCATTTGGATCATCGTCGACCTCACGGCAACATACATCTACTTTATGAAAGGCATTAAGTTCGTCGGCGTACAGTATTTCGTATACACGCTCATCGCCGCATACGGATGGTATAACTGGTCAAGGGAATACAAGCGCTACGCAACGGCGGGCAGCTGACAGCGTCTCGTTTTACGCCTTGCCCGCTCTGTATCCTTTCGCTGCGAAATACAGAATGTACAGATAACACGGAACCATAATTACATAGGCGCTTTTAGAGTTCCAGCCCGGCTGATCCAACAGCCAGCCGTACAACAGCGGTAACAGCGCTCCGCCTGCTATGGCCATGATCAGCAATGCCGATCCGATTTTGGTAAAGCGCCCCAACCCACTAATCGCTAAGGGGAAAATGGCGGGCCACATGAGCGAATTCGCAAGTCCCAGCAAGGCGATGAACGCAACAGATGCATATCGGTCGGTGACCAGTGCGAGTACCGTAAAGATGACACCCAGCACGGCACATACCCGGAGGGCCGCCTGCTGCGAAATGTATTTGGGAATAGTAAAAATGCCGATGACATATCCGATCAACATGAACGCAAGTGTCGCCTGCGTAAAGTAACGGGCGATGGAAAGTTCTATTCCGAGCGACTTGCCGTAGCTGATAATCGTATCACCCGCCATAACCTCGACGCCCACGTACAAAAACAAGGCGAGTACGCCGAGGAACAGGTGAGGAAAATCGAAGATGCTCTTTTTGCTCCCTGCGGTAGCGACAGTCCCGCCATCATCACCTTCATCGTTGATGTCAGGGAGTGAAGACAGTACAACGGCCACGGCCAACAGCACGAGTACGCCCGCGATAATAATATACGGCACCACTACCCTGCTGGCCAGTTCGTCCAGGGTGGCGGCCCTCGCGGCAGCGTCCATGGTTGCAAGACTCGCCTCGAGCGCGTCTGCATCCTTGAGTGCGATATAACCAAAGATCAGCCCGGCAAGAATACCAGCCACCTTGTTACAGATCCCCATAATGCTAATCCGTGTCGCCGCACTTTCAATGGGGCCGATAATGGATACGTATGGATTGGATGCCGTCTGAAGAAGTGCGAGGCCGGTGCCTATGATAAACAATCCAAACAGGAACATGTTATAGCTTCTCGCGTTGGCGGCCGGTACAAATACAAGTGCCCCCACAGCCATAACGAGCAGTCCTAACGCCATCCCCTTTTTGTAGCCTGTCGCACGAAGTACTACCGACGACGGCAGCGCCATAACGGTATAGGCAATGAAGAATGCCGTCGCCACCAGGTACGACTGCAACTCACTCTCCAGTTCACAGGCGATTTTAAGATAGGGGATGAGTGTACCATTGACCCATGTAACAAACCCAAACACGAAAAACAAAGCCCCGATGATGGTCATCGAAAGGACGTACTGCTTCTTCTGGTCAGTCATGTAGATTACGGTTAGGTTTTATTTGGGTCATGCACCTGGATAATTAAGCAAATCCCGGTTAAAGCTATAATTTTGAGGGTATATTAACGAAAGCCGGAATTTGCATACTGATTAGAAAAAAACGAAAACCCTATGGACACACCAAAAAGCACGCAAAAAAAGTTAACTCTGCTCGTACTCGCCGCGGGGATAGGTAGCCGTTACGGCGGCATCAAACAGATCGACGGCTTTGGGCCGAACGGCGAAACCATCATGGATTACTCACTTTACGATGCGATCAGGGCGGGGTTCACCAAGGTCGTGTTCATCGTACGGGATGAAATACAGGAAGCGGTAAAAGAAATGTTTCTCCCGCGCCTGCAAGGTCGTGTCGAAGTTGATTTTGTTATTCAATCGCTTGACAAGATCACACCTCCGGAATTCCGGAATCCGGAACGTCAGAAACCCTGGGGTACCGGGCACGCCATGCTGTGCGCACAGGATGTGATCGCGGAACCCTTTGCGGTGATTAACGCTGACGACTTCTACGGGAGAGAAGCTTTTAGCGCCGTAGCGAAGCACTTCGCAGAAGACACGGAAGGCGCACATGCGCTCGTCGGTTATACACTGAAAGATGTCCTGTCGGACCACGGCAGCGTGTCGCGCGGCTGTGGTGAGCGGGATGCCGAGGGTTACCTGAAATCCGTAGTGGAACGCACCAAGATTGTGAAAGAGAACGGTAAGATCATAGCGCGTGAACCGAGCGGTGACATCATTATGGATCCTGAGACGCCCACGTCTATGAACTTCTGGGGATTTTATCCCTCGATTTTCCCAATCGCCGGTGAAATGTTTGTCGACTTCCTCAAAGAAAAACACAAAGAGCCGAAGGCCGAGTATTTCATTCCGCTGTTTGTGAATCGCATGGTAAAAGAAGGTCGCGGAAAAGTACGGATCATTTCCGGAGGCGACACCTGGTTTGGCGTAACCTACCAGGAAGACAAAGAGATGGTGTCATCGCGCATCAAAGGGTTGGTCGAAAAGGGTGTGTATCCTTCCGCACTCTGGAGTTAACCTCTCCACATAAAGTACCTGTCTGAAGTGGCGTCCGTTTCGTACCTTAGGTGTATGAATGCAATAGTGCGACTTGCGAATGACTTTGTCGGGTACAGGGCGTTCGCACCGGTTCTTATCGGCATTGCCGTAGTGTTGATTTCATTCCGAACCGCTGATCCCGCGGCCCGTTCGCTCATGGGCGGATGGCAGCACGATTCGGGCGATCAGCGCATGACGCGCATATTTACCGAGAAGTATTTTACCATCGCAACATACCGCAAGGCCGATGGTGAGTTCATCAGCACGGCGGGTGGCTCCTGGAGGATAGAGGGAACCAACATCGTTCAGTTGTATGAATACCACACTGCGAACCCGGACCTCGTCGGCAAAGAAGAGCGGTTCCCCCTTGAAGCCGGTGATGACGCTTTTTCACTGAAATCCGGCAGCGCAAAGGAGATGTGGAAACGCCTGGACGATGGAACACCCGGGCAGCTGGCGGGCGCCTGGTTGTTTACCGGCCGGTACCAGGATGGTGAATTGCAACGGCGCACACCGGGCGTTCGGAAGACGATGAAAATCTTGTCAGGCACACGTTTCCAATGGATCGCCTACAACACAGAAACCAAAGAATTCTTCGGAACAGGGGGCGGCACATATACCACCGAGAACGGCAAGTATACGGAAACGATCGAGTTCTTTTCACGCGATAAGTCGCGTGTGGGCGCCAGCCTCCAATTCGAGTTCAGCCTGGAAGATGGCGAATGGCGACATAAAGGCCGTAGCAGCCGCGGCGAACCCCTGGACGAAGTATGGACGCGGAGGGAAGTGTTGGGGCTATAAGGATGTGTTGAGGTGCCTGCCCGGCTGCCCAACGTGATTATGAATGTTGGTGTGGCCGGCGGATCAAAAGCCGGTACACCTCAAAAGCGCTCCAATTCCGAGAAGAAAAAGTCACTCTCAATCGAGGCATTTTCGTCGCTATCGGAGCCGTGGATGGCGTTGGCTTCTATTGATGTGGCGAACAGTGCGCGGATGGTGCCGGCCGCTGCCTTTTTGGGATCGGTAGCGCCAATGAGGTTTCTGAAATCTTCCACGGCATTATCCTTCTCCAGTATCATGGGCACAATGGCTCCTGAGGACATATACTTCACCAGATCGCCGTAAAACGGCCTTTCTTTGTGGACGGCGTAGAACTGACCGGCGCGTTCCGCGCTTAGTATGGTTTTCTTGAGCGCAACAATCCTGAATCCTGCTTCTTCGATCATCTTGATGATAGCCCCGGTGTGGCCTGCGCCAACTGCATCGGGCTTAATCATAGTAAACGTCCGGTTTCCTGCCATTCTGTCGTTAATTGTTTGTTTTCGCAAATACGGGCGCAAAAATAGAAAAAATTCCTTCAGTCTGCGGTCAGCTGTCGCCCCGGTTTGCGGGTTTGACACTACGAACGGAAAATTTTTAGCATTTTTGCCCTTTGGTTTTTCGGTAAGCATGCAAAATGCACTAGAATTAAAGGATTTCCTTGAGCAGCCCCGAAAGGTGGTGGTCTTGATGCACTACAAACCCGATGCGGACGCCCTGGGCTCTTCCCTGGCGTTGGCCGCGTGGTTGAGAAAGGGGAATCACACGGTCACCGTGATATCTCCCAGCGACTATCCCTCCTTTTTGAATTGGATGCCCGGAAACGACGACGTTATCGTATATCAGGCCAACCGGCCCGGCGTGCCGACGCGCGCGATCGCTGAGGCCGACCTGGTCTTTTGCCTCGATTTTTCAAGCCTCTCAAGAATCAATGAACTCGGGGAACTGGTGCGGCAGTCATCAGCGAAAACGGTACTTGTCGACCATCACCTGGAGCCTGAGCGTTTTGCGGACTTCGAGGAGTGGGATGCAACCGCCGCGTCTACGGCAGAACTGGTATACCGGTTGATTGTCGAACTCGGCGGCGAAGACAAGATAGACTGCTGTATCGCGGATTGCCTATACGCGGGATTAATGACCGACACAGGCAGTTTCCGCCACAACAATACCACGCATGAGGTATTTGTCACCGCCGCTGCGCTCGTCAAGCGGGGTGCAAATCCCCACCGGGTATCAAAACTCATCTACGACAATAATACGCTGGGGCGCTTGCGGCTCATGGGATATGTGTTATCTCAAAAGTTGCAGGTCATTCCTGAGTTGAAGACCGCGTACATTACGCTCAGCCGCGACGAGCTCAGGCAACATGAGTCCCAGACCGGCGACACGGAAGGCCTGGTCAACTACGGATTATCCATTAAAGATGTTATCCTATCCGTCCTCATTTATGAGCGAAAGGACGGTAGTGTTAAGCTGTCATTCCGATCGATCGGCGACTTTTCCGTCAACGACCTGGCGCGGCAGCATTTCGAAGGAGGGGGACACAAAAATGCGGCAGGGGGGCAATCCTCGCTTTCCCTTGACGACACACTTGCCAAATTCCTCTCCATACTGCCCTCGTACCGCGATTTATTGCGCAATGAGGGCTCCATTACAACCTTACCAACAAATCAGGAGTCTAAACAAAACAAAGCATGAGAATCTCATTGATACTGGCGGCAGGGATAGCCTTGCTAGCAGCCTGCTCCCAGTCGGCAATACGGGAAACCCCCAGTGGGTTCAAATTTACGGTGGTGAAAGAAGGGACAGGGGAAGTCGCGCGACCCGCGCAATACGTGGTATTCAATTTCAGGGTGACCGATTCGGAGGATTCGATCTGGATAGATACTTATGAGCGCGGGTACCCGGAATTTTCCCGGATCCAGGACAGCAGCGCCATCGCCCATGAAGACGGCATCACGCAAATGCTTCGGATGCTCTCGAAAGGCGACAGCGCGACCTTCAGCCTCACCCTTGCCGAGTTGTTCCGCGATTTTGCCAAACAACCGGTACCCCCGGATCTGGACTCGGCGCTCATCGTAACGTATGCCATTTCCGTACGCGAAATTGTGGCACAGGAAGATTTTGCTGAATTCCAGACGCGCATTGAGGAAGAGTATTACGATTTTATGAACCGGAACGCAACCGAGCAACTCGGTAAGGATACGGTCGCGATCGACTCGTTCCTCAGCGAACGAAATATTGTCGCGGAAAAGCTGCCCTCAGGAATACGGTATGTAATCCACAAGCAAGGAACCGGGCCGCTGGCACAGGCGGGCCAGGCGGTAATGGTCGACTACGCCGGTTACTTACTTGATGGCACCTATTTCGACACGTCAGATAAGGCGACCGCCGAAGAGAAGGGTCTTTTCGACGCCCGCCGGGATGCGCAGAACGGTTACCAGCCGTATGAAGTTGTCATTGACCAGAGTTCAGTGATCCAGGGATGGCACCAGGCCCTTAAGCAACTTAACGAGGGCGCGGAAGGAACATTTTACATCCCTTCCGGACTGGCGTATGGTCCGCAGTCCTTCAACGGAATAAAGGCCAACAGCGTGCTGGTATTCGACCTTAAGATGGTAGATATAAAGTAACGCCCGCTTGAAAGTGGGCTGATGAAAACAACGGCTTAACCACTTTAGCAATACAGACATGAAAGCAGGACAGATTATACTTTACGCCGTAATGGCCTTGTCGCTGGGCGCGTGCCTGAGTGATGACGGCAAGAATACACAGCTGAATGAAGAAGTAAAACTCATCGATGAATACCTCGCCGCCAACGGCATTACGGAGAATGTTTTGTACGATAACTTCAACGGTATCAGAATCCACGTGCACGAGTATGGAAAGTTGGCGCCCCCGCATGACGGGCAAAATGTAACTGTTAAATTTATCGGCAAGTTGTTCCCTGACGGCACCACTTACACGCAAGGCCCGGTAACCGACAAGCTTCAGAGCCTGTCGCCCTTTGGCTTTGGCGTCACTGTGCGAAACATAATGACCGGATCGATCGTGACGGCCTATGTTCCTTCGAAGAGTGGCTACGGTGCCTCCGGCGCCAACGGTGTACCTCCTGACGCGATCCTGGTCTACAACATTTGTCTTGCCCACACGGAGCGGACCCCCACGGAAAAAGCACAGTTCAAGACGGATAGCACTGCAATCGTTCAATACATCGAGGACAATGAGCTTGATCTCGAACTTCAAACCGGCGATGTGTGGATGGCTATTGACGAGTCCGGAGTAGGGCCTTTCGCGAACCCCTACTCGGTGGTCACGCTGGACTACAAGATGAGCCTGTTATCGAATCCCGGGTCGGTGGTCGATCAGGGCACCCTCACCCAGCGCTCCGTCTTCGAGTTGATCGACGGATTTAAAGTCGCAATACCGAAGTTGAGTAAAGGGGCGAAAGCCAGGTTTATTATACCTTCTATCCTGGGATACGGACCGGCAGGAACTTCGTCGGGTATCCCCGCCAATTCCAACCTCATTTATGAGGTTACGCTCACAGACATTCATGACTAAGATACTGTTCGCCTCCAACAGCGAACACAAGCTTTCGGAAGTCAGGTCCATCCTTGGGCCTGACTTCCGGATTTTAAGCCTTGCCGAAGTTGGACTGTATGAAGACATCCCTGAAACGCAAGACACGATTGAAGGCAACGCCGAGCAAAAGGCGCGGTATGTTTTCGAGCGTCAAAGAATGCCTTGCCTTGCCGACGACAGCGGGCTTGAGGTGAATGCCCTCGACGGTGAGCCGGGTGTCCGCTCGGCACGATACGCGGGCGAACATGGCAACAGCATAGAAAACATGCGGCTGCTGCTGAAAAAACTGGAAGGCGAAGACGATCGCACCGCCCGCTTCAAGTGCGTGCTCGCCTACATCGATGAGGATGGGCAACTCTATCGGTTTGAAGGGATCGTAAAAGGTACCATTCTGACAGAACAGCGGGGACAAGGCGGATTTGGATATGATCCGTTGTTTGTGCCTGAGGGCCACCAGAGAACATTCGCCGAAATGACGGACGAGGAGAAAAACACGATGAGCCATCGTACCCACGCCCTGAGAAAGTTCACCGAATTCATTAAGGCAAGAACCTGACGAATCTGGCCGCCGATCGTTAAGTTTGAGCCGTATGACCACCGTACACTTTACCATCGGAATCACGGGCGGCAGCGGCTCGGGAAAAACCCGGTTCATCACCGAACTCGCACGGAGGTTCACGGCTGGCGAACTTTGCGTGATCAACCAGGATCACTACTACAAGTCCATCGAACACCAGGAAGCCGACGCGAAAGGAATCGAGAATTTCGACCTCCCCACCGCCATCGACCACGAGCAATTCATACAAGACATACGGCAAATCAAGAATGGCCAGTCCGTGACCCGCACGGAGTATGTTTTCAACAATCCCGCAGCTGTTCCCAAGAAAATTGTCTTGCAACCCGCACCGGTACTTATCGTGGAAGGCCTCTTCATACAATATTTCAAGGAAATCGAACGTGAACTCGACCTTACGCTTTTCATAGATGCGAGGGATCACCTCAAGCTGGCCCGCCGCATTCTCCGCGACAGCGAAGAACGGGGCTATGGCCTCGACGATGTCCTGTACAGGTTCCAGCACCATGTAATGCCCGTGTACAAGACCGCGATTGAGCCATTTCGGGATACCGCCGACCTGGTAATCCCGAATAACCACCATTTCGGGAGGGCGCTGGAATGGCTGGAATACGCTATCCGGGGCAAACTGGCGGCGAAGAAGGCCCCAGGAGGGCCCCTTCACCGTTAGTATTTCTTACCGGGATGTGCTAGTTTTGTACCCTTCAAGGACAAACGATGAATCGGGAAAGAAGCAGGATGTTTATGATGATTTTCGGCTCGCTGACAGCCGTAATGGTCATTTTTACCCAGCTTTTCCTTTTCGAAGGCACCCACGCGGCGCAGGATTCTGGCGTTAAGACGGAGAAGACGAGCGACGAATCGTCCGGCGACAAAGTCTTCCTTTCCGCACCCCAGCCCTCGGTACTGTCGTCTTTCCACAATGGCCTCACCCACGAGGCAGTTCTCCTTTTCGAGATCCTTCTGGACGGCCAGACCTATAAGGGATGGGCGCCGGATGTTGCCGTGCCGCTCGGGAAATATTTCCTGACACTCTTCCGAACCATTATCTCTCCCAACGCGCCCTGACGGGCGAACTACCCTGTTGCAGGTCGTAGAGATAAGCGACCCGCAACCTGATTGCTTTTCATTAGTTTTTCATTCTAACAATTCTCATGAAGAATAAAGGTTTTGTCATCGTATTGACGGTAATTATTACGGCTCTATGCCTGTTTTACCTGTCGTTCACCATCGTATCCCGTCAGGTGCAGGCAGATGCAACAGCGTATGCCACGGATGAGAATGGTGTATTCGATTACGTTAAGAAGCAACGATACATCGATTCAGTCTGGAACAAGCCTGTCTATAACTTTTTCGGTATAGAGTATACCTACAAACAAGTTAAGGACAATGAATTACGCCAGGGTCTCGACCTCCAGGGCGGCATGCACGTTACCCTTGAGGTTTCACCTGCCGACATTATCCGCGGCCTGTCCAACAACAGCCAGGACTCCGCTTTTCTGAAAGCCATGGACCGCGCCCGACAGATGCAGCGGACAACTGGCGGCAACTTCACCAGCCTGTTCTTTCAGGCTTTCGCAGAAGAAAACCCCGATCGTCGCCTGAGAGACATCTTCGCCAACTCAACGACGCGCGGCAAGATCAACATCAACGACAGCGACGAGCAAGTCCAGGCAGTGATCAACACTGAAATCGAAGAGGCGATTGAAAGGTCATACACCATCCTCAGAAATCGTCTCGACCAGTTCGGAACGTCATCCCCCAATATCCAGCGTCTTCCCGGAACCGGGCGGGTGCAGGTTGAAATACCGGGGGCCGACAATCCGGAGCGCGTACGGCGACTGCTCAAGAGCGTTGCACGACTTGAGTTCTGGGATGTCATAGAACCGTTCACGATACAATCGTCGCTGATGGCCATCAACGACATGCTGGTAAATGAGCAACGTGCACGGGCG
Organism: Cyclobacteriaceae bacterium; assembly: GCA_035304385.1. Classification (GTDB taxonomy): domain Bacteria; phylum Bacteroidota; class Bacteroidia; order Cytophagales; family Cyclobacteriaceae; genus ZC4RG29. The sequence goes on from DATGQD010000044.1 coordinate 157,229, forward strand.
CCGCAGCCTGCGGCTGATGCTGATACGGCGCAAACGGCCACACCATCAGTTGGCGCTGCTGCTGACAGCACGGTGTCGGAACTTGAGCGACGGCTGTCGGCGGCAGGTGATACCTCAACAGCGACCCTCGATTCGATCACAGGACTGAACACTTCACCGCTTTTCGCGTTGAGCAATCCTCCCGGCACCTTCCGGTACGCGCTCAGCGACACCGCAAAGATCAATGAGATCTTCAGGCGTCAGGCTGTTAAGAATCTCCTGCCTCGAAATGTTGGCGTGTACTGGGGCAATAAGCCCGAAAAAATGGACCGGAACAGCCTGACCGAGGAGCCTATGCTCGAATTGCACTTCCTGGACATAGGCCGCACCGGTAAACCCAAACTGACCGGTGAGACGATCACCAACGCACGGCACGAAATTGATCAGAACGGTCGCTATGCCGTCAGCATGACGATGAACGCCACCGGGACAAAGATCTGGGCGAAGATGACGGCCGACGCAGCCAGCAAGCAACCGCAGGGACGGATCGCTATCGTTCTCGACAATGCCGTGTACTCCGCACCTTACGTGCAGGGTGAAATTCCCAACGGCAACTCGCAGATCACCGGAAACTTCACCGTTGAAGAAGCGAAAGACCTGGCCAACGTACTGCGCGCCGGATCGCTCCCGGCTCCGCTCACAATCGTTGAGGAAGGTATTGTTGGACCGACCCTCGGTAAAGAGGCCCTGGAACAGGGGCTGATTTCCATTGTCTGCGGCCTTGCGCTGGTCATAATCTTTATGGTCGCTTATTACTCCAGAGGTGGATTCGTAGCGGACATTGCGCTTACGTTCAACATCTTCTTCATCCTGGGCATACTCGCGCAGCCAGCGCTGGCCACCGCGCTTACGTTGCCCGGTATTGCAGGGATTGTGCTCACAATGGGTATGGCGGTCGACTCGAACGTTCTCATCTTTGAACGGATCAAGGAGGAGATGGCCCTCGGCCGTAAACTCAAGGATGCTATTAAGACGGGCTATTCAAAAGCCTTCGCGACCATTATCGACGCCAACCTCACCACGTTCATTACCGGCCTGTTCCTGTTCCTCTTCGGTCAGGGGCCTATCAAGGGATTTGCAACGGTATTGATGATTGGTATTATAACTTCAGTGTTTTCCTCGGTGTACATCTCACGGGTGATCGTCGAGTGGATGACACGGCGGGGCGATGCCAGCAAGATTTCTTTCGAAACTGCCATCTCGAGGATGGTTAAGAACCGGAGATACTTTCAATTCATCCGCAACAGCCGCATGGCCTATACCATTTCGGGTGCTATCATGGTCTTCGGCTTTGTGGTAATCCTTATCAAAGGCCTCAATCTTGGTGTCGACTTTAAGGGTGGATACTCGTACATCGTGTCGTTCGGACAACCGGTGAGTGCTACAGACCTGAAGATTGCACTCACCGATGATTTCGAAAATGCAGGCACCGAGGTCAAGAATTATGGTGGAAACAGCACCGTACGCGTTACGACTTCCTACCTCATCGACGATCCTTCCGACGAAGCCGGACAGGAAGTTCGGCAACGCCTGATCCAGGGGGTTGAAGCGGCATTCCCGGGCGTCAAGTTCACGGAATTTGCCGGGCAGGTAGACGATCAGCACTTTACGATTGCCAGCTCATCGAAAGTGGGGCCGACAGTAGCAGATGACATCAAGAAGTCCGCCTGGAAAGCCACATTATTTTCGCTGATCGGTATTTTCCTTTACATCCTGGTGCGCTTCCGAACCTGGCAATTCAGTACCGGCGCCATTGTATCTACAATTCACGACGCGTTGTTCGTGTTTGCCGCATTCGCGATCGCAAGTCTTTTTGGAATTACCTTTGAGGTCGACCAGGTGTTTGTAGCCGCAATCCTGACGATCATTGGGTACTCTATCAACGATACTGTGATCGTCTTCGACCGTATCCGGGAACACATCAACCTGGGTACATCGCAGGACAAGCCGAGGATATTCAATGACGCCATCAACGAAACCCTTGCCCGTACGATCATTACGTCGGGTACGACTCTCCTGGTGGTAGTCATTCTGTTGATCTTTGGCGGTGAGGTATTGCGTGGATTTGCATTCGCGCTCTTTGTAGGTATTGCGGTGGGCACGTTCTCTTCTGTATTCATCGCGGCACCCGTGGTTCTGGACCTTGAGAAACCGGGCAAGGACGAACCCAAAAAAGCCACGCCCGAACGTAAACCCGTGGCAGCCCATTCCTAGCGACACGATAACGCGCACGTATTAGAAAGTGGTACGGAGAGATCCGTACCACTTTTTTATTGCACCTCAGGCTCGATATATCGCATCTCGACCAGCTCGGGAAGGGAGCGCGTCAGCTTGAGTATCTTTATGCGATAGGAGAACAGTTCGAGTTCATCGCCTACTTTGAGGTCGAAAGGTTTGTGCATAACGAGAAGGCCGGAGAGCGTATCGTATTCTGACGACTCTGGAAGTGGATGTTCGATAACCTTGTTAATGTCGTGAATGGGCGACGTGGCAACGACCTTGTACACATTCCCGACGCGCGTCACGATTTGAACTTCCTGGTCGTGCTCATCCTGAATCTCGCCGACGATCTCTTCGAGAATATCTTCCAGTGTGACGATGCCCACCGTTCCTCCGTATTCATTCACCACGATTGCCATTTGATTTTTAGAGCGCTGAAACTCCCGGAGCAGTTCGTCGATGGGTTTGTTTTCTGTAATGTAGTATGGCTTTCGCGCAAATGTTGTGAGTGTTTGCCCGCTCTTGTTCCAGTAGGCCTGAAAGACGTCCTTAGCGTGGACGACACCGACAATGTCGTCAAGGTTCTTATCGAATACCGGATAGCGTGTATATCCTTCCTGGAAGATTGTGCTCACGGCGTCTTCCAGGGACAGCGCTGCCTGCAGTCCCGATATTTTTATCCTCGGCACCATGATTTGTTTGACGACGCGGTTGTCGAATTCGAAGACATTCTGGATAAGTTCGCGTTCGCTGGGTTCGATGGCGCCACCCTCTTCACTTTCTGCGATGATGAGTTTCAGTTCCTCTTCTGTATGGACGGCATGCTCACCGGCTGGTTTGATACCAATCGCGTTGAGCATGATGATTGCCAATCCGTTGAGCAGTGTGATGAAAGGCTTGAAGATAAAATAGAACAACCTGAGTGGCAGCGATATCTTGAGCGCTGTGGATGTAGGAAAGCGGATGGCCAGCGACTTGGGAGCCAGTTCGCCAAAGACAATATGCAGGATGGTGATGACCACGAAGGCGACAGGGAGGGCGATCCTGTGGGCGAGTTCAGGGTCGAGTTCGAATCCCAGCGCATGAATGAGGCGGAGGATAAGCGCCGAGACCACGTCTTCGCCGACCCAGCCGAGTCCGAGGCTGGCGAGGGTGATGCCGAGTTGGGTGGCTGCCAGAAAGCCGTCGAGGTTATTGATGATCACCTGGGCGGCCCGCTTGGATGGCGTACCCGATAGCAGGGCGATCTGCGACGACCGGACCTTCACGATAGCAAACTCCGCCGCTACGAAAAACCCGTTGAGGAAGACAAGAAAAAGCGTAAAAAGGATGTCAAGAAACATGCTAAACTAGTTGACCTTGCCCGGCGAGACACTTCTGCCGGTGCGCGCGCTTTCACGGGCCGCATCGAGGATTTTCATGACGTTCAGGTTGTTGACGGTGCCGCTCAGGTCGTGGGCATCAGGGTTGACCTCACCCGCAATACAGGCAGCGAAATACAGGAAGGGGTCATTGTAAGGGGATTCGCGTTCGTTAGCTTCAAGCTGTCGCTCCGGGTGCTCACCGAAGCGATACCGGACGTGGTGACGGTTTTCGGCGAAGACATAGCCGTTGGTGCCATAGATCTCAAGATCCTTTCGCCCGTAAGGCCAGTTCCATGAGGCCTGAATGATGACCTGTGCGCCGGGATATGTGAGGATGATGGTGGCCTCGTCGTCTACACGGGGGTAGATTTCAGGTTTCAGGGTTTGGGTGACGGCGGTGACCTGGTCTGGAAGTTGGCCGTTCATGAGCCATAAGGCAAGGTTGGCGCCGTAGCAGCCAAAGTCGACGATGGCGCCGCCGCCATTTTGTTCCGGGTCAGTGAGCCAGGCGAGGAATTCTTCCTGAACGCCGATTTCTTGGGGGCCTTCGTGGCCATCGTGTATGACGATCTTTCGTACGGTTCCTATTCTGTCGTTTCTGATCCATTCGCTGGCGAGGTGGTTGGTAGGGTACCAGGTGGTTTCATAGTTGGTCATCAGGAGGATGCCGTATTGTTCCGCCAGGCGGACCATTTCCGATGCATGTTCCGCGCTGATGGCGAGGGGTTTTTCCACCATGACATGAATGCCGCGTGGGGCACAGGCCCGCACGACGTCGCGGTGTGCGAGGATGCTACCGAATGCGGCGACGGCAGTTGGGCGTGTTGCCTCAAGCATTTCCTCGAGGGAGGAGTAGATCTTGGTTATTGGGAATCCGTGGTGCCTGGCGTAGCGTTGCGCCACGGCGCGGTCGGGCTCAGCTATGCCGACAATTTCGATGTCGCCTTTCTTAGCGCTTTCGAATGCCCATCCAACGTGTCCGTGGGTTAAGCCGGCGATTCCCAGTCGAAGGGGTTGGGCCAGCGGTGAGAGGGTTACCATGCAGAGCACCAGGGCGGAGAAGGTTTTGATCATCGTGAATGTCCAGACCGGATTTGCTTCAGGGCCTGTTGATCAAATTTAGCGAATATTTTTAGTAGGCAGAGAGAGGAGCCGGTGGCAGGGGCAGAGGCAGAGGCAGAGGCAGGGCGACCGCCTCGCTCAACAAAAAAAGCCCCGGATCGCTCCGGGGCTTTTGTAAAAGAAAGGCAACGACTTACTCTCCCAGGTTTTATCCCAGTACCATCAGCGCTGGTGGTCTTAACTGCTCTGTTCGGAATGGGAAGAGGTGATTCCCACCGCTATAGT
>DATGQD010000045.1:0-79715 GCA_035304385.1 Cyclobacteriaceae bacterium
GGGTTCCGACCGGTCGTGATCGTAAGTGGCAATCTGCTGAATGAGCTCCTTCCAGTGGTCATTGTCATGCCCTTAACCACAAAAGTCAAAAGGTATAAGGGTAACCCTATTCTACAGCCAACGAAATCGAATGGACTGAAAGACGTATCTGAAATGCTGGTGTTTCAAATTAGATCCGTCTCGAAAGATCGCCTCGTTGAGAGAATTGGAAACATCGAACCTGAAGAACTTCAGCGTTCGATCAAAACGTTAAACGATGTTCTTACATACTAAATAGATATCAGCGGCCAATGAAAAATGACTACAAGGAATATGACTGCATCAAGATCTTCCACGCACCTCATTCAGCTTCATTGTCATCGATTCTGCTTCCTCATCCACCCAGCGGTCATAATCCTCGATAGCCTGCAACCGGGTCGCGTCGTCTATCCATCCCTCATCGGAGATTTGTTTTAATCCCGCCACCTTCGACCAAATGCCCGCACGGGCTGTGAAGTTGGGATTGTCTCTTCGATACACTTCGTCAGCGTTGAACACCTCGATCGAATGGAATCCGGCCGACCCATACGTTTCTTTGCCACTAAGTATGAAATGCTCGGTATTGTCAATGCCGGTAACATAGCCCGACCCACCGACACGTTTTGCAATACCCGCTGAGATGGCACCGGTGCCACAGCCGACGTCAAGTACGTGCATGCCCGGTTGGAGCATGGATACCAGCGTGGCATAATCTGTCTCAAGGGTTCGATCATCGAATATGCGTGTGGTGGTTGGGGCCCGATGGATCGTCTTATTCATGGAGTGTCATTATACAGGACTTAACTGAGACCAAGTCCCAACCGGATTGCTGCCTCTACCGGACAATACGTGCCGTCTTTCCGGTCCAGGTGAAATTCTTCAGCCGGTATCAACGGCGGCTGCGCAAGAAAACGGGGATTCGATCCACGATGGGGTTGGGCGGCATGTGCCAGAAAGGGGTGGCAAAGGTAGACCGTTCCCGCTTTGCCTATGGCCAACACCTGTTCACGGCCCTCGGTGGCGATAAGTTCTCTTGCCAGATCCATGAACGAAAGCCCCGCCACTCCTGCCCCTTTGAGAATACGGGCGACGTCGAGATGTGATCCCACCCTAATGCGCGTGGGCGCATCCAGCTCCGTTACGTCGGAGAAGAGAAACAGCATGAGCAGGGCTCTCCCGCGCGAGTGTATGTTTACCCGCCACTGCATGTAATCGGCAGGATCGTCACCCGGAAAGCTGGCGTCGACATGCCACCCGGAATCTCCGGGATCGTCTGCGGCCGGAAAACGAACGGGAAATGTCCCCAGGCTGTAGCGCGGCAGCCAACGGCCTTTCCCTACCAGGCGATCGAACGCCTCGTGCAACACAGGCGTATTGACAGCATCTCTAAAGCAGGGGTCGGAATACTCGCCGAGCCGTACTACCGGTTTCGTCCACGTTGACGGGTCGTCAGGGTCACTTCCGGTATCACGCCATAATATCTTCCGACCTGTGTCAGCCAACTCGCGCGAAAAAGCATTGTCGATGCGGACAAAACCTTCGTGGACAAATTGCTTGACGTCATGGTCGGACATGTGTTGGCTACCGGATATCAATATTACGGCAACACCACCAGCGGTGTTTCGCCTTCGTAGACCAATTCATTGATGATAAATCTACGGAAGGGTTGATGGGTCAGTGACATCGAGCCGCGCTGCACCACGAGCAGTTCTGTGGTTTGGTTGTTAATGATCTTTCGTATGCTGTCGAATACCTTCTCGCCCTGGTAGATCGTGTAGTCTGTTTTTACCCGGTCTTTGTACTGTTCTGTCAGCTCCACCAGGCCTGCTTCTACATCCGGAAGGTTCTCCTTTGCTTCTGTCATGGTGAAAAAGGTAACCTCGCGCACTTGTCCGTCAGTGAATTTAAGCAGCGTATCGAAGGCGTCGGTGTTGATCTGGTTCCTGCTGTGAACGGCAACGTACATCTTTTCAGACAAGAACTTCGTGACGTTTCGTGGCATCGCCACTACGATCGAGTCTGCGTGCTCGATGACATCGATCACGAAGCTTCCCAGGAAGATCTGCTTGAGTCGCCCGGTTCCTTTCAACCCCATGAGAATCAGGAAATCAGAAGACTCTTCGCGTATCTGTCCTATTACTCTCTTCACAGGTTCGTCCGAAGCCAGATAGTCGACCTTGGCGTCGCTCGGCAATACTTCACGAGCAAACTGTTCAAGTCTTGCAATCGCTTCGTTGTTGGTAACCTGCGTCAGGGCCACCCTGGTTGCGGCGTCTGCCATTGCGGGCGCCATTACGGCAGTCTGATGGGCCAGGAGCAGCCCGGCTCCAGTCTTCTCACTCCAGTCGTACGCATAGCGAAGCAAGTCTGCCGAGTATTCCGAGAAATCAATCAGGACGACGAATCGATTTTTCATGACTTCATAATTCAGTGTTCAATTTTTCGGGCTGCTTGAGCGCGGTAAAGACTTCATCCATTACGCGTTCAGTGTCCGACAAGACCAGCAGCACGTCGTTGGCTTCAATAACAGTAGCGCCGTTGGGCGTGATGAATTTGTCACCCCGTCGGATCATCGCAATTAGGGCAGACTTAGGAAAACCGAGGTCAACTATTTTCTTTCCTACTGCGAACCCGTCCTCGGGGATTTCTATCTCCTTCATCACCGCTTTAGTCAATTCAGACGGAAGCGGGCTTTCTTTTTCAGCCGGCTTGACGCTTTCCGGCAAGGCAACATGTAACCACCGGGCTACGGCCGGCAGCGATGTGCCCTGAATCAGGACGGAAGTTACGGAAATAAAGAAAACGATATTGAAAATCATATCAGCCTTATCAATGCCGGCAAGCATGGGGTAAGTCGCAAACACGATAGGAACGGCCCCGCGTAGTCCGACCCAGGCAATATAAACCCTTCTCCTGAGCTTCATCCGGAAAAAGGCCAGCGAGATAAACACGCTTACGGGTCGGGCGACAACGATCAGAAAACCGGAGACCAGCAACCCGATGCCCAGCACCGAAATTACTTGCGAGGGGAAAACCAACAGACCCAGCGTAAGGAACAGGATGATCTGCATGAGCCACGCGAGCCCGTCAAACATTTTGAGAATCGTATTCTTGTGGATCAGTTCCTGGTTTCCAAGATAGAGCCCACAGAGATACACGGCGAGAAAGCCATTACCCGAAATAAACTCCGTGGCAGAGAACGTAATGTACATCAGGGCAATGACCAGGACGGGATAGAGCCCTTCGTAGTCCAGCCGAATCCTGTTGATGACGAACTTACTGACCCTCCCGAATCCATAACCTGCCAATGCTCCTATGATCATCTGCGTGAAAAACACAGGGATGACCGTGAGCAGATCTTTATCCGGGCTCTGAACAAGGCCCAGGAACAGAAGGGTGAGCACATACGCCATCGGGTCGTTGCTACCACTTTCCAATTCCAGCGTAGGCTTAAGATTGCTGGTTAGGGTAAGGTTCTTCGACCGAAGGATCGAGAATACCGCCGCCGCATCTGTGGAAGAAACAATTGATCCCAGCAGTAACGCTTCGTATATGTGGAAATCAGTTATCCAGTAGATAAAAAGTCCCAACACAAGGGCCGTTATCATCACACCCAGGGTCGACAACGAGATTCCCTGCCATAATATGGGCTTAACCGCCGTCCATTGGGTACTGAGACCACCGGAAAAAAGGATGACGTTCAGTGAAATTACGCCTATGAATTGGGCCAGCTTCGGATCGTCGAAATAGATGCCCCCGATACCTTCTGATCCGGCAAGCATTCCGATCCCGAGAAAGAATATTAATACCGGTACGCCAAACTCATACGAAGTTTTGCCCGCCAGGACGCTCAGGAAAAGCAGCAAGGCGCCGACGAGCACAATATTCTCCGCGGTGAGTACCATGTCTATGCGTTATTACCGGATCACAGAGATCCATTCACCCTTGCTCCGGAAAATGGTAAGATAATAAAACAGGAATGCCTTTCGTTGCGCAGAACGAAAATTCTGTGTGAATTTCAGGAGAGGAAATCCGGACCGCACATCATGCGACGGTACCGTCCCTACTCACCCACCACTTCCGGGAAAGCCACCCGGATCTGATCATATATGTCCGCTCCGGCGACATCAGCGGCGGCATAATAAATTTTTTCGCCGGTTGTAAGCGTAATCAGGATGCAGGGCACCTGACTCGAATTAAGTATCAGCCTGACGACTTCCCCATCGCGCGTTTTGAAGTATCCCTTACGGATTGCGCCCACAGCGAAGCCGTTGCTTTTCATAACAATCGGCGGAATGCTATCAACAAGCACCACACTTCGTATATCTGTTGTCGCCAGTTTCGAACCGTATGAGCCTTCAACGATAATGGCATCTTCCGCAACGAGCAGCTTATCCTCTTTCAAACCTGATGCAAACAGGACACCGACAAAGACCAGCGTCGCCACGAGTATAATAATAGACACCCAATGCCATCTGTGCGGCAACCCACGGGAAAATTTACGGCTGTCCCAGATGAAATACATGTAGGCCACGATCGGGTATATCGCCAGAAACAATGCACCGGCAATTTCACCGAACAGCCAGATGAGCGCCAGCCCGAAAACGATCAGGGAAAGACCAAGGAAGACCTGAAACTTCCTCAGATAGGCAATAAGACTATCGATGTCGACCTTCTTTCTGTTCTCCTCCGACATCGTGTTATAACCCGACAGCAGGTACCTGGCGTTCTTAACATTGACGACGAATCCGATCGCCACCAGGAACAAGCCCATACCGATGATAACGTAGGTCATTTTTAAGTAAACCGGGCTCCCAAAAATAAGCGTTTGGATGAAATAAATAAGCGTTTGGATGAAATGATTAACCCCGGCGTTTTAGTTTCTCTACATCCATTCGGTCATTCAGGCGGGCCGAAGTGAGACTGATCATTTATATCCGCGCATTCCTCAGCCGCAGCGAATTCCCAATAACCGAAACAGAGCTGAAGCTCATCGCCAGTGCCGCGATCATCGGCGAGAGCAATAGCCCGAACGCCGGATAGAGCACCCCCGCAGCTATCGGGATGCCGAGCACGTTGTATCCCAGGGCGAAGAACAGGTTCTGTTTAATGTTTCGCATTACGCTGCGGCTAAGCAGGCGCGCACGTGCAATCCCGTTGAGGTCACCCTTGACGAGGGTGATCCCGGCACTCTCGATGGCGACGTCTGTCCCCGTACCCATAGCAATGCCGATGTCGGCCTGCGCCAACGCCGGCGCATCGTTGATGCCGTCTCCCGCCATCGCCACTTTGTGTCCAGCCTCCTGCAGGCGCTTGACCTCGTTGTATTTATCGTCGGGCAGCATTTGAGCCTTAAAGCCGTCAAGCCCCAGGGCTTCGCTTACAGTCCGCGCTGTATCGGGGTTGTCGCCCGTTAACATGATCACCTTCAGCCCTGCTTCGTGAAGTTTTTCAACTGCTGCCTTGCTTGTAGGTTTGATCTTATCCGTAATCACGACTGCGCCGAGTATTTTGTTTCCCTCTGCCAGGTACGATACCGTCTTGCCCTGTCGCTGTTCGTCCAGCACACGCTTTTTGAATGCCGAGGGTATGGAAGCTGAGACTTGCTCCATCAGTTTGTCGTTCCCAAGTGCGAGCATGGTGTTGCCCAGCATGCCGGTAACACCCTTTCCGGTCACGGCTTCAAAGCCCGTAACGGATTCCGGTTCAATACCCTGTTCCCGACCGTAACGAACCGTTGCCACTGCGAGGGGATGCTCGCTGGCCGAATTAAGGGAGGCTATTTTTTGTACAACGTCACGCTCCCCGTCATTCAGGTCCGCGACGAGCACCTTTTCAACGGAAGGCTTTCCCTCCGTAACAGTTCCGGTCTTGTCGATGATTACTATGTCGATGTCGGCCATGCGCTCCAGCGCTTCTGCATTTTTTATCAGGATGCCGGATTGGGCACCTTTACCCACACCCACCATGACCGACATCGGTGTAGCCAGGCCCAACGCACATGGACAAGCAATGATCAGTACAGCCACTGCGTTTACAAATGCATATACGTAAGACGGCGCGGGTCCGTAAACCGCCCAAATGACGAAGGTGATTAACGCTATTACAACGACCAGCGGAACGAAATAAGCGGATATCCGATCAGCGAGATTTTGTATGGGTGCGCGCGACCGGCTTGCCTTGTTCACCATCTCAATGATCTGCGACAACAACGTCTCTGCCCCAACCTTCTCCGCGACCATTACGAAGGTCTTGTTGCCGTTGATCGTTCCCGATGTAACCTTGTCTCCCTCCTTTTTGCTCACCGGAATGGGCTCACCGGTTATCATAGATTCATCAATGGAAGTTTCACCTTCCTTGATCGATCCGTCCACAGGAATTCGTTCGCCGGGTCGGATACGAAGCAAATCTCCCGGGTGGATGCTCTCGACATGGACGGTCTCCTCCTTACCATCACGGATTCTTGTAGCCGTACTCGGTGCGAGTTTCAGCAATGCCTTGATCGCGCTGTTGGTCCTCCCATGAGCCCGCGCTTCGAGGACTTGCCCCAATAGCACGAGCGTGAGAATGACGGTGGCCGCCTCAAAGTACACATACACCGTACCCTCATGGGTCATGAAATCTTCCGGAAACACGCCCGGGAAAAAGACGGCCACTATGCTGAACAACCACGCCACACCGGCACCGATCCCGATGAGGGTGAACATATTGAGATGCCAGGTTACAATCGATCGCCAGGCCCGTTCGAAGAACATCCACGTTGCATAGAAGACCACAGGGATGGAAAGCATCAGCTGCACCCAGTTCCAATACTTCCAGGGCATAATGCGAAGCAGCGGATTGTCGGTGATCATCTCCGACATCGCGATGATGAAGATCGGAACGGTAAAGGCTACCGCAATCCAGAGTTTGCGTAGCAATCGTTTATAGTTCGCATCCTCTTCCTCCTCATCCGCTTCCAGGGGCACCAGGTCCATACCACAGATCGGACATGCACCCGGTTCGTCGCGTATAATCTCAGGATGCATCGGGCAGGTATACTGTACCGTGCGCTTCGCATCGGGCATTCGCACCAGGTCCATGCCGCACACCGGGCAGCTGCCGGGGGCATCATAGGTCTTGTCGCCTTCGCAATGCATAGGGCAGTAATACACGCCACCCTTTTGCGATCCGTCTTTGCTAACGTTCTTGTGGTGCCCATCTCCACCGGAATGATGGTGGTCATGGTGGTGATGGTGATGACCGGACCCGTGCGCAGCTTTTTCGCCGGGCACGGAGATCGTATAATGGCCGCCCGCATCATCCATCGCTCTTTGCAGCTTGTCGAGCGCGACGTGGTTCGACATTGTCACGACGGCCTGACCCGCATTAAGATCCACCGCTACGTCAGTCACGCCTTCAACGCCTCTGAGCGCCGTTTCCACTTTCTGACGGCACCCCTGGCAGCTCATTCCGGAAATTGTATAGGTATGTTTCATCTTGCCAAATTCGGTTCTATGCAAGTTACAACCGATCTGGAAGGGCGCATTACACAATTCCGCCTTTGCTTTATATCATTCAGCGCTTCCGCTTCGCCGACCGCGAGAGTGCCTCCTTTTTGCCGTTTTTGGCCACGGCAGCAATCAGTGCAAGGGGCAGGGGATCTTTAAGCGAGAACCGCAATGTGCCTTTGCCGGCCCTGTAGGGAAGGACTTTCTTCATAAATGACTCACTTCCCGATAACACGGGATACAGACTAATGTGATTTTTAAATCCGGCAAAGTATACCGCATACGTGCCGTTTATGAGGTAGACAGGAATGCCATAGCTGATGGATTCCTCGGCGTCCGGGATCGCCTTTCGGATGGTGGTGCGAACTGTCTCGAGGGCCTTTCTCCCTTCCCCCGAAAAACTCTTCAGGTAAGCGTCGACAGTGGCGGGTTTTGCTCTCATAGTGTCTGACCATGGGTCGTTACAGTTCGATTCCCGGAGCAAGTATAAGGCGAAACACACCCGCGACCACCACAAGCAGAATAACCGCCGCTGCCGACGTCCGTTCGATTCGCGCACTCGACGCCGGCGTAACGCCGCTAGCGTTCACGGCGTTCTGCCAGGGGAAAATAAACACCATTCCGCTCATTACGGGGTAGATGATGCTGACGATGGCAATAATGGCGAAAGCGTGTCCCAATTCGTGAAGAATGGTAGTAAGCAGAAAAGCTAAGGCGTAGAGGACTGCGGAGTTAATTGTGACGTGCATTAAAGGCATAAGTGGCATCATCGTTTGATTGCCCCATCCCCTCTGCCGCAGCGGTGTAACGTCTCAAAGCGGTTAACCGCGACGCGTTCTTCACCGAACTTTTTTTGTGATACATGGACCGCCACAGAACACGACCCACGACTCTACAACAAAACTAAAAAAATGGCCGTGTAATACAACCGATGTAGCCGCATTAGCCCAACTCGTTCCATTGTTCGCACCAGCGGCCCCTGGTCCAGATAGAGCCCAACTGCCATTAGCACGGCAGACTTCATCGCCGATGCTAACTGCCAACTGAACCAGAGGCGCTGAGCGGATTCGAACCGCTGTAAAAGGTTTTGCAGACCTCTGCCTAGCCACTCGGCCACAGCGCCTTGTTGTTTGATGCATGGACGATCCATGCTCGTTGCAGCAAAACTAAGAAAAGGGCAGTGCAATGCAATTAGCGGCAAACACAAAAGGTGGCCAACGACCACCTTTTGCACGTTGCCCTATTGTTCCTTATTCGGTTTCCCCGCCTTCCTGGGGACCCGACATCTTTTCCTTCAATGCGCTCAGCGCCTCGAGATCGCCCAATGTCGACTTTTCTGTCTGTTGGTTGATGTTCTCGATGGCCTTGCTCTTTGAAGGCGCCTTTTTCTTGCCAGAGCTTGGGGCTTTGTCTTCTTCGGCAGACCATGTCGCCTTGTGCGAGAGCACGATCCGGCGGTCGTCCTTTGAGAACTCAAGCACTTTGAAGTCGAGCGACTCCCCAACCTCAACCTTGTCGTTGCTGTCTTGCTTCTGCAGGTTTCTGGCAGCGCAGAAACCTTCGATGCCATACGGCAACTCGAGGATGGCGCCCTTGTCGTTCCTGCTGATGACCGTACACTTGTGTACCGAGCCAACAGTAAAGATCGTCTCGAACGTATCCCACGGGTTTTCTTCCAGGTGCTTGTGGCTCAGTGCCAGCCTGCGGTTGGCAGCGTCAAGCTCGAGTACCACAACCTCCATTTCATCGCCAACCTTAACGAACTCGGAAGGATGCTTGATCTTCTTCGTCCAGCTCAGGTCCGATACGTGCACAAGGCCGTCGATGCCTTCTTCGAGTTCAATGAACAGACCGAAGTTGGTCAGATTACGGATAATACCCTTGTGGCGTGTACCCACGGCGTACTTGGTGAGGACATCCTGGCGCGTCCACGGATCTTCGGTGAGTTGCTTGATGCCCAGCGACATCTTCCGCTCCTCGCGATCCAGCGTCAGGACGACAGCCTCAACTTCGTCACCCACTTTCATGAAGTCCTGCGGGTTACGCAGGTGTTGCGACCAGCTCATTTCTGATACGTGGATCAGACCTTCCACTCCAGGTTGGAGTTCCAGGAACGCGCCATAGTCGGCAACATTGACGATCCGACCCTTGACCTTGGATCCGACCTGGATTTCTTCCGACAGCGAATCCCAGGGGTGCGGGGTCAGTTGTTTCATACCCAGCGAAATGCGCTTCTTGTCTTCGTCGAAGTCGAGCACCACAACCTTCACAACCTGGTCGAGCTTAAGCAGCTCGTCGGGGTGGTTGATCCGTCCCCAGCTGATGTCGGTAATGTGGAGCAGACCATCTACGCCGCCAAGGTCGATAAAGACCCCGAAGTTGGTCATGTTCTTGATCGTACCTTCCAGCACCTGGCCCTTCTCGAGGTTGTTGAGGATAGCAATCTTCTGTTCCTCGAGGTCCTTCTCGATAAGCACCTTGTGGGAGACGACGACGTTGTCGTTGGAGTAATTTATTTTGACAACCTTGACCTCGATAGCCTTGTTGACATACTGATCGAAGTCGCGAATCGGTTTCACATCAATTTGCGAACCGGGAAGGAACGCTTCAATACCATACACATCGACGATAAGTCCACCTTTCGTTCTGCGTTTTACGAAACCTTCGATGACTTCGTCGTTGTCAAGCGCCTTTTGAACATTCTCCCAGCCCTTGACGAGTTTCGCCTTACGGCGGCTGAGCACGAGTTGCCCCATGGCGTCTTCACGCTCTTCGATAAAGAGGTCGACCTTGTCTCCGATTTTAAGATCGGGCATGTCCTTGAATTCAGCCAGCGGTACAAGGCCGTCAGACTTGAACCCAATATTGAGAATGACATCGCGGTCATTGATACCTACGACAATGCCCTCTACGACTTCGCCCGAACTTACAGAGGTGACCGTTCCGGCCAGCATCTTCTCCAGCTCCTCACGTTCTTCTTTGGTGTATCCCTCACCAAAGCCCTTACGGTCGAATGCTTCCCAGTCGAACTCGCCGGGTGTCTGTCTTTCCGCTAATGACTTCTTCAGTTCGGATGCAGGGATCGCTTCGGTTTCGATCTCTTCTTCCTTCTTCAGTTGCTTGATCTCCTTTTCTACCGACGCAACATCCTCTTCGATTTCGTCTGGCTTGGCGGCTTTTGCCTTTTTCGATGTCTTCTCCCGTTCCAGATCGGCAGCAGACTTTTTCGGCTTGTCAGCCGGTTTTTGTGATTTAGCCATAAATAAGAAATGCCCTGAATTACGCTGCAGCAGGCGGGCATACTACCGCAGCATTTGGTTTAACATCCCTGTTTGTCGACAGGCCCTCCCACTCGGGCGGGCCGCAAAGATAGGAAAAAATAGGCATCCGTGCATTCAACGGATAACCGTTTGACTATCAATCGGATGATTCAGGGATATCCTCCACCTTGAGCGTCCCCATAGCGTGGTTGACGAGCAGTTTCTGGAACATCAGGCGATAACGGGCGCTCTGGTAATCGGCCTGGGCCTTGATATAGGTTTGATTCACAACGGACAGCTGGACGATATCCGAGATCCCCAGGTCATACCGCTCCTTTTCCATGCGATACGTGATCTCGGCGGCGCGCAATTGGGCATCCGCGGCCTCGTAGCTGGCAATGGCGTCGCGAAGATTCTGATACGCGCGAATGATGTCGGTTTTGACGGCGATGCGGGTGTTCTCGGTGTCGAGTTGGGCATTCTTGTGGACAGCGCGTGCCTGTGCCGCCTGGCTGCGAAATGCCAGGCCGCCGTATATGGGTATGTTCAGACTCAGCCCGTACCCAAACTGGCGGTTGTCGGTCCGGAACTGTTCCTCAAAACTCCGGTTATCTGCTCCGTGTATGTAATTATATCGCGAATTGTAGCTGACGCCGGCATACACGCTGGGATAATAGCGTCCTTTCATGGCGCTGTACTGATATCGTGTGGCGTCCTCCAGTTCTTCGGCCTGCCGGAGATCGCTGCGCCGGGTCATGGCCGTCTCCATCATCTCCTCTACCGTCAGGGTATCCATGACCGCCAGGTTGACGTCCCAGTCTACCTCGTCCAGATCGAACGGAATGGCGGGATCAATAAGTAATGTTTGGGCAAGAAGCGCCTTGTCGTCTTTCAACTTATTGCGCGAACGCACCAGCAGCAGTTCGGCATTCTTGACCTGGTACTCCTGGTTGTATAAGTCGGCTTCAGCACGCGTACCCAGTTCGACCTGCGCCTTGACCTGCTCGTACTGCACGCGAAGGGCCGCCACGTTTTCCTCGTCGATCGCAACCAACTGCTGATCGAGCAGGCAGGTCAGGTACTGGCTGGCGACATCGCGGATGACGTCCTGAGAAGAACGATTCACGAGATGCAGCTGCGCTTCGTTTTCGCTGGCCGCCTGGCGATGGCTGTTCAGCATACGAAGTCCGGTGAATATGGGCATTTCGGCATCAAGAGAGCCGTTGACATAATCGATAACTCCGTTGACCACTTCACCCTGCTGAGGGTTGAAGGAGTTACCGTCATTCCTGTACACGCTGCCACTCGCCCGGACGCTTGGCCCCATTTGCAGCAGTGACGACGTTTTGTTCAGTTGTGTATACTCCAGGTCGTTCCGACTCTTGTTCAGGACGATGTTGTTTCGGAGGCCTATCTTCACAGCCTCCCGAAAAGAAAGCTTCTCCTGAGTTTGCGATAAAGCCATAGTCGCCATACACCATAGCGCTACGGCGATAATCCCTTTCATTCTCATTCCTACTGATTCGGCTCGTTTGCTAGTGCTTCTACCTGTTCATCAGAGACGACGGCGCCATCCACGACACGGATGATTCGTTTGCCGTACCGGGCATTTTCCTCCGAGTGTGTGACCTGGATGATCGTAATGCCCTCGTCATTCAGCTTCTTGAAGATCTCCATAATCTGCCTGCCCTGATCGGAGTGCAGGTTGCCCGTAGGCTCGTCGGCGAGCAGGAGTTTTGGTTGCCCTACGATGGCGCGCGCCACGCCCACCAGCTGCTGCTGGCCACCGCTCAGCTGCTCCGGAAACAAATCCTTCTTTGCCACCATATTAAAGCGGTCGAGCATTTCAGCGACCATGCTCTTTCGCTGACTTCCGCTGACGCCCTTGTACAGAAGGGGCGTCTCGATGTTCTCGTATACGGTCAGCTCGTCGATCAGGTGGTAGGCCTGGAAAATGAAGCCGATATAGTTCTTGTGCATTTCGGACTTCTGCTTTTCCCTCATTTTGTGTACGGGCTCGTCGAAGAAATAGTACTCTCCTTCCGACGGTTCATCGAGCATGCCGATAATATTCATAAGCGTCGATTTACCCGCTCCGCTCGGCCCCATGATCGTGACGAACTCTCCTTGTTCCACTTCCGTGTTAATACCCTTCAAAATAAATGTCCGCTGAAAACGCGAATCGACGTACTTGTCAATATCAATCAGTTTTATCATGCCTTAGATTTCTGTCCGACAAAATCCAACAATGGTGCCAATGGGCAATTTAGCGTAATTCTGTCGTCCCACGTCCGTTCACGCGCCTGGAATCGTCCGGATATGCAAAAGAGTGTCCTATTCCGGACAGGGACAGACTCATTCACCCATTCACCCATTCACCCATTCACTCATTCACTCATTCACTCATTCACTCATTCACTCAGTCACTCATTCACTCATTCACTCAGTCACTCATTGTCTATCTAGAAGATGACCGGATATAAGATAATATCCACCCTCCGGTTCATTTGCCGTCCCTCGTGGGTGTCGTTGCTGTATACGGGATTGTCGAGACCCCAGTCTTTAACGGTAATGCGGTTTTCCGGGATCAACCGTTGTGTGAGAAGGTTCTGGACGGCTGCGCTGCGCATGCGCGACAGCATCTCGTTGAATTCGCGTCCACCAATGGGATCGGTGTGGGAAATGAGATGGATTTCGTATTTCTCCAGAAGATTCGGAATAGAATCAAGCCATTCATTAACCTCGCGTATTTGCTCTTCGTCAATGTAATAGCTCCCGCCGCCAAAATAGACGCTCTTGCGCACCTCGTCCACCGGCTGTTGGCCGTAGGCGACCATCGTTGCCGCCGAAAACCACGCTATGAAGCACGCCCTGGCGAACATGTATTAAATGTACGAAGAGAGGAAGGATATGGCAACTGGTTCAGGAGCAGAGGCAGATGCAGATGCAGAGGCAGGGGGCAGGGGCAGTTAAGGGTGTGAGAGGTGGCTCAGGTCAGCGCCGGAGGCCAGGGGCTGTGGCGTGGCACCGGACTGGAAAAGAATCGCGGTGCCCTCGCCTTTAAGGGTGATGCGGTTATTGTTGACATCGATCAGCATGCCTTCAGGCAAGCCGACTACAGCTTTGCCCGGATTCATTACCAGGAATTCGTGGATTCGCTGACGGCGCGATTCGCCGCCGTGTCCCGCGATCTGCTGATCTGTAAAGTGCGGGTTGATTTGAAAAGGCACAAGATCAAGCGCCTCGAATGACAACGGCATCACGATAGGCATGTCGTTGGTCGTCATGATGGTAGGACAAGCGACGTTCGCGCCAGCGCTCCACCCGATATACGGCAACCCCCATCGCACCTTTTCGCGGATAAGTCCCACCAGGTCGTGATGGTACAACTGATTCAGCAACGCGAATGTGTTGCCTCCGCCGACAACGATGGCTGCCGCCTCCTGCAATGCACGGGCGTAGTCGTCATGCTCCTGAATACCACCAAGGGCATAGCCCCATTGACCAAATGCGCGCCGTACCGCGTCCGTGTATTCGTCGTAAGAAAAAGTAACCGCAGCAAAGGGAATGAACAGCAGGTCGCCCTTCTCCTCGCCGAGTGCCTCGCGGATTATGGCTTCCGGCCAGGCGAGAAAGGGCGCTCCGGGGAGGGTTGAATTGCTGAGTAACAGCAGTCTGGACATCCGGTGCCGCTAAAGTGAAGAATTGTGTTCAAAAATCACCCGAAATTAATAGATTTGCTATTCTAAACAGTGCATCCATGAACTACATCGGACAAGGTGCTGACCTTTTTATTTCCATAGTTGCCATTATCGTAGGCTTCGTTGCCGCAATGGGCTACATCGACTTTCTGCGCGTCAAGCGTGCAGAAAAGGAAGAAGAGCAGTAAGTCATTGATCACTTCCTGGCGTAGGGCGACTTATACGTCTGCTGAAATTCCTGCCACGATTTGGACTTGAAGTGATCCTCCCCTATGTATTGCACGATCATGTGAAATTCCGGGGCCTTTCGGTAGCCGGGTAAAGGCTGTATCATCTGGAAATCTTCCGTCAGGAACACTACTGTCGGATAACTGAGCTTGTTGTTAAGCAGGGACGCCGCCAGTTCGTGATAGCGTCCGGTGGGAACGAACTTGAACACATGTCCGTCAAATTCAACGTCCTCGCGCTGCTCCGCATTAAACTTCACGGGATAAAAATTCTCGTTCAGGACGCGGGCAACTTCGGGATCACTGAAGGTGTTTTTGTCCATGACCTTGCAGTAGCCACACCAGTCGGTGTACACGTCTATAAAGATCTTCTTCTTCTCCTTCTTCGATTGTTCCACGGCCTCTTCAAACGTCATCCAGTTAACCTGCCCATAGCTGAGCGTCACTGGAATGCTCCACGCGAGAACCAACAAGGCGAACCATCTTCCTATACGCATCCGTCCACGGTTTTTACACTGTACAAATATACGCACAATTGGCGTGTCGGTCCCGGCTGAAGCCGTTCACTGGGCCGCCAAAGCGCCCGACCACAGAAAAAGGACCCCTTTTAACGCACAATGTCCGGGCCAAAACCAGGTATCCTTAAATACCCGCGTAGGTCTCAATTCCCGCCGTCGGGACCCGACTGAACCGCTCAAACGACTCCGGCCGTACACCCACCTGGATTTCGGTGACGTTCCCGGCTGGATTCATAAAGTCGATATTGATATAAACTTCGCGGAATTGCCCACAGCCTTCCAGGCCCTGAGCGGCCATGAAATCCAGCACCTGTGCATAGCTGTTCTGCAAGTCGACCCAGCTCCCTTCATGGATAAAAGAAACGCAGGGGAAGGCATCTTCACGCTTGAGTTGGAACATGCCATGGTAAGAACCCGGTATCTCGGCGAGGGGAATCCCGATGTCCAGGATGAAGGGATCGGCATCCCGTCCGGTATATCCGTGGTAATTCCAGTACAGCGGGCCGGTAATCTCCAGGTCATAACGGATCGCGTCACGGTAGAGCTCGCGGGCGATGACGCCGACGAACCGCCCAAGCTCTCCAATACGCGTCTTTGTGCGGAAATAAAGGAAATTGAGGGGTTTTGCTTCTTTGATTTGCATAATCGATCGTGTTTATGACAAAAGAAGCATCACCTCCTGACAACCTTATGTCAGTAGGAAATCAGGGGTCAGGAAATTTTTTCGCCCATAAGGGAAGCCAGTGCAGGTTTGTAGTGCTCCACTAGATCCGCGATGTGCGCCTGGACGACTTCCGTGAGCGCCGGGGGTGACACGATCTCGACGCCGGTGCCGTAGGTCACCAGCCAGCGGCCCAGGGATGGCAAGAAGCTCGTAAGGAACGTCATCCGGACTTTATCGCCCTGATCGGTTTCCGTGACAAACCCGTGCTGGTATTTTCTCTCTCCTATGAAACGCGCCGTTCGCTTGTCCAGCAACACTACCGCCTCGTGCACGTCGCCGTGGTTGCGCATAACCGATTGAACGTACTCCTGCAACGACAGGTGGTTGTGCCCTGAGAAAGTGGATTCGGTAGCCGTCAGACTGCTGATGCGATCCACCCGGAAGTCGCGATAATCATTCCTGACACGGCACCAGCCGATGAGGTGCCAGGCGCTGCCATAGTAATACAATCCAATGGGTTCTACCACCCGTTGGGTGAGCGCATCGCGGTATCGTGCCATATACTCCATATCGACGGCCCGCTTCTCGACTACAGCTTTCTGCAGATCGGTTAGAAAGCGGTTGGGAAACTCCTGCCCGCTGTCGGCGACGTTGGCGCGCACTTCGATATGAGAATACAGATTTTCCAAATGCTCGCGGCCGGGATCGTTGAGCACCGATTTGATCTTCGTCAGGGCCGACTCAAATGCATCACGTATCGACCGGTCGGTCATTTGTTCCACCAGTTTGCCGGCAAGCAGCATGGCGCCGGCTTCCTCCTGGCTGAACATAACGGGGGGCAGATGATATCCATCGACGATGAAATACCCGACGCCCGCTTCTGAACCTATGGGCACCCCCGCTTCCATCAGCGCTTTGACGTCGCGATAAACAGTACGGAGACTGATGTCGAACCGGCTCGCCAGTTCCTCTGCTTTTACAAGGCGCTTCGATTGAAGGTGGATCAGTATGGCGGTCAGTCGATCGATGCGGTTCATGACCTAAAGGTACGCACAGCCTCTTATTTTTCACGGCCTCGGGTAGCCTGTTCGTGCATTGTACAAAAAAGATTTCCGTGTAACCTCTAATACCTGACGTTCGTCATTTTATTTGGATGCACCCTGATTTACGTTTGATCCCCAATCCTTAACCGCCGCGATCGGTGCTGTCGTCTTTGCGCTGCCTGCAAAGACCAGATGTTGCGTACGAGTCCACCCAAAGTGTTTAGCGCAAAAAAGATCCGTTATGGAAGTCCTCATGCTGGGTTGGGAGTTCCCCCCGCTTATCAGTGGCGGGCTCGGGGTGGCAACGTACGGCATGGTCAAAGCCCTCCGCGCATCGGCGAGCATCCGGCTGATCGTTCCACGCAGTCCTTCCTCAAGTCTCGATAACGTCCGCATCGTTGGCGTTGACCGGGCGATACAAGAAGACCTTATCCGGGAAGGCCGGGCACATGACCTGGAAAACCTTGTCGACGAACTCCGGCGCATTCCACTGGCACTCAGCTCATACCATGCAACCCAAGCGATCTTGGAACCCGGGGAGCAGCGCGCGCCGTCAGGTTCTACCGGCGCAACTACCGCCCGCGCCGAACTGGGTCGTTACTTTGAAAGCCGCGAATCTTACGGCCCTGACGTTCAAAGGAAAGTACACCTGTTTTCACGTCTCGCCGATCTGCTATCCCGTAACTTCGATTTCAGGATCATCCACGCTCACGACTGGGTAACGTACCCTGCGGGTCTGCGTATCCAGGCGCGTACCGGTAAACCGCTGGTGCTCCATGTACACGCCCTCGAGACCGACCGCGCGGGGAGTGAAGTGCGAAACGCGGTATACGAACTTGAACGTAACGCCCTCCATCGCGCTGATGCCATCATCGCAGTAAGCGAATACACACGCGATCAGCTTCGGCGTTACTATGGCATCCCCCCACACCGCGTTGCAATCGTACACAATGGCATCGACCCGCGACCAACGCAACGAAGAACGCACGCCATCCGGGATAAGCTCGTTGTGTTTCTGGGCAGAGTGACCCGACAAAAAGGTCCGGAGTTTCTTTTGGAGACTGCCGAGAAGGTAACCCGCGTTTACCCTCGCGTAAAGTTCGTCGTTGCCGGTACCGGCGATGCTTTCGTCCCGCTCCTGGAAACCGCCGCCTGGAAAAAACTGGGCGGCAAGTTTCTCTTTACCGGCTTCCTCGACAGGCGGCATGTCGACGAGCTGCTGTCGATGGCGGACGTCTACTTCATGCCTTCCGTATCAGAACCCTTCGGACTCACAGCGCTTGAGGCGGCGCAGTTCGGCGTACCGGGGGTGCTGTCGCGGCAAAGTGGGGTCCATGAAGTTTTGCCCGCGCTTACGGCCGATTTCTGGGACACGGACAAGTATGCAAACTATATCCACGCGTTGCTGCGGTACAGCGCGTTGCACGACGATCTGGCGCGCCGCTCCCGCGAGACGGCGAGCCGGGTAACCTGGGACCTCGCTGCTGCAAAAATTGCCAGCATTTATCGCAGCGTCGTCCTGAACTGAAAACGTTGATAGCAGAACTAAACCCAACGCTCGAGACCTATGCCTTCGGTTTGCTTTTACTTCCAGGTACACCAGCCTTGGCGGCTTAAGTCGTACAACTGTTTCCGCATCGGATATGATCACGACTACTTTGACGATGCCGTCAACCAGGCGGTACTAAACCGCGTTTCCGACAAATGCTATCTTCCCGCAAATCGCCTTATGCTCGAACTGATCGACAGCCACGAAGGCCGGTTCAGAATAGCGTACTCCATTACCGGAACGGCGCTTGAGCAAATGGAACGCTTCCGGCCTGACGTCATTGAGTCGTTCCAGGCGCTGGCTGAGACGGGGTGCGTTGAATTCCTGTCAGAGACCTATCACCACTCGCTCAGTTTTCTCTATTCGCGCGACGAGTTTGTGCGGCAGGTACAGATGCACAGGCAAAAAATAGAAACGCTCTTCCATCAGACGCCATCGGTGTTTCGTAATACGGAGCTGATCTACAACAACGCGCTGGCCGCATTTGTCGACAACATGGGATACAAGGGCATTTTGTGCGAGGGACTGGACTCCGCACTGCGGGGTCGAAGTCCGAATTTCGTTTACCATCCGCCCCACAGCACGACATTTGCCTGCCTGCCGAAGAACTACAAACTGTCGGACGATATTGCCTTTAGGTTTTCCGACAAAGGTTGGCAACAGTGGCCGCTCACCGCACCACGGTTTTCAAATTGGATACACCAAACCGCCGGCAACGGCGAGACGATTAACCTGTTTATGGACTATGAAACGTTCGGTGAGCACCAATGGCCGGAGACGGGAATCTTTGATTTTATAAGATGCCTGCCAACGGAAATCTTTCGTCATCCGGACTTCAACTTTCTCACACCGTCTGAGATTATCGACAATTATCCTGCACGCGACGCATACGATGTGCATGCGTTTAGCTCCTGGGCAGACCTCGAACGCGACCTTTCCGCCTGGCTTGGAAACAGCCTGCAAAAAGACGCCATCGAGCGCATATACGCACTCGAACAGCAGGCAAAATCCGACCCGGATCTTCTCGACGTGTGGGCCCGGCTGCTGACTTCAGACCATTTTTACTATATGTGCACGAAGTACTGGCAGGACGGCGATGTGCATAAATACTTCAGCCACTACGACACGCCGTACGAAGGATATATTAACTATATGAATGTCGTGACAGACCTGGAGTACCTCCTGGAGCGTACTCCTGTCTCCATTTGACGGATGTATCCACAGACGCCCTGCATCTGCGGCTGCTACTATTTCCTATCAGATGGCAGTTACAACTGGTGCCAGTACCCCCTGCATCTGCGACTATTTCCTATGGATGGCTTTCGAGATCGTCCATGTCGGGTATCCGCTCGACGGGACGTTGCCTGCCTGGCGTTGAGCACGATGTACGGCCTTGGTCATGGCCGGCGCGGGATAAGCGGGTGAGGCGACGTTCCGATGCGAAGCCTGCAAGTAATGGCTTTCGAACAGCTGCTTGTTCGCAACGCGGTTAATGGGTTTGTAGAGTATCCACGCAGACTGCACGGTGACAGACTCGTTATGGGGGAAGGATTGTGCGTTGGCAATGCTGGCACACGCGGCAAGCGCAAGCACTATAAAGCTCTTTGCGATGTTCATAAGGACGTCAATTTGTTAGTCTCACATTCAAATTAACGTTCCAGACGGATGCCTGCCGATCAGGTAAATCAATGAAATACGCTCGGGTATTTACCGTACCGACGACTACGTATTTTCCGTGATATCAGAGTGTGATGATGTTTAATTCGATGGCCTTCCTGATCAACTCGGCCGTATTGCTGACTTTGAGTTTTTTGAGCATGTTGATACGATGAGTTTCGACCGTCCGGGTACTGATACCGAGCTTGTCGGCGACCTGCTTGGTGCTCAACCCATGGGCCACCAGGTCGAGGACCTCCTTTTCTCTTGGCGAAACTTCGGGCGGCACAGGAGCCGTGTTGCGTGACACCGCATCGGCAAGGATATTGGCAACTTCGGGACTAAAATAACGTCCACCCTCGTGTACAGTGATGATGGCCTTCACCAGTTCATCGCGTTCTGCATTTTTCATCACGTAGCCGCTGGCACCCAGCTGCAGTGCGTTGATGACATACTCGCGTTCTTCGTGCATCGTCAGGACGATGAATCGGATGTCCGGGAATTCCGCAACCAGTTGTCGCAACGCCTCGAGGCCTGTGGCACCCGGCATCTTGATGTCTGCCAGCACTACGTCAGGTTGAAGCCTCTTATATTCGTCGATAAGGCTCTGGCCGTCTTCGGCTTCTCCGGCAACCCGGAGTCGCTCGTGCGCGCCCAGCAAGGAACGGATCCCCTCCCGGATCAGGGGATGGTCATCAGCAAGGAGAAGGCGGATCGGTGTCATAGCGCATTAGCCGGATGCAGTGGTATAGTCACTTCAATTACTGTTCCCTGCCCGGGTGTCGAACTGAGTTCGAACTCACCGTTCAGCAGGCGGGCACGTTCCCTCATATTGCGAAGGCCGTATCCCGTTTCATCATTTTTCAGGTCGCCGGAGCTAAACCCTTTTCCGTTGTCCGCCACGATCAGGTGGACGTGTTCCGGGCTCACGGCCAGGTGAAGGTCTACCTGAGTGGCGCCGGAATGCTTGAGAACATTGTTAAGCGCCTCCTGTGCGATGCGGAAGATCGCGATGCTTACCTCGAAATCGGCATGTTCCTTCCCGCTCTCGACGTAGTTAAAGTCGACCTTCACCCCGGAGTTACGCGGAATTGTATCGCATAGCCCCTCCAGTGCGGCTTTCAGTCCGTAGTCAACAAGCGCCTGCGGCATGACATTGTACGATATCCGCCGCACTTCTGCAATAGTCTCGTTGATGAGCGCTTTGATTTCCCTTTTACGTTCCTCATTCCCCTCCACCAGTTCCACACGCATGCGTATTGCGGTGAGCAGCTGTCCCACACCGTCGTGGAGGTCGAGTGTTATCCGCCTCCGCTCCATCTCCTGTCCCTCCAATAGCGCTGCCGTTCTACTCTTTGCGAGACGGGTTTCATTTTCGTTAAGCTGTTTCAGCTGGTCGCGCATATTGATCAGCGCGGTACCGAGCGTGTCATAGTCGCTCAACTTTTCATAAGGCGTTTCGAATTGTCCGGAGCCAATGGCATTGGCAAATTTTGCCGACCGCTCGAAGGCATCGATGAGTTGGTTGATGGCTTCCCCCATCTGTCCCATCTCATTGCTGGAATCGGCGACCGCACGTTTACGCGGAATGATACCATAAGAAAGCGACATCATCAGTTCCTTTACTGCCAACACGGGTTTGGAGATCGCCGTCGATAGCCCGTAGGAGATCATCACGGCCACGATCATGAGAAGGAAGGTCACGCCTATCAATGAATTACGCAGTCCCACCACAGGCCGCATGGCTTCCTCCAGATCCATTTCGGAAAAAATCACCCAGTTAATACCGTCCAGGCCCAGCGCATTGCCTGCGCTGAGTACGCGCACACCTCTGTAGTCGTCAATAATATGGGGACGTTCACGGCTATTGTTCAGCGCCTGAAGAACGGACTCCTGCTGTACCACAATGTCGTATGGCGTCCGATCAGGAAAGAACCGCGAGCGTGATCGCATTCTGAAGTCGCTCCCCACAATGTAGGATTCGCCGGTGCTGCCCATTCCTGTTTCCTCAAGCAGGATGGTTTGTATTCTCTCGAAAGCCAGACGCGCAATCAAGGTACCTTCCATGCTCCTGCCATTGAACACCGGCATGAAGAACAGCAACGTGGTACTGTGGCGGGGAGACAATGACGTCGCGTCGACAAGCCGTAGGGAATCCTGACCCGTGTCCTGCGCGACAATCATGGGATGAAGGACGTCGTGCAAAGTGCTGTCGGTGCTGAAGAGCAGCTCTCCCTTCGCGTTGTATATCCACAACGATTCAAATCCATGGAAGCTGAGCAAGTCGCCAAACTCGCTGCTGGCTTCGGATGTGCTGGTCGTTTCGAAGAACCGGTGAACGATTGTCTGCTGTCTCAATCCCTCCAACTCCCCTTTTAACTGCAGCAGATGGATGCGGATGAGATCCTTCTCCAGCACATTGATTGCGGAAAGCTGGTCTACCGTGCGCTCGATAAGCGTGTGCCGAAGGAAAAGGTAAACAGCGACGGAAAGGATGACGACGACCGCAAGTCCCATTACCGAGTGGGATATGAACAGGCGCGCGAATATGTTCAACTTCTTCATGCAGTTCCCTTGCAAGTAACGCGCCCGGCCCAACAAATCAAAGGTCAGGCGGGCAGGCCTCGCGACGAATACTCCCGCTGGATCCGGTTTTAGGACTTTTCAGGCGGAGCGTCAGGGCGCATTTCGTGGAATCCGGAGACGCCGCCGGACACGATGTATTTCATCGCTACGGTGCCGGGTATGGCGAGCGCCTGTACGCGATCGCGGGGCACCACGTAGTGCATTCCCGAAATCGCGTACGAATGAGGAAGGTAAACCGACACCATGCCGTGCAGCCCCAGTTCTGACAGGTCCTGTTGTGTGATGAAGCCGATTTGGTACAACTTGTTCTCGCGGTTGATCTCAACAAGTACGGGTTTGTCGAATTTGCGTCGCTCTCCGACGAATGCACCGAGGAGATCGCGGAGCGACGAATAGATCAACTTCACGAGAGGGATCTTGTTGATGGCCTGGTCCATCACGTCGGTTGCAGTGCGAAATGCATAGTGCGTGGTGAGGTAACCGAATACCGTAATGACGCCGACAATGATGGCGAAGCCGACACCGGGATAGGGCAGGTTAAGCAGGCCGTCGAGCCACCGGAACGATTCAAAGAAAAAGTATACTGTCGCTACCAGCGGCACGATGAACAGCGTACCACTAAAGAAGTATCGAAGAATTCTTCGTACTGTTTTTTCCATAGGTATAAAAATTAAAATGGCTCCCGGGTTCTGCCCGGGAGCCATACAATGCTTTCGGAATATTATAGGGCTACAGGGCGATACCGATAAATGATTTAAACGCAAACGCCATGAGGCCGGTAATGAACATAGTAATTCCCAGGCCCTTAAGCGGAGCCGGTACGTTGGAGTACTTCATCTTTTCCCGGATGGCTGCCAATGCCACAATAGCCAGGAGCCAGCCAATTCCGCTACCCACACCGAACACAGTGGCTTGCGCAAGCGTGTAATCGCGCTGAACCATGAAGAGCGACGATCCGAGAATCGCGCAATTCACCGCAATCAGCGGAAGGAAAATACCAAGACTGGAGTACAGTGTAGGAGACATTTTTTCAATCACCATCTCCACGAGCTGTACGATAGCGGCGATGGTACAGATAAACATGATGAATTGCAGAAACTCCAGGTTCACATTTTCGAAGGCCGGTCCCAGCCCCAGTTTGGCAAGTGCGCCGGTCGTCAACACCTTTTCCTGAATAATCCAATTCACCGGCACCGTGATGCCGTTAACGAAGATTACAGCCGAGCCCAAACCGATGGCCGTGGATACTTTCTTCGAGACCGCGAGAAACGAACACATGCCCAGAAAGTAGGCAAAGATCATGTTCTCGATAAAGATGGACTTGAGTCCTATATTAATGAGTTCCATATCGCATGCTTTTAGTGCGTCTCAACATAGCCTGTACGCGTACGTTGTACCCAGATTATTATACCCAGTACCATGAAGGCACCAATGGAGTCGACCATTACCGAGTTGTTGGTATACGCGATACCGAGATTGGAAAACAACGGGTAATTGAAAACGGATCCCGATCCAAGCAATTCGCGGAACAAGGCTACCGCAAGCAATATCCAGGCGTAGCCCATGCCGTTACCGAGGCCGTCAAGGACAGACTCATAGGGCTTATTGCCCATGGCAAACGCCTCCAGTCGTCCCATCACAATACAATTCGTAATAATGAGACCAACAAAGGCGCCAAGCACCTTGTACATCGGATAGTTATAAGCTTTCAGTACCTCTGCTACCAGGGTAACGAGCGTCGCGACTATGGATAGCTGCACAATAATGCGCACCCGGTTGGGGACATAGTTGCGGATCACCGAGATCACCAGGTTCGACAGCGCCATAACGGAAACGACCGAAATACCCATAATGAGGGTCGGCTCCAGTTTCACGGTAACCGCCAGCGCAGAGCAAATACCCAGGACCTGAACGGTGATAGGATTCTCTTCGTTGAGCGGATCCGCTACGATCTTCCGTCGGCGCTTAGACAATAACGGCTCAGACGGCTTGCTTACAACCGCCGTACCCGTTTTTTCCAGCGTTTCTTCTGCCATACTACTCTCCTATTTTATTGGCCGGCCGCCGTGCTGTTGGCACCCGTCCGTACCTTCTTTATAAAGTTTCTGTAACCCGTAAAATACGTTTTCAGCATTGCATTCACTCCGTTGCCGGTAAGGGTTGATCCGGACATGCCGTCGACGCGGTGCGGATCATCCGCATAGAAGGCTATGCTGCTCTCACCTCCGCCGTGCTCTCCTTTCATCATCGTTACCGATACGAGCTTTCCTTGCTCATCGAAAATCTTTTTCCCTACGTACCGGTCCTGTATCTCGGCCGTTGCAATGCGTTGGCCCAGTCCGGGGGTTTCGGACTTGTGGTCGAACGATGCACCTACGATGGTTTCCATCGATGCGTCCAATGCGACGTATCCCCAGATCTTGTCCCAGAGCCCATTTCCATACATGGGGAGAATGTAGGCTTCTACACGCTCCGGATCGTCTGCGTCAACCAAACGGAAAATCGGGTATAACCGCTCCTTTACGGGAACATCGAACTGCGCTGCCACATTGACGTTTTCAGCCGCAACGGACGTGCCGTCAGGCAGCTGCGTGACTTCTTCTCCGTTGTAGTTTACCACGGTCGAAGAAATGCGTTGATCATACGTTTCCAGGATGGCGTTGGGGTTCGAGGGAACCTCCACCAGCGTTCTTACTGCGTTCAGTATCTGCGACTTAGTGTCCAGTTCCAGCGATTTTTGCTGGGCGGGTCCGAGTGCAATTGACGTTCCGGCCAATAATCCTCCGATCAACACGCAGAGAACTATTACAAAACCGATAATATACCCGTTAGACTGTTGTTGCACGACGTAATCTTCTTTTCTTGTTGGCCTGTACTACATAATAATCAATAAGCGGCGCAAAAACGTTCATCAGCAGGATGGCCAGCATTACCCCCTCCGGATAGGCAGGGTTGAATGCCCGGATCAGGATGGTCAGGAAACCGATAAAGAAACCATAAATCCATTTTCCGCGTTCCGTCTGCGCCGCCGTTACCGGGTCAGTCGCCATATATACGGCACCAAATGCAAGTCCGCCGATGACCAGGTGATAATGTGGCGGCATCAGCAGGTATTCATTTCCACCGATCAGGCTCAGTCCGAAAGCAGTCAGATACGCCCCTGCCATGACACTGAGCATAATTTTCCAGCTCCCCACCCCGGTGGCAATCAGAATAAGGCCACCAATCAGGCACATCAATACCGAAGTTTCTCCGATCGACCCGGGCATCAGCCCGACAAACAGGTTAGGGAGATCGTATAGCCCTTCATGCCATACATTGGCCAGGGCGTCGGAGACGAGATGACCGTTATTAAGGGAATCGGCCACGTGACCGGCCTGTTCTGCGGCCGTCTGGTTGAGTGGCGAGGGATCTTCGGCAGCGAGAAGGGCGGCTTCCTCATAGGTAACGATCGCCTGCTTCGCATTCACCGACGCTTCATAGCTTACCGCCAGCGGTGTTGCCCCCGAGTACCCTGACACGACCTCCGTTCCTTCCGGAAGGTAGGTCCACACATTCCCTGAAATATCCGCAGGATATGCGAAGTAGAGAAAAGCCCGGGCGGTAAGGGCGACGTTGAGAATGTTCATTCCCGTTCCGCCAAAGGCCTCTTTGCCAATGACAACGGCAAACGCCGTCCCGAGGGCTACCTGCCACAGCGGAATGTCGGGCGGCATGATCAAGGGTATCAGCATCCCTGTAACCAGGAATCCTTCGTTGACCGGATGTTTCCGCCAAACGGTGAAGGCGAATTCAATACCGAGCCCAACGACATATGATACAATTACAATGGGGATCACCTGCTGCAGGCCGATCATTACCATTTCCCCGGTGGTGGCTTCTATCCCCTGGGCCAGGAAATGCTGATAGCCTACGTTGTAGATGCCGAACAACAGGCAGGGTAGCATGGCGATTACAACCGTAATCATCAGGCGCTTCATGTCGATCGCATCGCGCACCTGCGCGCCTTTGCTCGGGGTTACCGTATTGGGAGCAAAGAGAAAGGTGTCAATCGCTTCGTAGATATAATAGAACTTTTCAAACTTCCCGCCTTTCTCGAAGTGAGGTTTAATGCTGTCTAACTGCTTACGTATGAAATTCATGACCGGCTAGCTGTTCCTGATGAGTTCGATACCCTCGCGGAGTATTGCCTGGATGTTATGCTTCGAGACGTCCACAAAATCGCACAGCGCCAGGTCTTCCTCAATGACCTCATAGATACCCAGTGCTTCCATCTCATCAAAGTCTTCCGCGATAATGGCCTTAATAAGATAGGTAGGCAGTATATCCATGGGCGTTACCTTCTCGAATACGCCGGTTTGCACAAACGCACGTGGCTCCCCGCGGGTGTTCGTGTCGAGAACGTACTCCTTCTGGGGGGCAAGAAAGGATAACAAGCCCCAGGCGCGCTGGAGGCTCAGCTTTTTGAATCCATGGGAAATCCATCCCAGGAATTCGTAATAGTCGCCCTCCGGAATAACCGTGACCAGATGATCGAAGAATCCGATGAAACCATCGGCCGGAATCCGCGTTCCCGTCAATACGTTACCCGAGATATAGCGCACCCGATCGGACGTGATGTTGTTCTCGATCATCTTATTGATGCTGGCGCCCGTCCAGGTCTTATAATACTGTGGCTTTTTCACCTCCGATCCGGCGAGGGCTACAATTCTCGATGCATCATAAATGCCATTGAGAAAAAGCTTGCCGATCTGGATGACTCCCGATGGGCTGATTGTCCAGGCAATTTCGCCCCGGTTAATGGGGTCGAGGTGATGAATTTGTACGCCCACGCATCCGGCGGGATGGGGCCCCGTGAAATAATTGAATTCAACTCCCTTTGCGCCGCTGAAGATGGACGGTTGGTTGTCGCCCCTAAGATTCACATGTATGGGTCCTGACGTAAATTTCTTCAATACGTCGATACCTGCCTGGAAGTACTGCTCCTCCCCTTTGAATATCAGATTATAATCCGGGGCCAGGGGATGAGAATCGAAGCCGCTGATGAAAATGGCTTTCGGGGTTTCACCAGGATCGGCGATGACCCCGAAGGGACGTTGCACCAGGTTAGCCCATACACCACTGCTGAGCAGCTGTTCCTGTGCCTGTTCGCGGCTTAGTGACGTAAGGTCTCCGGCAGAATACTTCCGGAATTCGACATGCTCAAATGATTTGTCGGCGAGTACCTTTACTTCAAGAAGCTTTCGCTTTTCGCCGCGCTTGATTTCGATCACCTCGCCGCTAACCGGGGCGGTGAACATGACCTGCTCGAATCGCTTATCGCGAAACAGCGGAGTCCCCGCTTTAACGGTGTCGCCGACGTTGACAAGAACGCGGGGTAAATAAACGCCTTCAAAATCTGTGGGCTTTATTGCAAATACGTCAGGTTGATCGGGGGTGCTTATTGTAGGGGATGCCTTTCCTGCCAGATTGATATCAAAGCCTTTCCGGAGTCGGATGTGTTTACCCATGTTAAAACTGGCCGTGAGAATCTAAAACGGTCCAAAAATAGCAAATTTTTAATACGGATGTCGGCAGACGTTATATTATATGGAAAGTAGTAAAATCGGTGCTTTCAAGCTGTCAGGTCCATGCTATGAGTGGTGCGTATGACCCGGGAAAGGGCGAGCCTGAGCACCTCCTCAACCTGCTCATCGATCGTTATGTGCGTTGTGTCGATGACTATGGCGTCGGCGGCCTGTTTTAGGGGGCCTTCTGCACGTGTCGTGTCGATGGCGTCCCGCTTTTTAATGTTCTCCACTACCTCGTCCAGGTTTACCAGCACATTGGCGGCGAGTAACTCCTGTTGCCGACGGTATGCGCGTGTCATTATGTCGGCCGTCATAAAGATCTTCAGTTCCGCATCCGGAAACACCACTGTGCCGATGTCGCGGCCATCCATCACCACGCCCTTCTCCTTCCCCATCTTACGTTGCTGTGCGATAAGCATAGTGCGAACCTCCCGGATGGCGCTCACCTCGCTCACCTTGTCCGACACATGCATTTCGCGAATGTCGTTTTCCACGTTAAGGCCGTTCAGATACACCTCCGATTCATTCTTCGCGTTCACTTTAAACGAAATCGAGGCCGCGGCAAGCGCTTTTGTCACTTCCCTGGGATTGGAAAGGGCCACATGATGATTCAGGAAATGCAGCGTCACTGCCCTGTACATGGCGCCGGTGTCAATATAACGGTAGCCCAACGCCGCAGCGACTTTGCGTGCCGTCGTGCTTTTCCCGCATGCCGAATAGCCGTCAATCGCAATTATGATCTTGCGGAGGTTCATCAGCAGTCCTTTTGCGGACAGGGAATGGGTTTTCCAGGCTTCAGTTTCTTATTTTTCTGATGCGACGCGCACCCGGAAGCCACCGCCAGTAGAAATACCGCCAGAATCAGCTTAACTTTCAAGACAGGTATGTTTTTGGTTGATGGCTTAAAGAAAACAGGAATAGTCGGGATTTGGAAACCGCCCGCCGAAAACTAAAACCGGATGTCGCTCGTTTACACGGATAACAAACCGCCATATCAACCTATCAATCTATGACTGACGAAGAGGGAAAAGCCGAGAACATGTTCCGAAACTTCGGCAAACGCGTCGACAAGTTCCTGGAGGAATTTGACGAGGCCGGCGAACGGCTTCAGAAGGAATTTGAGGAAAAGTATGAGGAATTAAAACGTTCGGCAGAAAAACTCAAGGCCGAATCCCGCAACCGGGAACGCTGGCAGGAAGTGGAAGACAGCCTCCGCAGAGCAGGCGAACACCTTAAGGAAGCCTTTGAAGCCGCGTTCCGAAAGAAGAAAGAAACGGAATAGCTATAAAAAAACAGCACGGCATAAGCCGTGCTGTTTGTATTTTCAGGTCGCTATACCTTAGCCGATGGACACGCGCCGGAAATCGGCAACGGTCAGCCCTTTCGACACGCTCTCGAGGTATTGCGCCACGGTCTTCGAACTATCCTTTACAAACGCCTGGTGGAGCAACGTGCTTTCGCGGAAGAACTTTTGCAGCTTCCCTTGCGCGATCTTGTCCACCATATTGGCGGGCTTGCCTTCGGCGATGATCTGTGCTTTGGCAATTTCCAGTTCCTTTTCGACGAGGTCCTTGTCGACAGAAGTTTCGTCTACCGCGACAGGGTTCATGGCGGCAATCTGCATGCCCACGTCCTTGCCCGCTTCGGTAACGTCTTTTCCGTTAACACCTTTCAATGCGACGAGCACACCCAGTTTGCTGCCAGCGTGAATGTAAGGAACAACCTGCTCCCCTTTCATGTGAACGTATTCGCTCACTTCAACCTTCTCACCGATCTTGCCCACTAACTCGACGATGCGCTCGGCAATCGTCATGTCCCCGACCTTGAGCGCCAGCAGTTCATCGCGGGTCGCGGGCCTATGTTCAAAAGCAGTGTCGGCAATCAGGGCGCCCAGGTTTTGAAATTCTTCGTTCTTGGCTACGAAGTCCGTCTCGCAGTTCAACGCCACGAGAACTGCCTCCCGGTTATCGTCGCCGGTGCGAACAAATACGGACCCTTCCCGTGCCTCCTTGTCGGAGCGGGAAGCCGATACCTTCTGACCCTTCTTCCGAAGGATTTCTATCGCCTTGTCGAAATCGCCGTCCGCTTCGGTGAGGGCCTTCTTGCAATCCATCATACCGGCGCCCGTCATTTGTCTAAGCTTGTTTACATCTTGCGCTGTAATAGCCATACCATTTGCAATTTTTTGTGTTGTTTAGATTGTCTGCGTAAAACCCGAAGGTCCATAAACAACTGAACACCGGCTTGTGACCGATGTTCAGTTTAGCGTTTTTATCACTTCCTGATCTCGGAGACCCGATACATCAGTTCTGAAGACTCTTACTTGGATTCTTCGATGGTTTCCTTTTCGTCGATCTTGCGCTTCTCTTCCTCTTCCTTCTTCAGCGCGGCATCTTCCTTGTCGCGCTTGCGCTCCATAAGACCTTCTTCGATTACGCTGCCGATATAGCGCGTAATGAGGTTGATCGACTTAAATGCGTCGTCGTTCGCCGGGATGGGGAAGTCGACACCTTCGGGATCGGAGTTTGTATCCACCATGGCAAACACGGGGATATTCAGCTTTTGGGCCTCCGTTACCGCGATATGTTCCCGCTTAACGTCAATGACGAACAGTGCAGCGGGGAGACGGTTCAGATCGGCAATACCGCCGAGCAGCTTCTCCAGCTTTGCCTTTTCACGCTGCACCATCAGGCGCTCGCGCTTGGCCAGGTTCAGGAACGCCTCGTCCTTCATGAGCTTGTCGATCTGCGCAAGCTTCTTGAGCGACTTACGGATGGTTGCGAAATTGGTCAGCATGCCACCCAACCAGCGTTCGGTTACGTACGGCATGTTCAGCCGCTTAGCTTCTTCGCTGACGATGTCTTTGGCCTGTTTCTTGGTGGCCACAAACATGATCTTGCGGCCGGACCGAACAATATTCTTTAAAGAGTACGCGGCCTCATCCAGGCAAGCCAGCGTTTTGTTAAGGTCAATCAGGTGGATCCCGTTGTTCTCCATGAAGATGTACTCAGCCATCTTGGGGTTCCATTTCCGGGTAAGGTGACCGAAATGAACACCGGCATCCAGTAATTGTTGATACGTGAGTTTTTCTGCCATTAAATTGGTTTTACAGATAATTAACGCTTGCTGAACTGGAACTTCCTTCTTGCTTTTCTCCTACCGTACTTCTTCCGTTCCACCATACGGGAATCACGCGTCAGCAAGCCTTCCTTACGAAGAACAGGTTTGTGCTCCTCATTCGCCTGAACGAGTGCACGGGCAATTCCCAGCCGTACAGCTTCTGCCTGACCGCGGATCCCGCCCCCCTCGACAATCACTCTGATGTCAAATTCGCTGTCCGACTTTACAGCCGCGAGCGCCTGCTTTACAAGCGTCTGATGGATATCTGAAAGGAAATAGGCGTCAAGCGCCTTTTCATTCACTTTGATTTCTCCTTTTCCGGGTTGCAGGTATACCCGAGCTACCGCGGTTTTACGTCTTCCGATTGTGTTGATACGATCCATCTATCAGAGCTTGATTTCCTTGGGTTCTTGTGCAGCATGGGGATGTTCCGCGCCCGCATACACGTGAAGGCTGCGGTACAATTGGTTACCCAGCCTGTTCTTGGGCAGCATGCCGCGGACGGCGTGTTCTATGAGCCGCTCCGGATGCTTCCTCCGGATCATAGCCGGCGTCTTCTCCCGCTGACCGCCGGGATATCCAGTGTGAGTGAGAATCACCCGGTCAGTCCACTTCTTGCCCGTCATCCGTACTTTGGCCGCATTAATGACGATTACGTGATCACCGCAATCCACATGGGGCGTATAACCGGGCTTGTGCTTTCCACGGATAATGTTGGCTACCCGGCTGGCCAAACGGCCCAGCACCTGCGAGCTTGCATCCACAACCACCCAACCCTTCTCTACCTGGGCTTTGTTGAGTTGTGCCGTCTTGTAACTGTTGTGATCCACTCTATATAATAATTATCAATACAAAATCAGGGCATTTTTAGTGTCCGGAAACACCCCCTTCCTGCCAAAAAGGGACACAAAGGTAACCGGTTGGTGACTCATATGCAAGCTGGCTCAAAAAATTGGTTTTCTGCCCTGGTGTAGCCAAAAACCCGCTTTCTAGCGGTTGGCTTCCAACTGCCTGAGCAACGCGCGGAGGTCTTTCGGCAGGGGTGCCTCCACCCTTAGCGGCTTATGGGCCCGGTCCCCGAAGGAAATCGAGTGCGCATGGAGCGCGACACGCCGCATCAGCGGCTCCTCCTCTTCGCCCTTTCGGATATTGAAATTGCGTTTTATCGAAGAGAGGTAGAAGAGCTTACCACCATACACCGTGTCGCCCGTAATCGGGGCGCCCTGCGATGCCAGGTGAACGCGGATCTGGTGCATGCGGCCGGTGATGGGCCGGCAGGAAACCAGCGTATGCATACGGTAAACCGCGATTGTATCCAAAATCGTTCGGGCCTGCTGCCCGTCGCGCTGAATGCGCACGATTCCGTCGCCGGACTTCTTAAGCGGCCGGTCGACCACCGTTTCGCGGAAATCATGGACGCCGTCGCATACGGCCCGGTATATCTTTTCGACAGTCCGGTTCTGAAACTGGAGGCTAAGGTGCCGGTACGCTTCGGGATTTCGGGCCAGGACCAGCACGCCGGACGTCTCCTTGTCGAGCCGGTGGCACACCTGCGCCTCCGGATGATATGCGCGCGCCAGGTCGAGGAGATTGTACGCGTCGGCGCGATCCTGGAGCGTAGACAGCCCCGGAGGTTTGTTGACGATCATATAATCGTCGTCCTCGTGGAGGAGGATATCACTAAATCGGATTCGGTGTTTCAATGCTGTGACGAGCCGCTGCCGGATTTCCGGTCCATGACCTCTTTATTGCGCGGCAATTTAAAACTAAACACGGAACCCTCGCCGGGAGCGCTGACCACCGAGGGTCGCGTATGATGTCCCTCCAGGATGTGCTTTACGATCGCCAGCCCCAGGCCCGTCCCCCCTTTGCTTCGGCTGCGGCTTTTGTCGACCCGGTAAAAGCGTTCGAATATCCGGTGGACGTGCTCCGGAGGAATTCCTTCGCCCGTATCAATAACCGACACCTTAACGCGCTTCTTCCCCACGTCGAGTTCGACCACAACTTCACTGTGATCATAAGAATGGTTCACGGCGTTCGATACCAGGTTACTCATCACCTGGCTGATCCGTAGCGGGTCGGCGAACGCCATTACCGGTCGCTCACCGGAGATCTTGAGTTTGATGTGTCGTTTGGAGGCTTTCGTCTCAAATTGCTCCAGCACTTCTTCGGTGAGCTTGAAGAGGTCGATCGAATCGAAGTGCATTTTTACCTGGCCCGTCTCGATTTGCGAAAGGGTGAGCAGATCCTCGACAAGTGCATCGAGGCCGTCCAGGCTACGCGCTGCTTTCTTTAAAAATTTGGTCCTGACCGTCTTGTCGTCCACGGCACCATCCAGCAGCGTGTGCACGAAACCTTGCGCGGCGAAGATGGGCGTCTTCAGTTCGTGCGACACGTCCGCAATAAACTCTTTGCGAAATGCTTCCAGCTTTCTCAATTCGTCTATCTCTTCTTGTTTGCTTTCGGCGAATGAAAGGATGTCATCATGGATGGCCCGGAGCCGATGCAGCGGCGCAGACTGGTTTTCATTCAACTCTGACGCTTCCCTACCCCGCAACTTGTTTATCAACGCATGAATCTTGTGGATCTCACGGAACACGAGCACCTCGATCAGGAAGAAGAGGAGCAGATAAGATACCGCAAAACTGATGGCGAAGGCGGCTGCGAGCATAACCGCGGTTGTGCTGCGGAAGAAGGCCAGTCCGATCGTGGTGACGGAGGCGATGCAAAGCGCCAGCAGCAGGGACAATACCCGAGAGCTGTACTGCATGCCTTATTCTCTGCTGAATTTGTAGCCGACGCCCTTCACCGTAGTGATGTAGTCATCCCCGATCTTTTCACGCACCTTGCGTATGTGTACGTCGACTGTGCGGGCGAGCACATATACATCGGAGCCCCAGATATTATGTAATAGCTCTTCGCGATTGAACACCTTGTTAGGATTCTGTGCGAGAAAAAATAGCAGTTCAAATTCCTTTTTCGGAAGCGAGGTCTCCCTGCCGTTTACTTTCACGATGTAACTTGAACGATCGATGACCAGATCGCCGGCCGCAATTACATCAGCGCTCTTCTTGTGATTCCTCCGGAACAGGGCTTGTATCCGGCTGATGAGGGCGCGGGGTTTTATGGGTTTGGTGATGTAGTCGTCAGCGCCAACTTCGAAGGCCGCAACTTCGGAGTATTCTTCCGCCCTTGCCGTAAGAAAAATAATGAATGTCTTCTGCAACTCCGGATTGTCGCGAAGTCGACGGCACGTTTCCACGCCATCCATTTTGGGCATCATAATGTCGAGCAGGACTACATCGGGCAGGAACTTCTTCGCGACCTCCAGCGCCTGTTCGCCGTCGCTCGCCGTCTTCACTTCAAAGCCGGTCTTTTGAAGATTGTACCTCAGGAGTTCCCGAATGGACTCCTCGTCATCTACCACGAGAATTTTTTGCGATTGCTTACTACCCATGGTTGCATCACTGCCTCAAAAGTATAGAGAAAAAGGTGAATTAAAAATGAAGCATGGGTTGTTAACAATTCCTTAATAAACAAGTTGTTACAGAAACGGATAATGTTCCTTCAGGAAGGCGATGTAGGCCTTCAGGTCACCGCCGAACTGTTCCTGCCAAATGCGGTTCAATTCATCCTGCCCGGATTGATAATGAATAAACGCCATGAAGTAGGCGTTGTTGGGAAGCTGATCGCGAAAGCGGCGTGCCGGTTTCCTACCGGAATACAATGTGAGCGTATCCATCGTGTGTACGATGCGGCGGATCATTCCCTCCTTCAGGCGTTGTTTGGTGCTGACCGGTTCAGGTTCTATCGCAGTATACAGGCTGTCGAGGTATCGGGTTCCGCGGAGCACATGATCGACGAAAGTCACATAGTCCCTGTCGTCATGGATGTAGTTGATATAGGCCTCGCTGTCGGGTCCGAATCGCGAGACCAGGAACAACTCGGCGCCGCGGTCGCCGATAAAGGAGGCGAGGTTTTCGTTGAAGTCGACACTGTCCTTAACAAAAATAGTGGCATGCACCATCTCGTGGATAATGAGGCTGGCGAGGTCACCGACGTCGCGTTCCAGCATCTTACTGAGGATGGGGTCGGTGAACCATCCCAGCGTTGACCATCCGCCGGGGTTGCGTACGTTCACATCCCATCCTTTTGCGACAAGCTTTTCGGCCTGGCGTTGCGCACTCTTTTCGTCGAAAAATCCTTTATAGGGAACAGCACCCAGGATGGGGAACTTCCAGTAGTAAGGTTGCAGGCGAAACCGTTCACTGGCCGTGACCACCCACATGACCTCCTCACCTTTCTGGTCGTACAACGTTCTGTAGTTACGTGTGTCGCGCAGGCCGAGCGAGTCGATGGCGAAGGCGCGGACTTCGTCGATCAGCCGGAGTTTTTGTTTGAGGGTGTCGGGATAATTCGGGTCGGCGAGATATTCTTCCACAGGGCGGGCCTGCCAGACGATGGTCAGCTGACCGCGGGCCTGACTGATGCCATAAACAATGAGGTCGAAGTACCTGACGGCCAGGATGGCCGCAAGGATCAGGATGACGAGAAGAATTCGTCGCAGCAGCCGTCGCTTCCCCGTATGCATAGTTGGTAAAATACCCCGTGTACGCGAATTCTCCTACGCGAACCCACAGGAATTTGTACTGACAACTACTGTCACGATCGGGCCGGCCCATTTTTATATTGAAACGCGTTGCCGTAATTTGTGCCTATCATCACTGGGTGAAATCAAGACCTTAAACAACCCTAATTAACCCTATTTATGAGCGACGCGAAAGAAAAACTGAAAGCCCTGCAGCTAACCATCGATAAACTGGAAAAGACCTATGGAAAGGGTACGGTAATGAAATTGAGCGATGAGCGGGTAGTCGATATTCCATCGATTTCCACGGGGTCGCTCGGATTGGATCTTGCCCTGGGCATAGGTGGGGTTCCCCGCGGCAGGGTGACCGAGATATACGGTCCCGAGTCGTCGGGTAAGACCACGCTCACCCTGCACTGCATTGCGGAAGCGCAAAAGAAGGGTGGCATTGCGGCATTTATTGACGCCGAGCACGCCTTCGACAAGAGTTATGCGGAAAAGCTGGGCATCGACACTGAAAATCTGCTGATTTCGCAGCCCGACAACGGCGAGCAGGCCCTTGAAATCGCCGATCACCTGATCCGCTCGGGAGCGATAGATATTATTGTAATCGACTCGGTTGCGGCGTTGGTTCCCAAGGGAGAACTGGAAGGCGAGATGGGCGAAAGCAAGATGGGGCTTCAGGCCCGGCTCATGTCGCAAGCCCTTCGCAAGCTGACCGGCACGATCAGCAAGACAGGCTGTGCCTGCATTTTCATCAATCAATTGCGTGAAAAGATCGGCGTGATGTTCGGTAACCCGGAAACGACTACCGGTGGTAACGCGCTCAAGTTTTACTCCTCGGTGCGGCTGGACATCCGCAGGATTGGACAGATCAAGGAAGCTGCCGACGACATTACGGGTAACCGAGTGAAGGTGAAGGTCGTCAAGAATAAAGTAGCGCCTCCGTTCAAGGTCGTCGAATTCGACATCATGTACGGACGCGGCATTTCAAAGGCGGGCGAAATCCTCGACCTGGGCGTCGAGCTGAGCATCATACAGAAGTCGGGATCCTGGTTCTCCTACGAAGGCAACAAACTCGGCCAGGGCCGTGACGCCGTGAAGCAGCTGATTGAAGACAACCCTGAGTTAATGGAAGAGCTGGAGCGCCGCATCAAGGAAAAGGTGACTCCGGCGGTGGATAATAAGAAGGTGTTAGAGGAGAGCGAAGCCTGAGGGGGTATTTGTGAAGACGCAGATGCAAGGGGGTCTCAAGAACCACTGTGCGTAACGATCACAGCTGCGACTGCGACTGCATCTGCATCTATTAAGACCGCAGGGCTTCCACAGGATCCATCCGGGCGGCCATAAGGGCGGGAACAAAACCCGAGGCGATCCCTATTGTCGACGCTACGCCAAGGCCCAGCACAATGTTGTTAATAGTAAGGGCCACCTCCAGGCTTCCCAGCGGGATAAAGGTGATCAGGTATACCATAAAAAGTCCGGCCAGCCCACCGATAAGGCTGAGGAAGATGGCCTCGAACAGAAATTGGAACAGGATAAAGTAGTTCTTGGCACCAAGCGATTTCTGAAGGCCAATGATGCTCGTCCGCTCTTTGACGGACACGAACATAATATTGGCGATGCCGAACCCACCGACGAGGATGGAAAACCCTCCGATAATCCAGCCGGCGATGCTCACCACGTCGAAGAGGCTGCCGATAACGTTTAACAACGCTTCGGGTCGGTTAAGGGCAAAGTTATCCGGAGCCTTTGGCGTCAGCCCCCGCCGCACCCGTAGCAGCCCGCGGATTTCGTTCTCCAGCTCGACGAGGCCGATGTCGTATTCACGTCCCTTTACCCCGATACGTGAACTGATCTCCCAGCGTCGACCCGTACCGGTCAGGAACAGCTTTCGGAAAGACTGATAAGGAACGATGACGGTATAGTCGTTACTCGGCGTGCCCAGAAACGACTGACCTTCACGCTCGACTACGCCTACCACGCGGTATTTCAGGTTTCGGATCTTGACTTCGCCACCGATGGGGTCCTGATTGTTGGGGAAGAGCGTCTGGGCCACCTCGTATCCCAGTACCGCCACGTTCCGTCCGGCCTCGATCTCATCACCGGTAAAGAAGCGGCCCTGGCCGATGTTCATTTCGAATATTTCATCATACCCCTCGGAGCCACCCGCCAGGTCGATATCGCCAATACTGTTGTTGCCCCGCTTGACGATGATGTCGCCCCTCCGGGCAAAGATGGCCATGGAGCTCTGGTGCTTCAGGTTCGCCGACAGAAACCGATAGTCGCTGTA
Organism: Cyclobacteriaceae bacterium; assembly: GCA_035304385.1. Taxonomy (GTDB): domain Bacteria; phylum Bacteroidota; class Bacteroidia; order Cytophagales; family Cyclobacteriaceae; genus ZC4RG29. The sequence goes on from DATGQD010000045.1 coordinate 38,284, forward strand.
GGAAGTATTGGGGCGCCCCAGGAAATCCCACCACTTGTACTCCTCACCCGCCTCCGGCAGAAAAGGCCACTTTTCTACGTAAATGACGCCGGTGCCAAGAAAATCGAGGCTGTCCTTGATGTTTTTCTCCAGGGAATCCACCAGGGTGAGCACCGCGATGATGGCAAAGATGCCGATGGTGACCCCCAACAGCGAAAGTATGGTGCGTAAAAGATTGGCCCGGAGCGCCTTCCAGGCAAACCGAAAGCTTTCAAGAATTTGGAGGACGGTCTTCATCTGTATTCCTGTCCGGGTAGTGCGCTTTATGGGTCGGCGACAGGTGGGTGAAATTACGGGCATTTAGCGGTAAATGCCCGTTTTTCTTCTAACGGGAAAAACATCCCCCTGTTTTCCCCGCAAATCACGAATATTCGGTTATTTTTGCAACCTTATTTGAGAAATTAGCCATCCCCCGGCTTATTTTGCCGTCCTTATGAAGCTATCCGAATTCAAGTTCGAACTCCCCAACAACCTGATCGCCCTGGAACCCGCTACGAATCGCGACGAGTCAAGGCTGATGGTCGTGCACCGGGATACCGGCGAAATCGAGCACCGGGTATTCAAAGACCTGGTCGATTATTTCGAAGAGGGCGATATCCTGGTTGGAAACGATACGATGGTTTTTCCCGCCCGGCTGTACGGCCGCAAGGAAAAAACCGGCGCTAAGATCGAAGTCTTTCTGTTGCGCGAGCTAAACCCGGAGATGCACCTTTGGGATGTGCTCGTTGACCCGGCCCGTAAGATACGTGTCGGCAACAAGCTGTATTTCGGCAACGGCGACCTGGTTGCGGAAGTCATTGACAACACGACCTCACGCGGGCGAACCATCCGCTTCCTTTTTGATGGCGATTCTGAAGCCTTCGACAAAGTTGTGGAAACCCTTGGCGAAACCCCGCTGCCCAAGTATATCAAGCGCAAAGTGAAGCCGGAAGACAAGGAACGGTTTCAAACGATCTATGCACGCCACAAGGGCGCCGTCTCAGCGCCTACCGCAGGCATGCACTTCACGAAGCAGCTGCTCAAGCGCCTCCAGATCAATGGCGTGGAAATGGTTTTCATAACCCTGCACATCGGCTTGGGCACTTTCCGGCAGGTCGACGTTGAAGACCTGACGAAACATAAAATGGACTCCGAGAATTTTGTCGTCGGACCTGAGGCCGTAGCCGCCGTCAACAAGGCGCTGGAGAACAAGAAGCGCGTCTGCGCCGTGGGTACCACTTCCATGCGCGCCCTGGAGTCCGCCGTATCGGCTAATAACCGCCTCAAGGTGAAGTCGGGCTGGACAGACAAGTTCATCTTCCCTCCGTACGAATTCAAGATCTGCAACGCTATGGTCACCAACTTCCACATGCCGGAGTCCACACTCCTCATGATGGCATGCGCCTTTGGCGGCTATGAGTTGATCATGGAAGCTTATAAAATCGCCAAAAAGGAAAAGTACAGGTTCCTTACCTATGGCGACGCGATGCTCATACTGTAGAAAGATTGAAGGGTTGAAGATTGAAGGTTGAATAACCCGCCTGCCCGGTTAGTGTTTGTAAAACGTTGACACGTCATTGGGCAGTCGGGCAGGCTGAATAGAATAGTGTAACCGGTGCGATGTTGTTCCTGGTTGTCGCGGATCACGCAAACGCCATCTGTGGCTGGTACCCGGTAGGGACGCACGGCGTGCGTCCATCAACGACTCCGACCCGTTGCCGAGATCTCGACGCGTCATTGGGCAGTCGGGCAGGTTGACGAATTGAAATAAGTCTTTGCATTGAATGAAGAATATGCACTGGTCGTAGCGGGTGGCAAAGGCACCCGGATCAACAGCGAGGTGCCCAAGCAATTCCTTGAGGTGAACGGCGTCCCCGTTCTGATGCACACCATTAACGCCTTCCTGAGTTATTCACCCTCAATCAACATCATTCTCGTGCTCCCGGAGAACGACATGCCTCGATGGGAATCGCTTTGTGAGGCACATCGCTTTACCGAAAATGTAACCCTACAATCCGGTGGCGCATCGCGCTTCCAATCTGTAAAACGGGGACTCGAACGCATCGCCGGCGACGGACTCGTTGCCGTGCACGATGGCGTACGCCCCCTGGTACGTAAAGAACTTATCGCCGACACGTTTGCTCGTGCCGCCGCCGAAGGCACCGGGGTAGCAGCGGTAAGGCCGAAAGAATCCATGCGGGAAGATATCGGTGACACCACGAGGGCACTTGACCGCTCCCGGTATTGGATGGTACAAACGCCGCAGACCTTCCGCATCTCCCTGTTACGTGAGGCCTATCAGCTGCCGGAAGATCCGACCCTTACCGACGACGCAAGCGTAGTCGAACGGTATGGCTACGCGATATCGCTCGTGGAAGGGTATTATGACAATATAAAGATCACAACGGCAGAGGACCTTGCAGTGGTCGAGGCGTTGTTAAGAAAAAAAAGCTGATCCATCGGCCAGCTTTCGTCAGTCTTTCTGCCTGTCGCAGGCGGTACTAGTATTCGTCTTCGTTGAAAAAGAAATCTTCCTTGGTAGGATAGTCCGGCCAGATTTCTTCGATGCTCTCGTACGGCTGGCCGTCATCCTCCAGCTCCTGGAGATTCTCCACGACTTCAAGTGGCGCTCCTGACCGGATCGAATAATCGATCAGTTCGTCCTTAGTGGCTGGCCAGGGTGCGTCTTCCAAATACGAAGCAAGTTCGAGTGTCCAGTACATGTTTCTGTTACCCCCTAATTTTCCGCAAAAATAAAATATAATTCCTCAAAACAAACAAACGTAATCCTTTCCTTCCGGTTACCCCCAAGGGGGTGTAAAAAGCCCCTTTTTGAGGCGGACCCGACAAAGAATTGACAACGGATGTAAGGGCAAACTTATTTTGCCATATTTGCGCCAAAACGAACCGGAAGTATCAGGAAAAGGTTCAATTGACGACAATGAGTGACGAGAAGATCATATTTTCAATGTCCGGGGTATCCAAAATCTACCCCCCGGCTAAGCAGGTTCTAAAGGATATCTACCTTTCCTTTTTCTATGGTGCCAAGATCGGCGTACTCGGCCTGAACGGTTCAGGGAAGTCCTCCCTGCTCCGTATCATCGCCGGCATCGACAAGGAGTATCAGGGAGAGGTCGTATCTGATGTCAGTTATTCGGTCGGACTCCTCGAACAGGAACCCCAGCTCGACAAGAACAAAACGGTCCGGGAAGTGGTAGAGGAGGGCGTCCGTGAAATTGTAGACTTGCTTAAGGAGTTCGAGCAGGTCAACGAAAAGTTCGCCGATCCCGCGGTCATGGAAGACCCGGACGCCATGGAAAAGCTCATTAACCGACAGGGAGAAATCCAGGAAAAACTCGATGCAACGGGCGCCTGGGAATTGGATCACCGGCTCGAACGCGCCATGGACGCGCTGCGATGCCCCCCGCCTGAGACACCTATATCCATTCTGTCGGGTGGAGAGAAACGCCGGGTTGCCCTGTGCCGCCTGCTGCTGCAGGAGCCTGATGTATTGCTCCTCGATGAGCCCACAAACCACCTCGACGCAGAGTCTGTCCACTGGCTTGAACAACACCTCAAGCAATATAAGGGAACCGTGATCGCCGTCACGCACGACCGTTACTTCCTCGACAACGTAGCGGGCTGGATCCTGGAACTCGACCGGGGTGAGGGTATCCCCTGGAAGGGCAACTACTCCTCCTGGCTGGAACAAAAGCAGAAGCGGCTGGCCATGGAAGAAAAGCAGGAGTCGAAGCGTCAAAAGACGTTGCAACGAGAGCTTGAATGGGTGCGGATGAGCCCCAAGGGCCGGCATGCCAAGGCCAAGGCACGTTTGGGTGCCTATGAAAAGCTGCTCGGTCAGGAGGCAAAAGAGCGTGAGGAAAAACTCGAACTCTTCATCCCCCCCGGCCCGCGGCTTGGTAACAAGGTCATCGAAGCGAATGGTGTTTCTAAAGCATTCGGAGATAAATTGTTGTATGAGAATCTAACATTCTCACTTCCCCCGGCGGGTATCGTAGGCATTATTGGTCCTAACGGCGCAGGAAAAACGACCCTATTCCGGATGATCCTCGGCCGGGAGCAACCCGACAGCGGAACGCTTTCCGTGGGCGACACCGTACAGATCGCGTACGTCGACCAGGAGCACGACGACCTTGATCCCAATTCTACAGTTTGGGAAGCAATATCAGGAGGCAACGAGCTTATTGAGCTGGGCGGCAAGCAACTCAACTCGCGCGCCTATGTCGGCAAGTTCAACTTCGGCGGCACCGACCAGCAAAAGAAGATCGGCGAGCTTTCCGGAGGTATGCGTAACCGGGTCCACCTGGCCATCGCACTCCGTCAAGGGGGTAACCTCTTGCTCCTCGACGAGCCTACGAACGACCTCGACGTCAACACGCTGCGTGCCCTCGAAGAAGCGCTGGAAAACTTTGCCGGTTGTGCCGTGATCATTTCTCACGACCGCTGGTTCCTCGACCGGGTTTGCACGCACATACTCGCCTTTGAAGGCGACTCCCAGGTGTACTGGTTCGAAGGTACCTATAGCGAGTACGAGGAGAATAAGAAGAAACGCCTCGGCGACGACCAGCCGCACCGGATACGGTATAAGAAACTTGCTTAAAAGTAACCAGAACCTAATGCCACAGGCCCCCTCCTATGAAGGCTCTGATCACGGTCCTCCTGTTGACGCTGTCCAATGCGTTCATGACCTTTGCGTGGTATGGACATCTCCGCTTCAAAGACATGAAGTGGAGCCAGGGTCTTCCGCTTTTCACCATCATACTCATCAGCTGGGGCATAGCGTTCTTCGAATACGTGTTGCAAGTGCCCGCTAACCGGATCGGTTATAAAGCGTACGGCGGACCTTTCTCGTTGGTACAACTTAAGGTACTACAGGAGGTTATCACACTCGTGGTGTTCGTTATATTCTCACTCGTTCTCTTCAAGACCGAAACCTTCCGCACAAACCACCTGATCGGCTTCGCCTTCCTGATCCTGGCCGTCTACTTTATATTCAAAAAGTAGACCTGCCCCCCTGCATCTGCATCTGCCCCTGCCCCTGCCTCTGCCTCTGCATCTGCCCCGGCCTCTCCCCTACCCCTCCGGTCTGGTCTTCCATCGCTCGTGCATCCATACCCACTGCGTCGGATGCTTTCTGATCCATCCTTCAATCATCGACGTGAGCACCTGGGTATTGTAGACCACGTCGGCGTCTTCGTCGTCAGTGATGCGCATTGCCACCTCCGGCAGTATGTGCATATGGTGCTTGCCGTCGTCGCCCAGGTGAACGTACGTGGGAATGATCGCAGCACCAGTCTTCATGGCCAGCACCGTGGCACCGACAGGCGTATGGGCCTTCCTTCCAAAAAAATCTACGAAAACGCTCTTCACCTTGGTGTCCTGATCGATAAGCAATGCCACCGATCCGCCCGACTTGAGCACCTTGATCATCCTGAAGGTTTCGCGGCCGCGCTCTATTGCGATCGCGCCGTGACGGTTCCTGTAGTTCCAAAGGAGGTCGTTCAGGCGCGGATCTTTCAAAGGTGTACCGATAATATTAGGTTGAAGGCCACGAAGCGCCATGTTCGTTACCTGGAGATCAAATGCTCCGAGGTGACAGGTCAGAAAAATCACACCCTTTCCCTTCTTGTTGGCAACCTCGAAGTTTTCATACCCATGCGTGACAAGAACACGGTTCAGCTGATCAAGCGACGATATCGTGGAAGTACGCAAGATCTCCCCGGCATTCTTTCCCAGCATACGAAACGTTTCCCGTGTGAGCTTGCGGATCGTGCGGTCGGAATACTCGGGAAAGGCGATGGCAAGATTCTTCCGGACCAATTGCCGCGTCTTTCCTGACAAGCGATGAGCAAGCAAGCCCAGCCCTCCGCAGAACGACAGCCAGAGGCGTCGTGGTAGCAGGCCAGACAGGAATATCAATGTCCGCACCAGACCGTACAGGGCGTGGTATTTTATTGCCTTCCTAAACTTTCTAAAGGTGGACATAGTTTGCGAAGATAATAATTCGTCAGCCTTTGCTAACTTTAATTACCACAACCCATTTCCAATGAAGCATCTCTATATCGTACGTCACGCAAAATCGAGTTGGGACGACCTTTCTCTCCAGGATACGCATCGCCCCCTGAGTGAAAGAGGACTTAGAGACGCACCGCGAATGGCTAAACGCTTCAAAGAACGGGATGTGCCGGTAGGGTTAATGATCTCAAGTCCCGCCGTACGCGCTCTGGAAACCTGCCGGATATTCGCAGAAATCCTCGGCTATCCCCAAAAAGATATCCGCGTGGAACGGTCCATCTATCACGCCAGCGAAGACGGCATGCTTGAAGTAGTGCACAGGCTGAACGACTCGATCGACAACGTCATGATCTTCGGGCACAATCCGGGGCTTACCGACTTCGTCAACTCGCTCGCCCGGCAAACGTTGACCAACATACCCACCTGCGGCATTGCCGGACTCACCTTTCCAGGCAACCGCTGGCAAGATGTCACCTGGGAAACGGGAACAATGGAGTACTACGATTACCCGAAAAGCAAGGAAAGAAAATAGGCTTACAGCAGAAGCAGTTCCCGAGGCAGGTCGGCCGCTGATTTTTTCAGGATGCCGAATTCGCGGAACCGAAATCCAAAAAGAAGCCGGAAGGTACTGGTGTTGTTGGTGAACCTCAGATCGTCGAACCGTACCGTGCGCGACTGCTGTGAAAAGTTAAAGCCGGCGAAAAAAGTGTCGGTGCTGTATCCAGCTCCGACTCTCACCGAAGCGAATACGTCGAATCGAATGTCGTGCAAGGCGCGCCCGTCCTCATCCATATGGTATACCCAGTTGTGCGCAGGGCCGGCCGTTAATGCTCCGCTGGCAAAAAAATGGCCTCTTACAAACGTGTAGGCATAGCCGGGTGCCAGGCTCAATGTGGTATATCGCAACTTCCGGACGCCGTTGTCAGTTGCGCCATCGCCCACGTCGAAAAGTGCCGAGTCGCCTACTACTTTAAAACCATTCAATGTTCCCGAAAGCAACGGAGATCCTCCACTCACCAATTGTCGTTCGGAAAAAGCAAACGCCGAGCGGAGGGAGTACCGATTGGGTTGGAACACATACGTTCCCGTGATACCTACATTGCGCGCGGCCATGTCCGGTCGGACCAAATAGGAATAAAAGCCGGGTATTTTGGCGTTGTCTGAATAAAAGCCGGAGTAGCGCTGTACGAAAAGGTCGGCGCCCCACGACCGCCCCAACGCGTTGATTTGAAAATCACGCACACGGGAATGACCAAAGATGGATGGATTCTTTTCCCGTATCGGAACGGCAAACGTGAACTCCAGCGAGAGATCAAAAACATGAGCGCCGACGCCCAGGGTGTAAGCGTTATTGGGCTTGTACCCGATTATGCGATTGTCACCGCGATCTCTAATGCCAAAATTCAGGCTGCGTTGCTTGAGTACGGGCCAGATAAAAAAATAATCGGAATACGACTTAATGGAAGTATGGCTCAGCGTGTCACGCTCCTGGCCGAAAGATGGAACGACGGCCGGCAAGCACAAACCAAACACAAGGGCCACGATGCGCATACTTTAGAGTATGTATTCACTGAGGTCTTTGTTCTTGATCAGCCCCTGAAGTTTTTCCTTCACCATTTCGGCATTGATGGTAATGACCGCATTGGCGCCGATCTTATCCGGTACGTCGAAGAGAAATTCATTCAGCAGCCTGCTCATCACCGTGTGCAAACGGCGTGCGCCGATGTTCTCGATTTCCGAGTTTATGGTAAAGGCTGTGCCTGCTATCTCTTCGATGGCGTCCTCGGTAAAGGTAATCTTAACGTCTTCCGCGGCAAAGAGCGCTTCGTATTGCTTCGTTAAAGCGTTTCGTGGTTCGGTGAGGATGCGAATAAAGTCATCCCGGGTGAGGTTGTCGAGCTCGACGCGGATCGGGAAACGGCCCTGTAGTTCCGGGATGAGATCGGACGGTTTCGAAATGTGGAATGCCCCCGCGGCAATGAAGAGAATGTGATCGGTCTTGATGATCCCGTGTTTCGTATTCACAGTACTGCCCTCCACGATCGGAAGAAGATCGCGTTGTACGCCTTCGCGGCTCACATCGGGTCCACCACCTTTCTGTCCCCCTCCGGAAGCGATCTTGTCGATCTCGTCGATGAATATGATTCCCGAGTTTTCCGCTTTACGGATTGCCTCTTCCTTCACTTCATCCATGTCGATAAGTTTCGCGGCCTCTTCTTCCAATAAGATCCGGCGTGCCTCCGCTACCGTCACCTTCCTTTTCCGCGACTTCTTGGGCAACATGCCATTGAGCATTTCCTGAAGGTTCATCATGGAAACCTCATCCATCACGCCGGCACCCACCATGCCGATGCCCGGTGTAGCGGGCGCCTTGATGTTGATGTCAATTCGCCTGTCGTCGAGTTCGCCGTTGCGGATCTTTTCCCTGAAGAGGTTTCGGGTGCGCTCGTTCAGTTCGGCATCTGACTCCGAAGCGGTCACCTCGTGGGTAGGTGAAAATCCGGGCGCCTTGGGCGCGGTTTGAGGTCTGAGGGGCGGGATCAAAGCGTCGAGGATGATTTCCTCAACGGCGAGCGCTGCCTTCTCCTTTACCTGTTCCTTTTTGGCCGCCTTGACAAGGTTTACGGCCTGGTCTACGAGGTCGCGTACCATGCTCTCCACATCGCGTCCTACATAACCCACCTCGGTGAACTTTGACGCTTCCACCTTGACAAAAGGTGCGTCGGCGATTCGCGCAAGCCTGCGTGCAATTTCCGTCTTCCCGACGCCGGTAGCACCGATCATCAGGATATTGTTGGGAACGATCTCCCGCTGCATGTCCGTTTCGACACTCATTCGTCGCCACCTGTTCCGTAGCGCAATCGCCACGTTCCGCTTGGCATCGTATTGCCCGATAATGTATTTGTCCAGCTCCTCAACAATCTGTTGCGGCGTCAGATATGTGTTATCCATCATAGTTTTGATCTTCTCGTCAACATTCCGTTAATATCGGCAGCGAGGGTGAGATTATAAGAAGCCACGCCTGCTATATAACCACATCGGGCTAAAGTAAATTCAAACGACCTGACCCGTGCTGAAAAACCCAGTGTAACGCCCGCACCCCCACCATATTCCTCCATCCGAAGTTCGCGGTGCAGCCGGAAGTTGTATCCGGCCAACAGTGAAACGTTCCGATGCAACAATACTTCCGCGCCCAAATTAAGATGGCGCAATACTTTGTTCAAGCCCGACACGTCGTCGGCCAGCGGATCATAGTATCCGTCGTCAGCATCGGCAAGATCGTGAACGGTAAACGAAAATCGAACCGGCATATGTTCAGGCTTGAATGTCACGCCCAGCTGCACATCGAAAGGAAGCGACGTTCTGCCGGACTCCGAATATTCCGAAAGCACAAATCCTGCATTGCGGATGACGAGGCCTACGCTCAGATCCTTTTCAGGATGAATGAAAACACCGCCAATGTCAAACAGTAAGGCCGACGAGCGAAATCCCGCAAGCGAAGAGAACACGCCTTTCATCGTGACGCCGAACCTGTAGTGCCTAATCGTATGGCTCTTGCTCACCAACAGCGCCGTCTCACGCGCGGCGAATTCGCCGAGTTCCATTCCCGACGGATCGTACCCGTCAATCGTACCGTAGTCCATGTGCTGGATACCGAATTGCAACGTTCCGATCCGGTTAAGACGTGCTGAGTAAGCTACCGTCGACTGCCCGATTCCCGCTATAAAAAAGCGATGTCCCACCGAACCCCATCCCGCAAGGCTGTCGCCAGAGAGGGCGGGATTGGAAAAGAAGAACGTAACATCGCGATCGGCGAATGATGTATTTACGCCGCCCAGCGCTGCAAGACGGGCACTCGCGGGTGTGTCAATAAAGGTGAAAGAAGAGCTACCACTGGTCTGGGCATAGGCGGCGGCCGACGCGAGACAAAGCACATACACCAGGAGATTGTTGCCCACGCCTAATCCGATTTATCCTGCTGACGCCGACGCCTTCAATTGTCGTGTATGCGATTAAGTTTCTTCTCCTCCACCAGGTTGAACTTCAGGGGATTCTTCACTTTCTCCTTTAGCAGTGCCACCTTGAGGACGTCATCGACGGTATCGACATAATGAAACGTAAGTCCCTTAAGATACTGATTTTCGATCTCGCCCACATCGCGCCTGTTCTTCTCACTCAGTATGACCTCCTTGATCCCGCTGCGGCGGGCGGCAAGAATTTTTTCTTTGATGCCCCCTACCGGCAATACCTTTCCGCGCAGCGTGATTTCACCGGTCATCGCGAGCCGTGATTTGACTTTGCGCTGCGTATAGATCGATGCCAGTGAAGTAAACATAGTGATACCCGCGGAAGGGCCATCCTTAGGAACAGCGCCTGCCGGCACGTGAATATGAAGATCGTACTGTTGAAACACGCGGTGGTCAATACCCAGCGGTTCGGCATTGGACTTCACGTAGGAAAGCGCCGCCATAGCCGACTCTTTCATGACGTCGCCAAGCTGTCCGGAAATAGTCAGGTTACCCTTTCCGCGGCTAAGGCTGGACTCAACGAAAAGTATTTCGCCCCCCGTCTGCGTCCATGCAAGTCCGGTTACAACCCCTGCCGTCTCATTGCCCTGATAGAGTTCCTCGTTAAACAACTCCACACCCAGCACCTTGCGCAGCGTCTCCTCGGAGATAACCGGGTCGTATCCTTCCTCCATGGCGACGGACTTGGCAACATGCCGCGCCAGGGCTCCGATCTTTCGTTCCAGGTTCCGTACGCCTGACTCGCGGGTATAGCTTTCGATTACTTTCGCGATGATCTTGCGTGTGAATTTTACCTGCGAGGGTTTGAGACCGTGTTCCTTTAACTGTTTCGGGACCAGATGACGCATGGCGATCTCGACCTTCTCCTCTTGTGTATAGCCGGTGATCTCGATGATCTCCATGCGGTCGCGGAGAGCAGGGTGGATCGTATCCAACGCATTGGCCGTTGCAATGAACAACACCTTCGATAGGTCGTACTCAACCTCAAGGAAGTTGTCGGTAAACGCATTGTTCTGTTCCGGATCCAAAACTTCCAGCAGAGCTGAAGAAGGGTCTCCGCGAAAGTCGGCCCTTACCTTATCGATCTCGTCGAGAATGAAAACCGGGTTGGCCGTGCGACTCTTCCTGATGTTTTGGAGAATCTTGCCGGGCATGGCGCCCACATACGTCTTTCGGTGTCCGCGGATTTCAGCTTCGTCGTGTACTCCTCCCAATGACATGCGCACGTACTTGCGGTCAAGCGCCTTCGCTATCGATTTCCCGAGGGAAGTCTTACCTACACCCGGGGGGCCGTAAAGACAAAGGATCGGACCCTTCATGTCCTGTTTGAGTTTGAGCACTGCAAGGTACTCGAGAATCCTGTTTTTGACCTTGCCCAGGCCAAAGTGATCCGTGTCGAGAATTTTGCGCGCGCGCTTTAAGTCGAAATTGTCCTTCGAATATTCGCCCCAGGGAAGATCGAGAAGGAACTCAACATAGTTCATGGCCACCGGGTACTCGGCAGCTGCGGGGTTGATCCGAAGCAACTTGTCAAGCTCCCGGTTGAAGTGTTCGTTCACTTCCTTCGACCACTTCTTGGACTCGCCTTTCTTGCGAAGGTTCTCTACCTCCTTGTCGGGGCCATCAAAACCCAGCTCGTCCTGTAGCACTTTAATTTGCTGCCGCAAGAAGTAATCGCGCTGTTGCTGGTCGATGTCGGTGTGAACCTTCTTCTGTATTTCTTGCTTGATCTCCAGCATCTGGATTTCCCGCGACATGTATTGCAGCAGCACAGTGCCACGCTCAACCAGATTTTCCGTCTCGAGGATTTTCTGTTTATCTACGACATCCACATTGAGGTTGGAAGCCAGAAAATGGATGAGGAAGGGCATACTCTGGATGTTGTCCAGCGCCACCTGCGCCTCCTGCGGAATCTCGGGATTGAGGCGGAGAATCTTGGAGGCCGCTTCCTTCAGGGATTGTATCAACGCCTTGATCTGGCGGCTGTTCATATTGATGCGCGCCTCGGTAAGGAGTTTGACACGCGCCGTCAGGTAGGGGTCTTCTTTGAGAAAGTCGCTGATGCTGAATCGATTTTTTCCCTGGATGATGATGGTTGTATTGCCGTCTGGCAACACCAACATCTTGATGATTCGCGCTATCGTTCCTACACGATAGAGATCTTCCGTGAGCGGTTCCTCCGCCTGGGAATTTTTCTGCGCCACCACCCCAATAATGCGGTTACCCTGGTATGCCTTTTTTACAAGGCGGATCGATTTCTGCCGCCCCACTGTTATGGGCAACACCACGCCGGGGAAAAGTACCGTATTTTTTATGGGAAGTATCGATAACTCTTCTGGAAGATCTTCAGGTCTGAGATCCGACTCCTGCTCGGGATTGATCATCTGGATCAAATCATCCGAATCGTCTTGAACAAGTTGAATGGGAAAAGTCTTATACATAAAGTCAGGTTGCCAGTTTGGCACGCATTTCCGCAATTCGATCTGCGTATGACTTGACCGTCTTTAGTGACAATAGTAATGCCAAGAGAGTTGTAAAAGAAGCAAAATTGTGCCAACTTTATTATTGGCGGCCGGACTTTTTACCAAACGCAGGCTCGTGAAACCTTACTTTTTAATCTGTTTAGCGGGTTTTTACCTGCTGACCATCACGCCCCTGACTGCTCAACGACCGAAAACGAATTACAAGAAAGGGGGGGTGGTTCAGCTTGACGATAGTCTGACACACTACAGTCAATCTGACATTTTTGATTTTCCGAATGTCAACCGGCTTAAGCGCTACCACAACGAAAGAGAACTCAATTCCATCCGCCAGTCCGAAGTGTCCGGCGACAGCGTGAAAGCATATGACGCGCTCCGGGCCTACGTGCGCAATTTCGGGATCGACAATTTTGTCACCGACACGCGGATGATATGGAAACTCGCGCGCCTTTCCGAGAAAGTCGGGCCACCCGGCGAGGCTATCCTGCTTTACAAACTTGCCCTCAAACATCATCGCCAGGGAAATCGCGATCAGATCGCCCGAGAACTCGACTCCCTCACGGTGAACGAACGTGATTATTTCGTACCGCTCGACTACTACTATGAACTGGTCCAGTATCGAAAAGAAATCGACACCCTCAGGCCCCCGCAGGGGGTTCTTCTAAACATCGGCGAATGGGTTAACTCCCCGAAAGCGGATTACGGCCCGACTATTGGTCCGGTCGATACCATCCTCCTGTTCACCTCCAAGCGGAACAGAAACATCCAGTACACGGGTCACGGATACGACGAAGACCTTTTCTACACCGTGCGCTCCGGAGATGGCTGGTCGGAAGCCCGCGAATTCACAACCATCAACACGGTCTATAACGAAGGATCCGCCTGCCTCAGCCACGATGGCAGTATGCTGTTCTTTGCGCGCTGCAACTCGCCGGATTCTCAGGGTAACTGCGACCTCTTCGTGTCGTATCGCCTTAAAGACGGAACGTGGGGGAATACCAGGAACCTCGGACCGAACGTCAATTCGCCGGCGTGGGACTCTCATCCGTCCCTGTCGCATAACGGCGACACGCTGTTCTTCGCATCGGATCGCCTTGGTGGCTTTGGCCTCTCTGATATTTACTATTCCGTCCGCGACGCCAACGGAGAATGGCAGGAGGCGGTAAACGCCGGCCCGATCATCAACACCCAGGGCTTTGAAGTCAGCCCCTTCTTTCATCACCGGTTCAATGTGCTCTATTTTAGCTCCAACGGCCACCCGCTTAACTTTGGCGACTTCGACATCTATAAAGCCTACCGGCAGGGTTCAGGGTGGAGCGAACCCCTCAATGTGGGGCCGCTCGTCAACGGGGCGGGCAGCGAATATTACTTTACGATCGATTCGGAATCGAAAGATCTCTTTTACGCACGGTCGACAAGCGAGGACATAGAAAACCTCGATATCTACTCCTTCCCGGTACCTATGGGCGCCCAACCCGAAGCTGTTGCCAAACTGAAGGGTTCACTGACGAATGCACGAACCAAAGAGCCCATGCGTGGCATTGTAACGGTCATCGATCTGGACAAAGGTGTTGAAGTGGAACCCAAGTTCCTCCGACCCGACGGCTCGTTCGATTTTCGTTTGATCAACAAGCGCAACTACCTGCTCATCATACAGGGTGACGACTTCTTCCGGATCGAAGAGTTGTTCTTCATGGACGGCGACGTGGAAATGCATCGCGAAGCTGAACCCATCGAAAGCAAGATCGCGTTTCAGTCGCTCGAATTCGAAAACGGCAAGGCCAACATCTTACCGGAAATGGAAAGCGACCTCACCAAGGTGGCAAACTTTCTGATCGACAATCCCAACTTCAACATCAAAATTTCCGGGCACACCGATTCGCAAGGCAACAAGGAATCCAATCTGCGGCTTTCACAGGCACGTGCCGACGCTATCAAAGCGTATCTCACCTACACCTTCAAAATCGACCCCGACCGCATCGACGCGTATGGTTACGGAAGCGCCATCCCCATCGTGGATGAAAAGACCGACGAAGACAGACGGCTGAACAGAAGGGTTGAGTTTGAGATTATCCGGCAGTAGTGCAGGGAAGTCCCCGGGGTCACGGAAACTCTGTGGTGAAAAAAAGCTGACGGATTTTTCTCAGTTAACCGTAAATATCTTGATGATATCGTTGGCGAAGATGAAGACCATGAGGGCGAGGAGAAAGACCATCCCGACCTTTTGCGCGTTTTCCAGGAACTTGTCAGACGGCTTTCGTCCGGAGATCATTTCAAACGTGAGGAACATAACATGACCGCCATCCAGCGCGGGAATGGGCAGCAGGTTCATGAAAGCCAGAACCAGCGACAGCAGCCCGGTGATGGTCCAGAAGCGGGGCCACTCCCAGGTAGGGCCGTAAAACTGCGCCATGCCTATCGGGCCTGAAATATTTTTCTGGAAGGACAGCTCGCCGCGGAAAATCTTTCCGAACGCCATGATCTGAGTGTAGAGTGTTGTGAAGGCCTCGCGCGTTCCGACACCGATCGATGACAGGAGCGAGTACTCCACTGCAACCTGCGCTTTTGGACTGAACCCAATGAGGCGTTGTGCACCGAACTCTTCTTCAAAGCGAAGCACCTCGCCGTCGCGTATTACCGCGAAGGACACTTTATTACCCTCCGATTCCCGAATGGCGCGTGTGATGTCGTCCCAGTATTCAACCTTTTGCCCCTGCACTTCAATCACGCGGTCGCCATACTGCAGTCCGACTTTCTCGGCTATCGAGCCTGGGGCGACCTTTCCCACTTCCGCCGGCAGGCGGAAGCTAATAAACTCCATGTCCTTCTTGAACTTCTCAATGAAGTCATGCGGTACCGGTATTTCAACCAACTTTCCGCCGCGGTCGACTGTAAAAGAGGCGTTGGAAGCAATCAGGTTGTTTGGCCTGAGGATGTCGAGATAGTCGTAAAAATCCTTACCATTTATTTTTACAATCTTATCTCCCTCCTGGAAGCCGAGGTCCTTCGCCAGCGGACCGATCTCTACTTTTCCTGCCCGGTTGATGTCGTCCTTTGACATATAGACGTCACCCATAAAATAAGTAAGGCCGATAAAGATCAGGATGCCGACGACGACGTTTACTGCAATGCCGCCGAGCATGACGATCAGGCGTTGCCAGGCGGGCTTACTCCGAAATTCGTACGGTTTCGGTGGCTCCTTCATGGCGTCGGTGTCGAGCGATTCGTCGATCATCCCTGAGATTTTCACATAGCCTCCGAGCGGAATAGCGCTTACTGCATACTCCGTTTCACCCTTCCGGAACGACCACAGCTTGGGTGGGAAGCCAATTGAGAACTGCTCTACGCGCATACCAAAGTACTTTGCCGCCAGCAGGTGTCCCAACTCGTGCACCGCCACCAGGAATGAAAGGCTCAGCAACAGCTGGCCTACCGAAATCATTATATCCATCAGTTAATAAGTTCTAGAGCTTTGATCCGCGTCTGTTTGTCCGTCTCCATATAATCCTCAAAGCCCGGATCCTTGATATAATCCATTTTGATCAAACATTGTTCCACGACCTCAGGCATTTGCAGGAAGCCGATTTTTTCTTCCAGGAAGCACCTTACGGCGACCTCGTTAGCAGCGTTGAGGACACAGGGCATGTTGCCTCCCCGGTTAAGCGCTTCAAAGGCTAATGCAAGATTACGGAAAGTTTTCGTATCGGGTTGTTCAAATGTCAGCGACGGGTACCGGGAGATATCAAAACGGGGGAAATCTGCCTTTAAACGCGCAGGATAGGCCAGGGCAAACTGGATGGGCACACGCATGTCCGGCAGGCCCATTTGGGCTTTGAT
Source organism: Cyclobacteriaceae bacterium (assembly GCA_035304385.1). GTDB lineage: Bacteria > Bacteroidota > Bacteroidia > Cytophagales > Cyclobacteriaceae > ZC4RG29. Next base: position 54,683 of record DATGQD010000045.1, read on the forward strand.
CGACCCATCTTCGAACTGCACCATCGAATGGATGATGGATTGGGGGTGGACGACCACCTCCACCTGTGACGGTTCCAGGCCAAAAAGCCACTTGGCCTCGATCGCCTCAAGGCCTTTGTTCATGAGCGTGGCCGAGTCAATCGTCACCTTGGAGCCCATGTTCCAATTCGGGTGCTTCAGCGCCTCCGCACTGGTGACGGCGGTCAGCTCCGATCGTGTTTTTCCCCGGAAGGGCCCTCCCGAGGCAGTCAGGATGACCTTTTCGATGCGGTTGTGAAATTCTCCCGTAATGCATTGAAATATCGCCGAATGCTCCGAGTCGATAGGCAGGATGTTGACACCCCGATCACGCGCCAACCGGGTCACCAGGTCACCGGCCACGACAAGCGTTTCCTTATTCGCCAGCGCAATGGTTTTGCCGGCTTCGATAGCCCGCAGCGTCGGCAGCAGGCCGCTGTATCCTACCAACGCGGTAAGCACCAGGTCGATGGTGTCCATATCGACCACAGACGCTACCGCAGCGTCGCCCGAGTAGACCTTAATGTGCAGCGGTTCCAGGGCCGCCTTCACGGGTGCCGCCAGGTTAGGATCTGCGATGACTACGGCGTTAGGCCGGAACCTGGTGGCCTGTTGGATGAGCAATTCGGCATTTCGGTTTGCCGTAAGCACCTCCACCTGGAAGTAATTTTCGTGAAGGGCAATGACTTCGAGCGCCTGGGTCCCGATGGATCCCGTAGATCCTAAAATGGCTATGCGCTTTTTTGTGGTATCCTGTTCCTGTGTGTATGGGGTCTTCATGAGCGGCTCAATACGATACAGTCTTCAAAAGTTCGTCGGCTATGGACCTGTCGTTAGCCAACCGCGGCACCTTATTTTGTCCACCCAGCTTACCCTTCGATCGCATATAATCAATAAAAGCATTCCTTGGCAGTTGCACAAGCTTCAGTGTGCGGAGTATACTCCCGCTGATCAAATCGTCGTAGTAGGTATTTAGTTCACGCAATTGATTGTCGAGTTCAAGCGCGAACGCTTCAGGATCTGCGGGTGGAACGGCGAATTCCACGAGCCACTCATGGTGGGGCAGCCCTTCGTCAGGTGTAACCCGTGGCGCCACCGTATATTCTACAACGGAAACGGGAGGAAATTTCTCCATGGTCTTCTGCATAGCCTTTTCGATCTCTTCACCGATCACGTGCTCTCCGAAAGCCGATATAAAGTGTTTTATGCGACCGGTGACCCGCACGCGGTAAGGGTTCTTCGAAACGAAACGGACGGTGTCGCCGATGGAATAGCCCCACAGACCCGCATTACTGTTAATGACGACCGCATACTGACGACCGAGTTCCACTTCCTCAATGGTGAGCCGTGTCGGATTTTCGGTTCCGTATTCATCCAGCGGGATGAATTCGAAAAAGATTCCGCTGTTCAGCAGCAACAACAATCCTTCATCGTGTTGTGAATCCTGGTATGCGAGAAAGCCCTCTGAGGCAGGATATGTCTCGATCGAGTCGACAGGCCCTCCTATTGTATCGAACAGTTTAGCGCGATAAGGTTCGAAGTTGACCCCGCCATATACGAACATTGAAAATCCGGGAAAGACATCGACGATGGGCTTGCCGGTCCGCTCAACGATCCGGTCAAAATACATCTGCACCCAGGGCGGTATACCTGAGATGAGCGTCATGTTTGCCTTCAGGGTTTCATCGATGATCCGTTCCAGCTTTTCTTCCCAGTCGTCAATACAATTGGTTTCATACGACGGATATTGGTTGCTGCGCAAATAGCCCGGTACGTGATGATTGACAATGCCGGAAAGTCGGCCGGTTTTTATTCCTGAAGTCTCGGTGAGTTCAGGGCTTCCCGAGAGGAAGATCAGGCCGCCGTCGAGGAACGAGGCTTTGCCGGTCTGGTGTACGTAGCTCAGCAAGGCATTGCGCGCGCTGTTGATGTGGTTGGGTATTGATTCCCGGGTTATCGGGATATACTTGGTACCGGAGGTGGTACCCGATGTTTTGGCAAAATACAGCGGACGCCCCTTCCACAGAACATCGGCCTCTCCCCTGACGACGCGATCGACGTACGGACGCAATCCTTCGTAATCGCGGACGGGCACCTGTTGCCTGAATTCCTCATGCGTTCGAATGCCGTCAAAGCCGTGATCTTTGCCAAACGCGGTATGCCCGGCGTCCCTGATCAGGCGTCGAAAAGTCTCTTGCTGATAATACCCCGGCCGCTCGGACCACCGCTTCGTTTCTGATGCAATAAGGGCGGCAAACGGCCGGGCCAGGAAAGAACGAAATCCCATAAGGCCGCAATTTAGCAATTTGCCAAGATTGCTCCCGGCAGGCCGAATACGCAAGTTTTTCTCACGAAAGCGGAGATGAAGTCATACTTTTGTTCACGCCATTACGTAAAACGTTGGTGCGTCCAATATCAATCGATTTGTTATGAGACATTTCATCCTGGTTGTTATCGTAGCTTTTGGTGCTGGCCTGGCCGGCGCCTACACGTACTGCAAATTCTATTTTGACAACACTGTAGAATCTTCACTCGACTCGATACGCATGTACGCATCCCGAACCAGCAACGCCTCCTCTGCCGAAACGCTGACGGAGCGGCCCACCGTTCCGGGCCCGGCTTCTGCTTCCGTTCGCCCGGACGCCGAGCCGGTCGACTTCAGCGACGCTGCCGCCCGCGCCGTGTCGAGTGTGGTGTATATCAATAGCATCTCAAAGGGAATTTCGTATTCATATTGGGATTGGTTCTTTGGCGACGGACAGTCGAGCCGCACTCAAGTGAGTACGGGCTCAGGTGTGATCTTCACTGCCGACGGGTATATCATCACCAACAATCACGTGGTGGAAGCGGCCGAACGACTTGAGGTAATTTACAACAAGCGCGCCTATCCTGCCACGCTGGTGGGAACCGATCCGTCCACCGATCTTGCCGTGCTCAAGATCGATGCGCAAAATCTTCCTGCCATCACATTGGGGAGCTCTGAAACGCTTCAGGTGGGTGAATGGGTAATCGCCGTGGGTAACCCCTTTAGTTTGTCGTCGACGGTCACAGCCGGAATCGTCAGCGCGAAAGGCAGACGCATCGGGATCCTGGAAGACCGCTTCCCGATTGAATCGTTCATACAGACCGACGCGGCCATCAACCCGGGTAACTCCGGCGGGGCGTTGGTCAACAAAGCCGGTGAGCTGGTGGGCATCAATTCCGCCATCCTTTCGAGAACCGGTTCTTACACCGGGTATGCTTTCGCCATCCCCGTCGACATCGTGAAGAAGGTATACACCGATCTGGTAAAATACGGTGTTGTGCAAAGGGCGATCTTCGGTGCACGGGCGATCGAATACAACTACGAAAACGCAAGAAAATACAACATCAAGAGCAGCGACATACCATTCGACGGCGTATTACTGGAAAGTCTCGATCGCGACGGACCTGCGATCCGTGCCGACCTGAAGCCGGGCGATATCGTCACCCGTATCGACGAAACGCCGATCAGCACGCAGAGCGCCTTTGAAGAAAAACTCAGCTATCACTATCCGGGCGACAAGATCACCGTGCATTACATCCGCGACGGTAAACCGCGGCGAACAGTAGTGACGCTCGTGAACAAGAACGGAACCACCGATTTCATCCGTCGCCACATTGTAACTTCCGACGAACTGGGGGCGAACCTTGAAGCCACCGATTACGGCGTCAAAGTGTTTCAGATGAAAGACAACAGCATTCTGAGGCGCATTGGCGTGCCGGAAAACTTTACCATCGTGGCCATTAACAGGGTACGCGTGAAGGAACCGGACGAAGTAATCGACTTTTTCGGACGCTACAAAGGCCGCGGTTACATCTACGGCATCAACAGCCAGGGGCAGCAGGTAGAATTGAACTTCGCGCTGCGGTAGGAATCACATCCGCATTTTCAGCTTCTTGCCGAGTTCTTCCACAGAGGCCCTGAAGTTCATGTCCGTCTTCATCATGTCTTCAACCGATTCGAGTGCGTGGATCACGGTGCTGTGATCCCGACCGCCGAAGTTTTCACCGATGAGGGCCAGTGTAAGCTGAGTATAGCGCTTGCAGAAATACATCGCCACCTGGCGCGGAATGACGAACTCGCGCTTTTTGAGTTTGCCCTTCAACGCTTCCAGGTCGACCTTGAAGTATTCAGACACTGTCTTTTGAATGAAATCGACGCTAACGTCGGTCTGGATCTCCTTGATGATGTTTTTCATCACCTCTTTGGCCAGCTCGAGATCGATTTCCTTCTTTAACAGGGTGGCATGGAAAATCAGGGAATTGAGCACCCCTTCCATGTCACGAAGGTTGGTGTCGACTGAGTATGCGAGATATTCAGCCACTTCCGTGGGAATCTCGATACCGTCGGCCTTCATTTTCCGGTTGATGATCACCAGTTTCGTTTCGAAATCCGGCTCCTGCAGATCGGCAGTAAGTCCCCACTTGAACCGCGACAAGAGGCGCTCCTGGAAGCCCTTCATATCACGGGGCGGGCAATCACTGGTCATAATGATTTGCTTTCCGCTTTGATGCAGCTGGTTGAAGATATGGAAGAACATCTCCTGAGTCTTCTCCCGGCCCGCAAGGAACTGCACGTCGTCGAGTATGAGAAGATCGACTTGCAGGTAGAAGTTCTGGAAGTCCTGCAGCTTATTATTCTGCAAAGCATCCAGGAACTGGTTGGTGAAGTCGTTCTGGTCGACGTAAAGGACTATCTTATTGGGAAGGTTGTTCTTAATGTCGTTGCCGATGGCCTGAACGAGGTGTGTTTTGCCCACGCCCACTCCGCCATACAGCATGAGCGGATTGAAAGACGTCACTCCGGGTTTCTTGGACACCGCAACGCCCGCAGAACGTGCAAGCCGATTACAATCGCCTTCCACAAAATTGTCAAATGTATAATTCGGGTTTAACCTCGAATTGATGGTTTGCGGATTGAGCGCTTTATAGGTAAACGGCGAATAATCATCTGTAGAAGAAACACTGTTGACAGCACTTCGCCGGAGCGTGTTGGGATAATTTACCGCAACAGGCGGATGTGTCTGGTTGCCGCTGTCAACGATCACTGAATATTCAAGACGCCCTGTAGGACCGAGTACTGTATGTATGGCTTTTCGTAATACAGGTACATAGTTCTCTTCAAGCCATTCGTAAAAGAACTGAGAAGGAACCTGAATGGTGAGCACGTCACCATCTACACGCAAAGGCACAATGGGTTTGAACCAGGTGTTGAAATTGTCTACTTCGACCTGTTCACGAATAACTTCCAGACAGTCATTCCAAACAGTGCCGTAAGTTACTTCCATTGATTGTACGTTCATTTTGGTAAGGGCTCCGATATCGGGGGCAAGGGAGACAAAGATGGGGAAAAAGAGTTTAAGAAATCAAGGTCAAAACGACTTGATTTTCTCGAAAAAAAACCATTAATAAAATTCAGAAAAAAAGACAACAGCCTGAGAAAAGATGGCTAAAATTGAAGATGTTTAACACATCGTTATGGCCAATGGATTATCTCTCAATTCCTTATTGACAGCGTTCGCTGTCCCTGAAAAGAGTGATTGGATGAATGCGGCTCGCAAAGAGACGGGTTTTGATGATCCGATCGCAAAACTCACTCAATATGTCACAAAAGATTTATCCATCTCGCCCTTTTACGATCACACTGATCTGCTGGCAATAAAGTATAATGACCAGTACGGTCTGCCGCCTGTCGATGATGAAAATCTTTCTGCCCGCTATTGGGAAAATGTTCCGGCCGTTGCAGCTGCAAATCCGCCGGCCGCAAATAAACAGGCTCTTACGCATCTGGCCAAGGGAGCGAACGGAATTTTTTTCAACGGAATAGAAAAGCCCGAAATCTCACTGCGCGATATCGACCGGTCGCTTTGCAGCCTTTGGTTCTACATTCGTGCCGGTAAGGATGAAACTGAGGCGGCACGTCTTTTAAATACCGAGTCTACGCACAACACCATTTTGTTGTGGGAACACACACCGGCAAAGCCAGAACAATTTTTCGCCCGATCCGGCCAAAGCCGCGGACTCGGTATCGCGGTACCTCGCAAAACGGACGTTATCGAAGAAATCACAACAGCACTTACCACCGCTGTCAGGCTGCTCGACGCGCTCACTGAGCAGGGCCTTGCACCTTCAGCCATAGGCAGCCAGGTATGTTTCTCGTTTTCCGTGGAACGCGACTTTTTTATTGCCGTTGCGAAGTTCAAAGCGATGCGGCGCCTGTGGTATCAGGTTATGCGAAGCTATGAAGTGCACGACTTCCCCTACAACGACCACTTCCTGCACGCGCGTTGCGAGTCGACGACAGACGAACGCTACGAACCGCGGAGCGCGCTCATTGCCAACGCCTTCGCCGCCCTGGCCGCAGTTTGTGGCGGGTGCGACGCCCTCACCGTGTTTCCGGATGTAGACGATCAGGACGTGGCCGCAACCGTAGCGCGAAATATCCCGACCATCCTGGCCCATGAGGCCCATCTCGATAAAACATCTGATCCATTTTCCGGCGCATATTTTCTTGAATCGCTCGTCCACAACATCGCGAAGCGCGCGTGGACCGCGTTTGCAAACGGACCGGGACACTCATGAAACCAGACTTCTCGAAAATCTCTTTTGATGCGTTTTCGCCCGCCATGCCTTCCGGTGCGAAAAGAAAGCCGTGGATTACCGCGGAAGGTATCGAATTGCCGCCATCGTGTACTGCCGATTTGTCCGACAAACTTGTACATACAAAATTTTCCGCCGGCATCCCTCCTTTTCTCCGTGGCCCTCACGCAACAATGTATGCGACACGACCCTGGACGATACGTCAATACGCAGGATTTTCTACCGCGGAAGAATCGAATGCATTCTATCGCAGGAATCTTGCAGCAGGTCAACGCGGGCTTTCCGTTGCGTTCGACCTGCCCACGCACCGCGGCTACGATTCCGATCACGAACGCGTTGCGGGCGATGTCGGCAAAGCCGGTGTCGCGATCGACTCCGTGCTCGATATGAAGATCCTTTTCGATCAGATCCCGCTCGATAAGATGTCGGTCTCGATGACCATGAACGGCGCTGTTATCCCGGTGATGGCCTTTTTCGTTGTCGCAGCAGAAGAGCAGGGCGTAAAACCGCATGAGCTCAGCGGCACCATTCAAAACGACATCCTCAAGGAGTTCATGGTGCGCAACACGTATATCTATCCGCCCGAACCCTCCATGCGGATCGTCGCCGATGTTTTCTCCTATACCACCCGCTACATGCCGAAATTCAATTCGATCAGCATTAGCGGCTATCATATGCTGGAAGCTGGCGCACCCGCGCACATGGAATTAGGGTACACGCTGGCGGACGGCCTCGAATATGTCAGAACAGGCTTGAAAGCGGGCATCTCTATCGACGATTTTGCACCGCGCCTATCGTTCTTTTGGGGAATCGGGATGAACTTCTGCATGGAGATCGCCAAACTAAGGGCGGGGCGGCTGCTATGGGCATCGTTAATGCGACAGTTTAATCCCGCAAACCCCCGTTCGATGGCGCTACGCGCCCACTCGCAAACCTCCGGATGGAGTCTCACACAGCAAGAGCCCTACAACAACGTCACGCGCACGTGCATTGAAGCACTCGCCGCCGTTCTCGGTCATACGCAGTCGCTCCACACGAACGCCCTGGATGAAGCGCTTGCGCTGCCGACCGACTACTCCGCAGCCATTGCCCGCAACACACAACTTTTTCTGGAAAAAGAAACCGGCATCACGCGTGTCGTTGATCCGCTCGGCGGCAGCCACCTCATCGAACGGCTTACAGCAGACCTCGCAGAAGGTGCGCTGACCCTGATCAACGAAGTAGAGGAAATGGGTGGAATGGCGCAGGCGATCGCAAAAGGTGTTCCCAAGATGCGCATCGAACAGGCTGCCGCTGCCCGGCAGGCGCGGATCGACGCAGGATTGGAATTGATCACAGGCCTGAATAATACAGAAGACAATACGCCCGATTTTGATTTATTGGAAGTCGACAACAGCGCCGTACGCGAAGCGCAGCTTTCACGACTCGCCCGGCTCAAAGCGGAGCGCGACCCACAAACCGTCGCCGCTGCGCTCGGGGCATTGACACGGTGCGCTGAAACGGGCGAAGGAAACCTGTTGGAAAACGCCGTCAACGCTGCGCGGGCGCGGGCTACCCTCGGCGAAATTTCGGCTGCCATGGAGAAGGCGTTTGGCCGATACACGGCGTCAGTAAGAACGTTTTCCGGTGTATATTCAGGCGTTATGAAAAATCATCCCGACCTGGAACAGGCCCGGAAGCTGTCTGACGATTTTGCCGTACAGGAAGGACGTCGTCCGCGCATACTCGTCGCCAAAGTCGGACAAGATGGCCACGATCGTGGCGCTCGCGTGATCGCTACAGGCTTTGCCGATATCGGTTTCGATGTCGACATCGGCCCGTTGTTCCAAACACCGCAGGAAGTGGCGCGACAGGCTGTTGAGAACGACGTTCACATCGTGGGTGTGTCCAGCCTCGCAGGAGGCCACAAAACCCTGCTGCCGGAACTGATAAAAGCGCTTGCCGACCTCGGGCGGGACGACATCCTGGTGGTGGCCGGAGGCGTTATTCCGCCGCATGATCACGACTTTCTGCGCCAGGCGGGCGTCGCGCTCATATTCGGCCCGGGCACCCCCGTCACCACAGCGGCTACGCGCATTTTGACTATAATGCTGGCAAAATAGGGGCCAGCCGATCGGTTTCTTCTGTGAACGAACGTGCGGGGCCTGTGAATAACATACCCCCTAAAGTGAAATTCACTAGTTTTAATACCCCATTTTAATTTAGTGCTGCCATGACTGTCGGGAGACTCTCATTTTTTTCCCCGGAGCGCGGCCTTAGGGCCTCATTTTTTAACCAGACGCTTCTGCTCCTGTTGCTGCTCGCCGCAATACCGGCTGCAGCGCAAAAGACGAAACACCTGACCAAGGCCGACGCGTATTACAACAGCGGTGAATATGAGAAAGCCGCTAAGGCGCTCGCTAAGTACCGGAAATCCCTTCCGGCCAAAGGTGCCGAAACCTATAAAGCAGGCTACCACCTGCGTGAAGCCAAGCTGTCTCTTGCACTTGGACTCCCACAGACTTTCGAGGAACACGTAACGCAATGCGTCGCTGCCAGCGCGGCCTCCGTTGGCGAAGAAAGTGCCGCCCATGGCTGGCTGTTGCTGGAACTGGCCGAGGCCTACCGGCAATATGGAAACCTGCGCATCAGCGCCGAATACATCGACCAGGCAGCGCGAATACTGGAAGCCGGTGAACTCACCGAAACGGAAACGACGCGCCTCGCGCTAGTTAAGGCTGAGACGATGGTGGAACGTGGCTTTGCTACAGAGGCGCTGCAGTTACTCCGTGACCAGGAACCCCTATTGGCGCGTAGGGCTGTCGATAAAGAGACGACGGTGCAAAATGGCGCGATCCAAACACGGCGTGTGCCTAACGACGAATTGGCCCCGCGTTTCGGGGACTACGCGAAATGCCTCATGCTCATCGGCGCTGCCTACAACAAGATGGGGCGGTTGATCAGCGCGGACTCCGCTTTTGGCGCTGTTGATGCGTGGCTCCGCGGTAAGTCGCGCTACCTGGGCGAAACCAACATTGTTGAACCTGAGAATCGATTTCGCTGGGCGAGCTACATGATTGAGAACGGCAACATGGGAAGTCGGCCACGCGACCTCCAAATGGATAATATTCTCAATGCTCTGAAAAAGAAGGTTACGCTTACCAACGATCTCGCGCATGAGATCTACCTCACCCACCTGCGTGAACTCATGCAAAACAGCAACCGCGCCAGCTACAATAAGGCGCGAGAGGGCTACCAAAAGATACTCAACAAATACTTTCCGAAAAACAGCCTCCTACACCTCAACATGAAGGCGGTGGAGTTCGACGCACGCCTGAACCGCGACAAAACAAAGAACCTCGAAAATCAGGCCGCTGCGCTTCTGAGCAATCCTAACTTGCCTCAGTACCACAAGACGAGACTGCGCATCCTTTCATTTCTTGTCGACGTCGCCATCATCGACAGGAAATACGCCAACGGCGAGAACTACCTTGCCCGGATGACGGAGATTGCCCGCGAGCTATACGGTGACACCGCACCCGAATATCATTTGTTACAGCTTCGCCGTGCTAATTATTTACTCGACTATACGAACAAGATCGACTCGGCCGTCGCCATATACCGCGAATCGTACGACAGCGTAATCGCACCGCGAATTTCCATCCGCCACAAGGACATCCTCGATATTCTTAACCACCTGGCTACGCTCTACGAACTTACCGATGAATATTCCCGCGCGTCGGAGACATTGAAGCTGGCATCCGAAGCAGCCCTTCAAAAGTACCGCGATGACGACATCCTCTATGGAATCGCGTTGACACGACTCGCACGGCTTCGTACCAAACTTGGGGCTTACGAGCAAGCCGAGCAGGACGTAGCACGGGCCATAGAGGTGATCGACCTGCGCAAAAACCGCGGCTATGACGAATACACCGCCGCCCTGGTCGAAGCCATGGACGCCCAGGCCAGGCTGTACGGCATCAAAGGCCTTTTCGACGAGGCCAGCGCGCGTCTTGAGCGCTCCGCCAAGATCATATCCCGTTCTAAAACGACGTTCGTCGGGAGCCTGGAAACCAACCAGGAACTTGTCGGTCTGCTCATACAGCTCGGACGATTCGCCAACGCCTCCAGGTTACTCGATGAAACCTTTGCGGAATATGAGCGGACCTATGGAAGCACGTCGATACGACTCATCAACCCGTTGCTGGAACGAGGACGCATACAGCTCGCGCGAGGCGAATACGGCGAGGCACAAAAAACTGCGCAACGCGCGTACCGTATCGCCGTCGATGCTTTCGGTGAAACCTCTACCAAGACCGCTCCCACCCAACTGCTCCTTGGTGAGTTGAGCAAGACACTGGGCGACTACGATCAGGCGGGCGCCCACATCGCACAAGCGCTCAAAAGCCAGGAGAAACAATTTGGACGCAATCATATCGACGTGGCCAGTTCACTGTCGCAACTCGCGCTGATACGATTTTATGATGGCGACAAGAATGCTGAGTCTCTCCTGATCGAGGCGCGTGACATCATCGCCGAAAAGCTCGGGAAACAGAATCCCCGCTATGCCACAAGCCTTGAGAACCTGGCCATCGTCATGCTGTCGCAGAACCGCCATAAAGAAGCGTTCGACTTGATTGCAGAGGCCGCGGAAATATGGAAGGCAAAGACAGGGTCCCGCAACAACATCAACCTCGCTGCATTACACACACTCACAGGCGATGTGTATTATCAGCAACGCGATTTCGACAAGGCTTCGGACTACTACGAGCGTTCGAGAAAGCTGTATGAAAAATTCTTCAGCACAAGTCATCCGGAGTATGTCAAGGCGACCGCAAAACTCAGCCGCGTCCACTACATGCAACGGAACTACAAGGCATCCAAGCGCCTCATCGAAGAAGCGCTCGGAAAATATGAAGCTTATATCGCCGATTTTTTCCCTTCCCTCAGTGAGCGGGAGAAGGCACGCTACTGGAACACGATACGCGACGATTTCGAGTTTTACTATACGCTCGCCTTTAGTAATCTCGACGATTTCAAAGACCTGGCCGGATCGGTATACAACTATCAGCTGATGACAAAGGCGCTGCTGCTCAGCGCCTCCGTAAAAATGCGGCATCGGATCATGAACAGCCCGGATGAGGCATTACGACAACAGTTTGACGAGTGGGTACAAAAGAAGGAGCGGCTGACGCTGGCGCTTTCAATGACTTCGGAGGAACTGTTGGAGAATGAAATCGACCCCGATGCGTTGCGACAGGAAGTCGAACAGATCGAGAAGCAGTTGAGCAGCAAATCGGAGGATTTCGCCAGGGGTTTTGAAAAGAAAGCGATACGTTATGGCGATGTCATTGCAGCACTTGGGGATAATGAAGTGGCCGTTGAACTGGTCCGATTCCGTTACTTCGACCATACGTTCACCGACTCGGTGATCTACGCTGCACTGCATGTACGGAAGGCGTCGCGCAAACCCGGCGTGGCAATCCTCGCCAACGGGCGCGACATGGAAACACGCTATTTCAAATACTATCGGAATGCGATCACGGGGCTCATTCACGATTCCGTATCGTACCACGTATACTGGCAGCCCCTCCAGCAAGAAATCGGCATGGCCACGTCCATCTACCTGTCGCCCGACGGCGTGTATAATCAGATCAACCTGGAAGCCATTCCGACACCGGATGGAAAGTACGTCATCGACAATACCAATCTTGTGCTGGTGAGCAATACAAGAGATTTGGCAGAGCGGGGCCATCACGCGTCGCGCGCTCCAGGCGCGAATACGGCATACATGTTCGGGAATCCGAAATTTTACCTGACAGCGTCGGGAGGCAACGCTATCCCGCCGCTGCCCGGTACGGGCGACGAAGTCATGCAATTGGATTTCCTGCTTCGTGAAAAGGGATGGACCACGCAGGAATTCATCGACGCTGCTGCCGCGGAAGAGGCGCTGAAGGGCGTAGTCAGCCCGCGGATCTTTCACATTGCCACACACGGTCTCTACCGCCGGGCTCCGGAATCAGGTCTGCCGGGACAGCTGGTTGCAAATGATGCGAGCGCTACGCTGAACCCGCTGCTCCGCACCGGCCTTCTGCTCTCCGGCGCAGGCGATCTGCTCAACAAGACCCGTTACAATTACAACCTCGACAATGGTATTCTCACCGCGTACGAGGCCATGAGTCTGAACCTCGATCAGACCGACCTCGTGGTGTTAAGCGCTTGCGAGACGGGACTCGGCGACGTACAACATGGCGAAGGCGTGTACGGGCTGCAGCGGGCATTCCTGGTCGCTGGCGCAAAGGTGTTGGTAATGAGTATGTTCAGGGTAGACGACGAAGCCACCCGCAAACTCATGCTTCGTTTTTATCAGAACTGGCTGGCCAGCGGCAAGATGCGCGAAAGCTTCACCGCCGCCCGGAAGGAACTGCGAAACGAGTATCCGGCACCGTTATACTGGGGCGCCTTCCTGATGATCGGCCTCGAATAATGACCTGAGCCGATAAAAAAATCACGTTTGAGAAATCAATTAATCTTCGGAACTTGAGAAAAGTACCCTTGTTCTCATGTCCGCGAAGAAGTATTGGTTGGTGGCGATGATGTGGGCGTCTTTTGGCGTCGGTTGGGCATCTTCCGTGCTGATTCCAATGGATGACACGCAGGCCAATCATCTAAAGGCCTACGGGATCGCGTATTACGCGCTGCAGCGGGGTACTACCGTAGACTGGCTGCTGAATTATCGCGGGGGCAGTTTTCTGGTGGCTTACGATCCGGAGATCATGGACGAGTGCACCATCCGTGGTGTTACCTTTGAAACGATTTCCGACGCCAACGCTAACGCCATTCTTCAGGAGATCAGCAGCCCTGCTGTCAATATGAACGCGGTGCGTATGGAGCGGGCGCCCCGCATCGCCGTGTATTCTCCCAAGAACGAATTCATCCTCGACGAAACGGACGCAGTGATCCTGGTGCTCGATTATGCGGAGATTCCGTACGATATCATTTACGATGAAGAGATACTCAACGACGCCCTGGCCAGGTACGACTGGCTTCACCTCCACCACGAAGACTTTACGGGCCAGGGAGGGCGATCGCGGTGGCGTGAATCATCGCGCATCGAGCTGAAAACGCAGGAAGCACTGGCGCAAAAGCTGGGCTATGCGAAATTGTCTGCGATGAAACTGGACGTTGCCCTGAGGATCAAAGCCTATACTGCCGCCGGCGGCTACCTGTTTGCGATGTGTTCCGGAGCCGAAACGTTTGATATCGCGCTGGCTGCCGAGGGTACCGATATCAATGAGCCCATGTACGATGGCGACGAGCAGGATCCGTTCGCGCAGGAGAAACTGGATTATGAAAAATCGCTGGCTTTTGAAGACTTTACCCTGGAGCCGGGAGAAAGCCGTCGCTTTTCCGATATCAATACCGGGCGGATCGGTTATTATGAACATGGACGGTCGCGGTTCGACGTGTTTACCTTTTCGGCCAAGTGGGATATTATTCCCAGTCTCCTCACCCAAAACCACACGAATTCCATCAATGAGTTCACGGGGCAGACTACCGCCTTCAACAAGGCGCTGGTAAAACCCAACGCGCTGATACTGGGTGAAGCCCAGGGTACCAACCGGGTGCGTTACATCTACGGTGAACTGGGCCAGGGGCACTGGACGTACTACAGTGGGCACGACCCCGAGGGCAACCCCGGGCGTGGACGCGGACCGACAGACCTTAACCTTTTTCCACATTCACCCGGGTACAGGCTCATCCTCAACAACGTACTGTTTCCGTCCGCCCGTAAGAAAAAGCAAAAGACCTGAATGCGATTCTCGCGACACCCCGCCACTTTGCGATATCCCACTGGCGGAGTCTCGTAAACTGTCTTCCATCAGTTGCGAAAAACCACACCCTCCCAGCAGAGCCGCGCCATTAGCTTTGCCGGTATGAAGCCCACAATTATCCCTCCAGGCCAGGCACACGCCACGGCGGCACAGCATATGACCACCGCTTCAGCGATGCGATGGCGGCAGGCGGCGTGGATTACCGCAAGCGCATCCGCGTCGGGTCTTCTCTATCCCGTACTGGGTGATGGGTTTTCAAGTATAGTTCCGTTCATCAACGGCCTTGTAATCGGTTTTACCGCAGGAATCGTGGTAAGTCTTATTGAACTCTTCCTGCTGCGGTCCGCCCGCAAACAGATCACATTTTTGACATTGGTTCTGATCAAGTCGTTCCTATACACGGCCGTGATTACGCTTGATGTGTTTGTCGTCATTCTTGTGTCGCGGTCGATCCAATGGGACTATGCGCTGATTGAAACGTTGACATCGGAACCCTTCCGTCACTTCCTGTTGCAGGAGGACTTCGGGCTGATCCTGCTGTATAGCCTCACGCTGGTATCCATCATCATCTTCCTCAGGGAGATTAATAGAAAACTGGGACAAGGTGTGCTCCTCAATTTTGTGTCGGGACGGTACTTCAGGCCGAGATCAGAGAACCGTGTATTCATGTTCCTCGACCTGAACGACTCCGTCGGCCGCGCGGAATCCCTGGGTGACATGACTTACCATAATTTGCTAAACGATTTCTTTCACGACATTACTGATCCGATTATGATGGCGGGAGGAAAAATACACAACTATGTAGGCGACGAGGTAATGGTATCGTGGATACTTAAAGAACAGATGGCAACCGATAAGTGCCTCCTCGCCTACCTCAACTGTCGCAGTAAACTCGCTTCCCTTAGTGAAAAGTATAGGGCCACATACGGACTGACGCCGGACTTTAAATGCGCATTCCACTGCGGACCTGTGATATGCGGTGAGGTTGGGGAAGTCAAAAGCGAAATTGTTTTCCATGGCGACACCGTCAATGCGACGGCAAGATTGGAGCGCATGTGCTCGGTGCTCGGTAAGGGGGTGCTCATTTCGGCCGACTTCCATAAGCGATTATCGCCTGTATGGCAATCTCGCTTCGCACCCCGGGAAGCCGTAACACTGAGAGGTCGCCAAAAAACACTCGAGGTTTATGAGGTCGCCGACCCCTCAGACATTCAACTGTCGTGTGTACAGTTTTCGGACGGGATTGAGGTCCTCTGATTCGATAAGGAAATCGCAAACCATGTCCGCGACATCCGACGACCGCAGGTTGTGGCCCAGGCCATCGGTTTCAACAAGCTGCGACGATTTCCAAACACCGTGAATGGACCGGGCGTAATGGATGGGCGTTTGCGCATCTTGTTTATCGTGGATGATAAGACCCGGCCTGTTGACTCGGGTCGCGAATCGGGTGGTCGAATAAAAAGACACGGGAACACCGAACACCCTTTCAAATTCACGGACGGCGAGCTCGGTAGTGCGCGGGGTTAGTTTCAATAGACCACTAAAGTGCGCAATGAAGTCGGCCGCTTCCCCCGGGGGCGCAAGCAATACAAGTTTTTCCACAGGTAGTGATGCGTTCTTGTATAGCGCATGCAGGATGGAGAAGCTCCCGATTGAGTGGGCGACTACAGCGTCCATCGTGCCATGCGTTTCAATGAACTGCTCGATGACATCACTGTACAACGGCACTGAGAGGAAGTTGCCTTCCGACAGGCCGTGGCCCGGCGCGTCGAACGCATAGAGGGTGACGTCCTCCTTGAGGAGTTTCTGCACATAGGGCTTCCAGCGGAAGGTGTTGCTCTGCCAACCGTGAATAAACAGTATCTTCCTCTTGCCCTCGCCCCAGCGGTATCCCTGAAGCTCAGTATTGCCGTAGGAGAAGCGGAATTTTTCCGAGCCATCGAAAAATGCCTTGTGGCGCGGTTTCACGCGCGGGCGTATGGGAAAGCAAAATAGATTCAGCGCCTTTGACGCCGCCCGCGCCGGGGTGACTCGTGCGAGGGTGTTAAGGTAAGCGCCGGTAAGACGCATGACGAGGGTTTTCATATCCATCTGTTTTTTTAAATACCGATCGGTATCTTAACGTTTATGAAAACGGCATCACGGGTGGAAGGTTACAATTCAATTTCCACGAGTAGTGCCGTAAGGTGTTTCAGTACACGTCGTATGTCGTTATTATCGCCCTGGAGGCGCCCCATCATAATGGCCCCTTCCAGCGATGCGATGATCAGCGTTGCATAGAACTCGGCGTTTACGCCTGGTTTGATCTGCTTATGCTTCACACCCGTTTCTATGATCCTGATTATGGACTGTCGTAAGGTATCCAGGATTTTCAGCGCCTCCCTTTTGAGCACGGGGTGCGCGTCGTCCGATTCGATCGCTGCGTTCATGAGCGGACAGCCGCCCTTGAACGGTGGGTCGGTGATGTACGATTCGAAAAATCCGAAGATGGCCCGCAGCTTCCGGCCCGCCGTCGGTTCAGGTTTTACCACCGCCCGCATTTTCTCATACATGGACTCGGCCATGGCGGCCAACGTTAGCCGCTCAAGCTCCTCTTTGTTTTTGAAGTGGCGGTATATGGCACCCTTCGTAAAGCCCGTTGCGTCGGTGATGTCGCTCACCGAAGTGGCCTGATAGCCGCGCGTGTTGAACAGCACCGCCGAGCGCTGCAATATCCTGTTCCTCGTGTACTCCGGGTTGCGCATGAACAAAGATACCAATCGGTATCTACCCGGCAAAATAAAATTTCGAATTTTAAAACAGGAGAAGGGAGGGATTTAGTTATCGCGAACGAAGAGCAGCACTTCGCGTCCCTGATTGCAGGAGATATTGAGGGAATTGTCAGAGATTTTTACGAAGTCGGCGTTGTTGATGCTTTGCAGCAGCATGGTGCTCCACTCGTCGCGGGAAAAGTGACCGCCAAACGAGGTAAAGGTGAATCGGTTTCGGTTGCCGATCTCATAGATGCCGAGCATGGGGCCACCGAGGCTGTCGGTATGGATGGCGCCTGCGCGACCGTCGCCGGAAAAGGTCAGTACGATGGGTCGTTCTACCTGGACGAGTCGTCCGTCGACCGCCCCTGTCTGGGTGTTGTAGTAATGGGCGAGTTTCCACCGGCCGTTAAGAGAAAGCGTTTCCTCATCGCAGGAGACCCACAGTAAAACGGCGAAGGCGATCCAGAGTTTGCTTTTCATACCCGCAAGGTTACATCCGATAAAAATACCATTTCCCGGGCAGACGACAAAAGGTGCCCTGCTGCCGTTGGTGTTTAAACAGAAAACCCCGGACGTACTGACCGGGGCTTTTCTGGGATTGTCTGTTTCTCAGAGCTTGGCGGTAAGTTCTTTGCCCGGTTTGAAGCGAGCAACTTTCTTCGCCTTGATCTTGATCGTTTCTCCGGTCTGAGGATTGCGACCCGTACGAGCGGCACGCTTGGTGACAGAGAACGTTCCGAAGCCCACCAAAGTCAGTTTGTCACCCTTCTTCAGTGTCTTGCTAACGCCTTCGAAAAATGACTCCAGGGCGGCACCTGCCTGCGCCTTAGTGATGCCTGCATCTTCGGCAATCTTGGTAACCAGTTCAGCTTTGTTCATAAATGAATTATTATAAATACCGGGTCGCAAAGTTATACGCTTTTTAATCTGAACCAATTTTTTTGGCGTCAGCCACGCGAAGAAAATCCCAATAAATTCAAGGGTTCACGAGGGGGCAAGGTGGAATTACTTTACGGTCGGATAGAGTTTTTTTGCACCAATGTTCTACCTTTGACACGGGGGTTGGCATCCGCGGGTACCCTGTAAATTCCATCCCCCGAATGTTCCATCCTAAAACACAACGTCAATGCAAATCACAAAGCACCGGGTCGCCGCGATTCATTATACACTGAAAGACAATCAAGGAAATATACTTGACTCAAGTGAAGGTCGCGATCCACTTTACTACATTCAGGGTATTGGCAATCTCATCCCCGGCATGGAAGAAGGCCTTGAGGGCAAGGAACAGGGCGACAAGTTCGATATCCAGGTGTCTCCGGATAAAGGCTATGGGCAACAAAATCCCCAGCTCATTCAAAAGGTACCCAAAGACGCATTCGGTGGACAGGATGTACGCCCCGGTATGCGCTTTAGTACTAACCGCGGCGAAACCGTGACGGTGACCGAAGTAGAACAAGACACTGTAACGGTCGACGGAAATCATCCACTCGCCGGGGTCGATCTTTTCTTTGAGGTTGAAGTTGTGGAAGTACGCGCGGCCACAGCCGAAGAACTGCAACACGGCCACGTCCATGGCCCGGGTGGTCATAATCACGGATAGTCGGTAAGACTATCCAGGCTATCCCTGTTGCTGATTGGAGGGAACCTCCTTTTCGGTAAGAATGGGCTTCTTGTCGTAGTATTCTACTTCCGGAACAAAGCCAAGGTGAATCTTCAGCCGGTTAAGATCGGGCTTCACCACTTTCACATCGTAGCCGTCTTCCTCGAGTATCGCCCGCATTTCTTCAGCGCGTTCACTGGTCTTGTATACGATGCTCATCTCGCGTGCGAACACCGGGAAGCGGCCTTTCCGGTTTTCAACATCCTTGAAATTGTATCCCGCAAGAAACAAGTCGGAATTCTTCTCCTGAATCCTGAAGAGTCCGACGTGCACCGACTCCTGCATTACCGCCAATACCTCAGCGCGGGTACCGGCCACCTCGTGGGTGAGTTTGAATATCTTTTTGGTATTGCCCTGATGTGACTTGTCAAGAAAAATCAGGTCGAAATTTTTTACATAAGCCGCAATGCTAATGGCCTGGCCGACTACTATCATCGGATTCTCTGCATCGCCGGTCAGTTCAACGTCGAGATTCTTGGAAGCGAAAAATTCCCTAAGGCGGTTGTTACGCTTCTCGACAATGGCCTTCATCTTTCCATCGAGGGGGCGGTTAATTCGAAGTTTCATAGCACAACACTTAAGTTAACTACCTCTTAATTCCTTCAGTTGCTCTTACTGTTTCTATTATTCGATACTCATAACAGGTATAACGAACCTCAACTGTTAAAAGTTGAACAGAGGCCTTTTTTGAAAATACGATCGGAGTAGTGTCGTTTGCGAGAGGTAAATCAAAAATAGGAAATTCCCGACTAAGTTCCGCATCCCTTCCCGTTTTCTGGATGAGCGGTAAGACCGCGAAAATTAATTTGCCCGGGTTGGGTAAACTTTTTGGTTCGCGCCTTCATCTTACTCCTGGTAACTGTTTCCGGGGAGACAAAAGGCGACTTCAGATCAACGTCTTATGGAGGGTTATCGGCGGGAAGGGGAATTTGCGGGCTCGGAGGGATTCAAACCCCCAACCTTCTGATCCGTAGTCAGATGCTCTATTCAATTAAGCTACGAGCCCCGGGAATGCCCCGATTTTGGGATTGCAAATGTAAATAAAATAAAACTGCCCGGCCAAGAATGATTTGGCCCTGCTCACAAAAAACTTATTTTTGGGACTCATTTTAAAAGGTTTGCCCGTCGCATGATCATACGGCCCTGTCTCCTTCTACTAGCAATGGCACTGTGTTTCGGCGCTGTCGCACAGGATCCCACAGCAACTCCACAGCCCAACCGCAGGAGCCTTCCTGACCTGCCCGGATCCTTCGTGCTGGAGTTCGGCTTCAACCGGACGCTCGACGCGGCGGATACGTTCGACATCGGGTTCTGGGGCTCCAGGACCGTCAACGTCTTTTACCAGCTCGATAAGCGGATCGGCGATACAAAGTTCAGCATACATCCCGGGCTGGGATTCAGCTTTGAACGCTTCAAACTCGTCAACAATTATACCCTTACGAGCTCCGTATCCGAAACGCAATTGATACCCGCGTCGGACCTCTACCCCGGCGTCAAGAAGTCCATGCTGGTTACCAACTACATCAATGTACCGGTGGAGATTCGGTTCAGTACCCGTCCCGATGACCCCAGCAGAAGCTTTCGGGCCTCCGTCGGCGGCCGGGTCGGATATCTCTATGATTCCTTTACCAAGATCAAGTACAGCCAGGATGGCGAAGTCCGGTCCATCAAGGACAAGCAGAACTACAATCTCCGGAAGCTTCGCTATGGTGCGTTCTTCAAAATTGGAATCGGAAACATCGGGCTGATCACCTACTACAATCTCACGCCGCTCTTCGACGACAACGAGGGACCTGAACAGCTTGACATGAGCACGCTTACCATCGGCCTGTCGCTTTCAAGCTTCTGATCAAAACATAATAATTACCGAAACGAACCCGATGGCGAAACCCATCACGCCACCGATCAGGATCTCCCGGGGGGTATGGGCATTCAACTGAAGGCGGGCAGACATCACCGCGCCTGCCACCAGAAGACATATGCTCGTCGCATACAGAAGTCCTGAACCCTCCGACGCTTTATTCAGGGGAACAAAGATCCCGAGGAGTCCACAGATGGCAAGGCTGTGAACACTGACCCTATAAAAGAACGTGAGCACAGTGGCGCCCACCACGAGAAAATCCATGATCAGTAGAAACCGAAAGATATTGTCGTTGTAGTCGATTCCGAACTTCCAGTAAAAGAGGTAAGTCATGATCAGGTAAAACAACGAAATGAAAACAAACGGAACGTACCGGTCGCGTCGCTCGGGCATGGACAGGGAGGGGATCGACCCGAACAGTTTAAATATAAACAGGTTGATGGCCGGAAGCAGGAACGTTACCAGGAAAATGAGCATAAGGAAACCAACGTAGTTTTCCGACCGCACAGGTTCCAGCGCCACGGGAAACATCAGCATCAGGGCAGCGCACAGGTAAGTGCCCATCAGCAGCGGATGAAGCAATACGGAAATAATGCGGGCCAGCAGATCCACGTCAGAGTTCCTTTCTCAGCCGGGCCACGGGAATATTAAGTTGTTCGCGGTATTTGGCGACTGTACGCCGGGCGATGTTGTAACCCTTTTGGTTGAGTATTTTCTCAAGCTTATCATCGGAGTAAGGCTTACTCTTGTCTTCCGAATCAATGATCTCTTTGATGATCTGCTTGACTTCCCGGCTGCTCACCTCTTCGCCCGAATCGGTGGTGATGCCTTCCGAGAAGAAATATTTGAGCGGATAAATTCCGAAATCCGTTTGCACCGACTTGCTGCTAGCCACCCGTGATACTGTGGAAATGTCCATGTTGATCATGTTAGCGATATCCTTAAGGATCATCGGCCGCAGTTTCGTTTCGTCGCCTTCAAGGAAAAACTCGTACTGAAAGTCGACAATGGCCTTCATGGTCTTCAGCAAGGTCTGCTGACGTTGCTTGATCGCGTCGATAAACCATTTTGCGGCGTCGAGCTTATGCTTCACGAAAGTGACCGCCTCCTTGAGTTTCTTATCCTTCTTGTCGCTCTTGTCGTAGGCCTTGAACATTTCGGAGTACGACCGGCTTATGCGCAAGTCGGGCGCATTGCGGCTGTTCAACGTCAGCTCAAGTTTGCCGTTGTTCGAAGTAAGAATGAAGTCGGGAATGATATACGAGTTCTTGACCATCGTTGAACCGCTTCCGCTACCCGGCTTAGGGTTCAGTTTTACGATAAGGTCTATCGCATCGCGGATAAAATCCTCGTCTTCGGTATCGAGTTTCTTCTGGATCTTGCTGTAGTGCTTCTTCGTGAATTCGTCGAAACACTCTGATATGATCTTTTTCGCGACGGCCACGTCGATGTCGTGCCCGTTATCCATTCGATCCAGTTGCAGCAGAAGGCACTCCTGGAGATTACGCGCCGCGATGCCGGGCGGATCAAACGTTTGGATCTTTTTCAGTACTTCCTCAACTTCCTCGCGGGTCGTTTCGATGCCCTGAGAAAAGGCGAGATCGTTGACGATCGAGTCGAGGTCGCGGCGGATATAACCGTCCCCCTCTATGCTTCCGACCAGTTGTTTCCCGATAGAATATTGAGGTTCTTCCAGACCGAGAAAGTCGAGTTGATCCATGAGCTGCTCATGGAGGGTGGTGGCCATCGGAATAGGCATCTCCCGGTCGTCGTCGTCATCGCCGTCACCCTGCATCTTGTACCCGGAATAGTCGTCGTCGTGCAGGTAATCCTTGATATCAAGCTCGTCGTCCGAGGAAGAATCATCCCGGACTTCCTCCTCCATTTCAGGATGTTCGTCAACGGGCTCGTCCTCCCCTTCTTCCAACGCAGGGTTTTGCTCAAGTTCCTCCTCAATACGCGCCTCAAGTTCAGCTGTAGGCACCTGCAACAGCTTGATGAACTGAATTTGCTGAGGAGAAAGCTTCTGTTGTAACGACTGGCTTAAACCAAGCTTTTGCATTTAAAAAGTGCGTTATTAGTCAGCTTGACAAAGCTACGATTAAAGGGGCATTTGTGAAACACAATTTTCGTTCCAAGATATTTTCGAGGCTTTAGAATGCACCCCGATTCCTTGGACAAACCGCGCAAAATAGCGTTTTTTGCGGCGGCCTTCACACACGTCTCAGGCATGAAGCGAACCCGAATAAAAGAGCTGCTCACCCTCGAACCTTCCGGTCAGTCCGTCCTGGTAATGGGCTGGGTCCGGACTTTCCGCAACAATCAGTTTATTGCCCTCAGCGACGGCTCGACCATCAACACCGTACAACTTGTCGTCGACTACAAGTCGACCGACGAGGCGGTCCTGAAGCGCATTACGACCGGCGCCTGCATTCGTGCCGAAGGCACCCTGGTGGCCTCGCCCGCAAAAGGACAGAAGGTGGAAGTCAGGGTTTCGTCCGTTGTCATCCTCGGCGACAGCCACCCGGAAAAATATCCCCTTCAACCCAAGCGCCATTCGCTGGAGTTCCTCCGCGAAATCGCGCATTTGCGGCCCCGAACCAACACGTTCGGTGCAGTGATGCGGGTACGCCACGCGCTCGCTTACGCCGTTCACACTTTTTTTAACGATCGCGGTTTCGTTTATGTTCACACGCCCATTATAACGGGATCCGACGCAGAAGGTGCCGGTGCCATGTTCCGGGTCACGACCCTGGACGCTAACAACCCACCCCGAACGGAAGACGGCAGCATTGATTTCGGGGAAGACTTCTTCGGACGGGAAACCAACCTCACCGTATCGGGACAACTCGAAGGCGAAACCCATGCGCTTGCCCTGGGTGAGATTTATACTTTTGGACCGTGCTTCCGGGCAGAGAACTCCAACACCACGCGCCACCTTTCCGAGTTCTGGATGATTGAACCGGAGATGGCCTTTTACGATAACAACGATAACATGGCGCTGGCGGTAGCCTTCGTCCGCTACCTGTGCAACTATATCCTCACTCATTGCGGCGAGGACATCGCGTTCCTCGACCACCGCCTGGCAGAAGAGGAACGATCCAAACCTCAGGACCAACGCAGCGGTATGGGACTGGTGGAAAAACTGAAGTTTGTTGCGGAGAATGATTTTGAACGCCTTCCCTACACGGAGGCCTTCGAAATCCTGAAAAACTCCACGCCCAACAAGAAAAAGAAATTTCAGTTCCCGGTTGATAACTGGGGGATCGACTTGCAGTCGGAACACGAAAGATTCCTGGTGGAAAAGCATTTCAAAAAGCCGGTCATCCTGTACGACTACCCCGCCGACATCAAAGCCTTTTACATGAAACAAAATGACGACGGGCGCACTGTGGCGGCTATGGACGTTCTGTTTCCAGGTATTGGTGAAATCATCGGCGGATCAGAACGCGAGGCCGATTACAATAAATTGCTTAACCGCATCCGCCAGCTGGGCCTTCCCGAAAAAGAACTCTGGTGGTACCTGGACCTGCGGCGGTTCGGCTCCGCGCCCCACAGCGGTTTCGGCCTGGGCTTTGAACGGATGATGCAGTTCGTTACGGGGATGACCAATATCCGTGATGTGATTCCATTTCCACGGTATCCGGGCAACGCTGAGTTCTGACGCCGTGTCTACGGGTTCTGGCGGAAGGCCAGTAAGGGAACCCTACTTTGGAAGGCCAGTTTTCGCGTGAGGCTTCTGTCAAACAACTTCTCATACACACTGTGCTCATGCGTAAAGGTCGTGAGCAGGTCGCCCGACGTCTCCTTGACGTACGCCTCGACAGCCCGGTCCACATCGCGGTCGGCAACCACCTTCACGACGAACTGGTCATAGTCGACCTTGTTAATCGCTTCTTGTATCCGGGCTTCCGCCTCCGGCACCTCTTTGGCGTCCGATGCGGCGTGAAAAATATGCACTGATGATTCGAATATCTTCACAAAGGGAAGCATGGTGGCGAGTTCATCCTCGATGTGCGCGAGGTCCGTGGCGTACACGAGCTTCTTTATCCCGTCAAATTCTGCCAGCTCAGGTACCACAAGGACGGGAATATGACTGATCTCAATGAGTGACGCCGTATTGCTTCCGAGGACAACCTTCTTCAATCCATTAGCGCCTCGCGTGCCGATGACAATCAGTCCGGACCGAAGCTTTTTTGCTTCGTTCTTAACCGAGGCATTGAAGGACGAACCCTGTACGATGCGGTGCTGAAGAGGTTTGGTGGTTTTCAGCTTGCCCGCCAGTTCGGCCGTCAGCAATTCCATA
>DATGQD010000046.1:0-72948 GCA_035304385.1 Cyclobacteriaceae bacterium
GGAATTATTGACCGATTTTCAGACATCACCGAACAACTATTCGTACGTGGTTGCGCGCATCAAAAACCCGGTTGAATATTTTTCCGAAATGTCTATCTTGCCTTTCAGCTATGACTGTAAGGAACCACCCCGTACGACGTATTTCAGGGATCGCCCTCCTGGCGCTGTTCCTTACTTTTGTCACCGCGCAGGTATACCCCGGCATCAAAGATGGGCCGGATGACGACCTGTATGATGAATCGCGCCTGAGCGTCTCCTCAGGTCCGGCGCCGGCACCCGTAATACTCCGCAACAACGCGAAGAGCCTCACTAGCGGAGGATTCCCGGATAAGGCCGCAGCCAACATGCTGCTATCCGCGCCGCTCGGTGAATGGTTTGTCGCCATCACCCTGTGCACCGCGCCAAAAGAAACCATCCCCCCACTCGTCTCGAATCCTTTCTATGTTGTCCTGACGGCCAACGCACCGTAAGACAACTTCAGCGACCCCAACCTTCAGCCTGCATCAGGCGTTTTCTCTTAGTTCATTATTTCTAAAAACCCAAAACATGGAATTGTCGCTGTTGGATTTGCTTCAGCCGGAAACAATCATCGTCTACGGGGGATTGACCCTGTTACTGGTGATCGTTTTTGCTGAAACCGGGTTGTTTTTTGGATTTTTTCTTCCGGGAGATTCACTGCTGTTTGTGGCAGGACTCCTTTCCAATTCTCCACATATCAACACGCCCGTTTGGCTGTTAATCGCACTGGTCACTACTGCCGCCGTGAGCGGCACCGCGGTGGGCTATGGGTTCGGATACTGGGCTAAAGATTACCTGAACCGACGAAAAGAAGGACTTTTTTATAGAAAGAAATACCTGGAGATCACCCGGGAAGTGTATCTGAGACACGGCATGCTCACGTTTGTCGTCGGCCGTTTTCTTCCCATCGTCAGGACCTTCATCCCCATATTGGCGGGCATCAGCAAGATCCCGTTCCGTCGGTTTATGATCTATAACATCATCGGTGCGGTGATATGGGTGGTCACCATGATCATGGCCGGCCATCTGTTCGGCAGGGCCTTTCCGGGCATTATCAACTATCTGGAAATCATCGTGGCGGCCATGGTCCTGATTACGGCGGTGCCGGTGATCCTGACCTGGATCAACCACAGGAAGAAATTGGTAACGGACGAAAAATAGGGTTACGCGACTTTCCATGGCAGCGGGTATCAATCCCAATGTCCATGAAAGATTTTCTTGATTTCATACAAAAGTTCTGGTTCGTTATTCTGATAGGAATCCTGTTCCTGGGCCTCCTTTGGATGGCTTTCTGAAAACAGGGAGATAAATTCAACAGCCGGGTCAACCTTCCGGCGCGTCATACGTATTAAGTAGGGTCCTTCCGGGCACGCAAAGCCCGGAAGAGCCCCCTATGAGGGGTCAAGGATCACCCATGATGAACCCTCTGCAATGATATGCCGAACCCGATGGTAGACCCCTTGCACGACACCATGAGCCGGCAGCCGTCTACCGCAATCGTCCTGGGCGTACTGCCATTCGAAAACCTTTCCGCCCAGGACGAGCTGGCCCACTTCGCCCGGGGATTTGCGGAAGACATTATCACCGACCTCTCGCGCTTTAAGGGCCTCCAGATTATGTCGTCGTACTCCACGGCGGCCATCCGCGACTTCACGACAGAAAGAAAATTCATCCGCGACAACAAGGTAACCTACCTCGTAAAGGGGAGCTTTCGCCACGACGCCGGATACATCCGGATCACTACCCAACTTATCGATGCCGAAGGCAACCGCGTGCTATGGGCAGAGCGCTACGCAGAACCCATGGAAGAGGTGTTCCACATACAGTGCGACATCGCACAGCGTATCGTCAGCACATTGTCGCGGCAAATCGACATGACCATACTCTCCGCAGCGCGGAAGAAACCGGTGACCAACCTCGACGCGTATGACTGCTGGTTACGCGGCATGGAACAACTACGCTCCGGCTCGCGCGATCACGACCTCAAGGCGCGCGAGTTTTTCAACAAAGCCCTGGAGATCGACCCCTACTTCACCCGCGCCTACACCGGGCTCTCCCTGTCCTACTTCAACGAATGGAGTTGCCAGCTGTGGGATAAGTGGGATGAGAACGAACGGGGCGCGTTCATCAACGCGGAAAAAGCCGCGGAACTGGACGAAACCGACCACGTCGCGCAGATGGTACTCGCCCGTACACTGCTGTACCGAAAGCAATACGACCGCGCCAGACAACACATTCGCAATGCCCTCGACCTCAACAGCAATGATGCCGACTGCCTCGTGCAGCTTTCTATGAGCCTGGCATTTCTCGGCGAGGTGGATGAAGCCGAAGAACTGTATCGAAAGGCACTGCGGCTCAATCCTTCCCGCAATACCTGGTATCATACGTATGGTGTTTTCATATCTTTTGTAAAAGGCGAATACCGAAAAGCTATCACGCTCGCGGAACAGTCGTCATTCAGCTCAGGATGGCTTGACTTCCCTGCCTATCTCGCGTTTTGTTACACGTACGACAACCAGATCGAAAAAGCACAAACACACTGGCGGAAATTTGTGAGCGTGTTCGAAAGGAAAATAAGCGGAAGGCCGTGCGACGCCGGCGAGCTTGTCGACTGGCTCGTTAAGGTCAACCCCTACCGCGATCATAACGTCATCCCCCACGCCGTAGATCGCATGCACAAGGCAGGCATCTTCAAACAGCAACTTACGGCAATGCCGGCAACACTAAGTCGCGATCATACCGTCGGCGCTGTCTTCAGAAAAGAAGGCGACGTATGGACACTAACGTTTGAAGGTAAGACGGTACACCTTGCCGGACTAAAAGGCTTCAACGACCTCACACTCCTGCTCAGTCAACCCTCCCGTGAAATTCATTGCTCCGATTTAATGGACCTGCCGGTGACGGTGGCAACCGAAGAGTATGCATTAGACGAAAAGGCACGACGTGAATATCGAAACCAAATCAAACTCCTCCAGGAGCAGATCGACGAAGCAGAAGAGATGAGCGACTCGGAACGTGTCGGTTCACTTCGCGAAAGCCTGGATCAGATTCTCGACCACCTGTCCAGCGCTACCGACATCTACGGCCGGCCTCGCAAGCTCGGCTCTGCCACGGAGAAAACCCGCTCTGCCGTTACCTGGCGCGTCCGCAACGCCATCAAAAAAATCGCACAATTACATCCCGCCCTGGGAGCGCATCTCACCAACTCGATCAAGACCGGGACGTATTGTTGCTACTCGCCGGAGAAGCCTGTTCAGTGGTCAGTGGGTCAGTAGGTCGGTAAGTCAGTAGGCAGTACTGCCCGCTGAAAAAACTACCTACTCACAATGTAAGTCCCCCCCTTACGCCTTATAGGTTGAACAAAAAAACGAAATCCAACTATGTGTCTCACAACAGCTCATACCGACACGGCGCTGGCCGATCGATTGTTTCAGTCGACCATAAACACGCTTGAACTCTATAGCGTATACATCGGAAAGAAACTCGGACTCTACCGTGTGCTGCGCGATCCGGTTACCTGTATCGAGTTATCCCTGAAAACAGGCATAGCCGTACGCTACTCACGCGAGTGGCTCGAACAGCAGGCGGTGGCCGGCTTTATCGTCGCAGACGGAGAACGCGACGCCTACCTCCGCAAGTATCATATTCCTGAAGAACACATTGGCGTACTCGTTGACGATGCGAATCCCTCACACGTGGCGCCATTCGCTCAGATGCTGGTAGGAATCGCCCGTGCGCTTCCCGATGTGTTGCTTGCGTACAAAGCAGGCACAGGTGTTGCCTATGAAAAATACGGCCTCGACTTCCGTCAGGGACAAGGCGGCATCAACAAGCCTGCCTTCAGCCACGATCTTATCGCGAGTTGGCTACCCGCAGTACCCGATCTGCAGCAACGTCTCGTCTCAGGAGACGATGTGCGTATCCTGGACGTGGGTTGCGGCGTGGGCTGGTCCAGCATCGCGTTGGCCAAAGCATACCCCAACGCGAAGGTCACGGGCATCGATATGGATGCCGGCTCCATACAGGAGGCCTCTGCACATGCCACACGCGAGCGCGTTGACGTCAGGTTTCTTCACGACGACGCGTCATATGCCACCTTTAACAATCCGTTCGATTTGGTCCTCATTTTGGAAACGCTTCACGATCTCTCACGACCTACAGCTGTGCTGGAAAACCTCCGCCGCGCATTGAAAGATGACGGGTGTGTGATTATCGGTGACGAACGCGTAGCTGAGTCCTTCTTTTCACCGGGCGACGACCTCGAACGTATGATGTATGGCTGGAGCGTGACACACTGCCTGCCGGTGTCTATGTCGGAGCATCCTACCGAGGCCATCGGCACTGTCATCCGACCTGCAAAAGTGATGGAAGTCGCGGCACGTGCGGGCTTCAGCAAGATAGAAGTACTTCCAATCGAGAATGTACTGTTCCGCTTTTATCGCCTCACATCCTGAATAACAAGGATATCGCAACATGATCCACATTGAGCCAGACGGAACCTTATAGTGCCCGGCCATCAAAATACTGTAGCGTTGATGCAAAATTTGGATAACTTGAACGCTGTCAAATTGCACAGCTATGAGTCTTCTCCGCTCCGGTGTAATCACCGTTGCACTGCTGATTTCCACAGCTGCCCTCTACGGTCAGTTACCAAGAACAAAGCCTGTCACGCCAAACGCCTCTCCGGAGGCGGTCGCGTTGTTGCAGTATCTTCAGGACATCAGCGGTAAACACATTCTGTCGGGTCAGCATAACTTTCCCATTTCCCGCGACAGGAACACGCAGTTTGCTTCCAATTATATTGGCAAAACACCCGCCGTTTGGAGCCAGGATTTCGGCTTTGCCGAGGATGGCGACAAGGACTCCTACCTGGCGCGTCCCTCCATTGTAGAAGAGGCGATACGGCAGCACAAACTGGGATCGATCATCACCCTTTGCTGGCACGCGGTACCGCCGACGGCCGAGGAGCCCGTCTCGTTTCAACCCCTGCCAGGGTCGGACTCCACCAAACTCGCCAGCGTGCAAGGTCGCCTCACTGATAACCAGTTTCGCGACGTGCTGCGACGGGGGACTGCCCTGCACAAACAGTGGATGAAACAGGTGGACGAGATCGCGGGCCACCTGAAACAGTTGCAGGAAGCAAAGGTGCCGGTGTTGTGGCGGCCCTACCACGAGATGAACGGCGATTGGTTCTGGTGGGGTGGCCGCTATGAAGGAAAGTATACGACAGCAGCGCTGTATCGCCAGATATTCGACCGGCTTGTCAACCACCACAAACTCAATAACCTCATCTGGGTATGGAGTGTCGACCGCCCCAGCCGGCCCGACAGGGAGTTTGCAAAATATTATCCCGGGAACCAATATCTTGACGTACTCTCCATCGATATCTACGGTAATGACTTCGACCAGTCGTATTACGATGGACTCATGGCGTTGTCGCAAGGCAAGCCCATCGCTCTGGGCGAGGTGGGAAATCCGCCGTCAACAGAAATACTTGACGCGCAGCCAAACTGGGCATACTGGGTAGTCTGGGCTGGCATGGTACGCGGCACCTCCAGGGATAACTACGAAAAGCTCGATGAAGACCCTCGCGTTCTGTTCATGGAAGATGTGGCGTTCGTAGAAACTACGGCCCCATACCGGAAGGCTTGCGGCCTCGAACCGCTGGTCATTGAACGCGAAGCCGACCTCAACGGCACCTGGGTGCTTAACGAATACGAAAGCAAATTGCAGACCTTTGGTCCTTCAGGAACTCCTTATCGTCTTGACATCGTTCACAATGGCGATGAACTCACCATTAAAACGCGCACGATCGTAGAGTGGGACGATGACGACGTGGACGAAGAGAAGATCATCGCAGACGGCAGGGAGACACACTCCGTCGTGTATAACGATGCTCCGCGTGTGCAGACAGCGAGATGGTCGCCCGCACGGGACACGTTGAATGTCGACGCCAAAGTTATCTTCACCTGGGGTGGTAATGAAGTGCACGTCAAATCCCACGACAAATGGGTACTCCAACGAAAGGGAAAACGGCTGGTGATTAAGAAGGTCGTCAGCTCGCCGAGAGGGACGCAGACGTCTGTTGTAGTGTATGATAAAGTGGAAAGTAGACAGTAGACAACTGTACAACAATCTAGCCCTCACCATGAACAAAATACTATACGATTTTTTTACGACCGACCACAGGCGTATTGAAAGGCTTTTTGAAAAGGCGACAAAAGATCCAAACAATGTCGACCTGGAAGCTTATCATCATTTTCGGGTCGGGTTGCTGACACACATTAAAATGGAAGAGAAGATACTCTTCGTGGCCGCACAGAAAGCCAATGGAGGTGAGCCGCTTCCCTTGCAGGCAAAATTGCGTCTGGACCACGGCGCGCTGACGTCATTGATGGTGTGCTATCCAAAACCGGATGTCATTCAGATCGTCAGCCACATCCTGGAGCAACACGACATCCTCGAAGAAAAGGAAGGTGGTATGTATGAAGCCTGCGAAAAGCTAACTCAAAATGAAACGCAGGCGATTTTGGATGTCCTCAATACAGTGACCCCGGTACCCGTCCATCCTTTTAATGAGGCCGACTACGCAAAAGAAGCGGCCAAACGCGCGGTGGCCAGGGCCGGGTTTGAATTTCGGTAAAGCAACCCCGGAGCGGATCGCCAAAAAACAACATACCCCGAAACACATCACCGAAAGGCGATCGCTTCGGGGTTTGCTTTACCGTGGAGCCGGAGAGAATCGAACTCTCGTCCAGAGAAGCTGATCACGGAGTTTCTACATGCTTAGTCGCCTTTATTTGTCGGGTGAACCAAGGCAGGCAACGGCCTGAAATCCACCTTAGCTGCTGCGTCTTAGCCGCGCTTAGCAAGCATCACGCGGAGCAGTTCTACCTGTCGACACCGCTGAACCAGCGCCGGCAGAACGGGAGCGCTGAGCGATGATGGCCTCCCCGATCTTATCGGGGACACGCTTATTCTAACATCCTGTCAGATTAAGCAGCCATGGCGTAGTTAGACTCGCCAAGTATGGTTCGGGACTATCTTTCGGGGCTCTCATCCCATGAGCCCGCATGCTTATCTACGTCATCACACATCCTGTCAAAACCGGTCGGCCCCAAAATGACGTTTTGGTGAAAAAGACGACAAATTTAGGTCCAAAATAGTTCATTTGGACGTTTTGACAGCATTTGTCGGCAATTGGCAAATGTCGATTGTCAATTGTGCCGGGGAATTTTATCTTGCCACCCCATGGAGAATTTTGTCGTTTCGGCACGGAAGTATCGCCCCACAGGGTTCGACGAGGTGGTGGGTCAGGAGCACATCACCACCACGCTGAAAAATGCCATCGACAATAACAAGCTGGCACAGGCGCTTCTCTTTTGCGGCCCCCGCGGCGTGGGGAAAACCACCTGTGCGCGGATCGTTGCCCGCCTGATCAACGGCTTTGAAGACCAGCCTGAGCTCAACGCGCTGAACATCTTCGAACTGGACGCCGCATCGAACAATTCGGTGGACGACATCCGCAACCTTATCGACCAGGTCCGCTACCCGCCCCAGTACGGCAAGTTCAAGGTCTATATCATCGACGAGGTTCACATGCTGTCCAGCGCGGCCTTCAACGCCTTCCTCAAGACGCTGGAGGAGCCGCCGCCATACGCCATTTTCATCCTGGCCACCACGGAGAAACACAAGGTGCTGCCCACAATCTTATCGCGATGCCAGGTATTCGACTTTAACCGAATCCAGATCGCCGATATAGCAGCACACCTGCAAAAGATCGCCGACCGGGAGAATGTACCCGTAGAACCCGAGGCGCTTCACCTTATCGCCAAGAAAGCTGACGGCGCCCTCCGCGACGCGCTCTCCATTTTTGACCTGATGGTCACGTACTCGTCAGGCAAGGGCATTACCTATCGCCAGACGCTGACCAACCTGCACATCCTCGATTACGACTACTACTTCCGTGTGGTGGATGCGCTGTTAGCCGAAAACCACGCCGACCCCCTGCTGATTCTGGACGAAATTCTACGCAAAGGATTCGATGGTCACAATTTCATCGTCGGTCTGGGCGAACACCTGCGAAACCTGCTGGTTTCCCAGGACTCCCGCATGGCGAAGCTTATGGAAGTCCCGGAATCCGTGCAGCAGAAATATCACGAGCAGGCAATCGCTGCCTCCTCCTCGCTCCTGCTCACCTGGCTTAACCTGGCCAGCCAGTGCGATATCAACTACAAGACGAGCAAGAACCAGAGGCTCCTCATCGAGCTTTGCCTCATGAAGATGGCTCACGTCCATTCCGTTCTTCGTCCCGCAGAACTTGCAGAAGCAGGGTTAAAAAAAAAATTAGTGTAGCCAGCGACGACGCGCCTGCAATCGCCGAGCCGGCACCTGTACCCCCTGCTCAGGCCACTCCTTCAACGCCGCCTCCCCCAATCCCAAATCCGCGCGGTGGTGTATCATTAAAGACACCACGGTTATCTGAACTCGTGGGCAGCGCCAGGGCAGCACGCAATGGTGGCACACAGAGCGAGAAAACTGACGTCGGATCCGTGGAGAGCGCTGAACTGCCAAAGGAAAAGGAACTTACCCAGGAAGGCGTGCAGGCGGCATGGGACGCTTTCGCGGAAACACGGCGGCGAAACGCAGCAGAGTACCAACTCCTGAC
The DNA here is from genome assembly GCA_035304385.1 of Cyclobacteriaceae bacterium. Lineage (GTDB taxonomy): Bacteria > Bacteroidota > Bacteroidia > Cytophagales > Cyclobacteriaceae > ZC4RG29. Next base: position 8,687 of record DATGQD010000046.1, read on the forward strand.
ACAACCCATCGACCGGCGCGGCAGTGAGATCGTTGTCCACCTTCACAACCCCGTGCAGGAAACCATCCTTAACGATTTGCGCAGTGACCTGACAGCGTTTCTCCGCGAACGACTCCAAAACAGGTCCGTTTTCGTTACCGGGGAGCTCCGGGAAATCGATACTGAAAAATTACTCTATACCAACAAGGAGAAGTTCGACCACCTCGTCGAGAAATACCCGATCCTGAAGGAACTTAAGGATCGACTGGGTCTGGATACCGATTATTAGCGCCACGGGCAGATGCAGGGGCATCTGTCTCACTCATCGTCAACAAACAGCCCCCAACCGTCTCCTTCTTTCGTCGTATCTAATTGAAACGACGCGACCCACTTGCGGAACAGCAGGCGGAACGCTTCGATCTCATCGCGAAGCAACTGAAGGTAGGCAGGCGCCACCAGTTCCAGGTATTTTAGCGATGCGGTACGGGTCAGCAGGCTGCGGGCGTGTATCTTGATCACCACCGCGTTCTCCATCTTTAGAATATAGTCGTCAACCGCCTCGGCCCCAGCGATCTTGGCGGGGATGATCATCGAGTCTTCCAGCATGAGGGAGCTTTGAATCTCAGATTCGGGATCGTTCTTATCCATCGTCTCCACGATCCGCTGCGTGAGATCCCTGATTTCTTCCGCCTTCTGGAAAATAGGCGTTGCTTCTAGCCGCCGCCGCTCCTCCTCAGGATCATAGTCGGGGTCGTAGTCTGGTTCATCGTCGTCCCACATTTTTTATCGTGTTGAAGTGTTGCCGTAAAAGAGGCCAAATTGTAAAGCAACTGCCGGTCGCTTTACCGCGTGGCCGCTTTACGATGCATGATCATACGTACATTCAATATTCAATTCTTCAATTTTTCAATTCTACGACCTTTCTTCAGAAGATGCTGCGGGAGCGGGACCGGATTGTTTTTCCGAAGAATACGCCGAACAAGCCGCGTACCAGTTCCCTGCCGACCTGCCGTGCGGCGGAAGACTGCAACACCTTTTCGAGGGTGGACTTCTCCCTGCGCCGCGAGGTTGTTCTCCTGGCCTCGGGTTCGGCATCACGCGCAGCGCGCTCCATCTTTTCGCTCAGCATCTCAAACGCGCTCTCCGGATCGACCTGCTGCTGATACTTTCGATACCGTTCCGAGGAAAGCATCAGGGATTTGTATTCCGCATCGTCAAGTGGCCCCATGACAGACGCCGGCGGACGCAGGTGGGTAACCACTGTCTCAGTAGGTATTCCCTTCTCGTTGAGTACTGTGATGAATGCCTGACCTGTTCCGAGTTGCGTGAACTGTTGCTGCATATCGTAGTACTCGGAATGAGGAAAGGTTTTGATCGTCTCCCTGAGTGCCTTCACATCGTTGGGTGTAAACGCGCGGATCACATGATGGACCCGGTTTCCGAGTTGAGAAAGTACCGATGCGGGGACGTCCTGCGTTAACTGGGTACAAAAGAATATGCCTACGCCCTTCGATCGGATCAGTCGTATCACCTGATCTATCTGCTCCATGAAGGCATCGCTCGCACCCTTAAACAGCAAGTGTGCTTCATCGAAGAAGAATACAAGTTTAGGTTTGTCCAGATCGCCCACCTCGGGAAGCTTTTCATACAACTCAGCTAACAGTGCAAGCATGTAGGTGGAAAACACCCGCGGCTTATCCTGTACATCTGATAAGTTCAGTAACGATATCACACCGCGACCATCCACCTTCACAAAAAGGTCTTCTATATCAAACGACGGTTCCCCGAAGAGATGTTCGATGCCCTCCTGTTCCAACGCCACGATCTTTCGGAGCATCGCCCCTGAAGTCGACGACGATATTGTACCGTACTCACCTTTTATTTCGGCCGCTCCTGGGCCATCAGACAACCATGATAAAAGTTTCTTTAGGTCGCGTAAGTCGACTACCGGAAGCCCTTTGTCATCGGCATATTTAAACAGGATCATCATAACCCCCGTCTGCACTTCGTTGAGGTCGAGGATCTTACTCAACAGCACCGGGCCGAACTCGGTGATGGTGGCGCGCATTTGTGCGCCGCACTTTCCGCTGAGGGAATACAACTCGACGGGATAATCCTGAGGCTTGAATGAAATGCCGATGGCGTCGGCACGTTCTGAGAGCTTTGGATTTTCTTCGGCAGCCTTTGCCAGACCTGAAAGGTCGCCTTTGATGTCCGGCATAAACACAGGTACGCCCGCGGCCGAAAGCTGCTCGGCGATGAGTTGTAGTGTGCGCGTCTTTCCTGAACCGGTGGCCCCCGTGACGAGTCCGTGGCGGTTCATCATACGCAGTGCCAGGTTTACCTGTGCTTCGGGTAATATTTCGCCATTAAGGACGCCTGCGCCGAGGCAGATAGAGGAAGCGTTGAAAGTGTATGATTTCCGAATAGAATCGACAAACCCCGTTTTATCCATAGCTAAATTTGAGAAAACATACTCAAATTAAAAAGCTGGACGCGGCCGGTGTTGTACGATTAAGTGGGCGGGTCAACAATGTGTTAACCCATCCAACAACCTACTTCGGATCTTTGTAATTCTGGAACTTGTAGGCAAAACCCAGCGTGAACACCTGGCTGAGTTGGATTTCTTCGATCTGGTCGTAGTCGTACAGTATTACACCCCCCAGACTTACGTTGACGAACTTGTTGACTTTGGCGAGGAGCATAACTTCCAGCCGGTGATCGAGCTTGTCGAGTTCCAAAGTTTCATAGTTGGCGAACAAGGCGTAGCGCCATTTGAGGTTCAGATCTTCGGCAATGTCTTTGTTGAACTCGGCGACAAATTGAAGGGCAAGCCATTCGAACCGGGTTTGATCGGGTGGTGTGACGCCGTAGGGATTCTCGCTTACCGTTGTAATAAACCGTTCCGGATTCCTGACGATGGTGAGTCGCGGGGCAAACGGAGAAAAGCGCATCCGGAAGTGATCTCCCTTATGATATTCGAGACCCCACGCTGACGTTATGAATGCGGGTGCAAAAAAATCGGAAATATGGGATGCCGTTTCGACGCCGTTGTCTTGTTCATAGTTGAATCCAGGCGCGAACTGGGAGAGGAAATTCAGCGATGTAAAGGCGTTCCAGTGAGCCGATAATTTGTAGCCGTATTTGGTATCGAAGTAGATCCTGTCCAGGGTTTTTCTGAATCCCTGGCCTTCGTTTTTGACAAAGCCGTACTGGAGGCCTATGCTGTTGTCCCAGCTATGCGGTCCGCGCGCGTAGTTGGCAACATAGTTAAAGGCGACGCTCAGTCCCACGGAATTCACCCCACCGCCGGTCCAGTTCGACGTGAAAGACGCCTGGTTCACGTTGACACCCAGATCCAGTTTCTTCTTCCAGTATCGAACCGTATCCCTATTGGCCAGTGTGTCTTGTGCACGCAGTGTCCCGCCGCCCATGGCCATGATCATCAGCAAGATGGCGCTTGATTTGACAATCCTCATTATTCCCTTGATTAGTCCCCGATTTTTTGCGCGCAAATTAGCAGGCTAAGGGGACAGATGGAAAGGGAATTGGAGAATTTCAGATGCTGTTCAGCTTGATCTCGTCCAACGCCACTTCAGTAAGAGGCTTGGTAATAAACTTAATGACGTGATTGTTGTTGACAATCTTGTCGATATCGCGCTTGTTGTCTGAGCTCGACAGGATAATGACCTTGCACTTCTTCTTCACCAGCTCGCTGAATTTTTCGAACTCATAGAGAAAAACAAAGCCGTCGACAATAGGCATATTAATATCAAGAAAGATCAGACTGGGAAGGTTCTCGGGTCTGTTTTCGTTCTCCCGAAGGTAATCCAACGCAGCTTTGCCGGACCCCTTCACTTCTACCCTCTTTGCAAATCCAGTTATCTCGATAATGCGCTTGCTGATAAAGTTATCCGTATCGTTATCATCCACCAGCATTACCAGGTCGATGGACTTTGTATCTGTATGCATTTTTCAGGTCTGGGCTACAAGGTTTTTACAGAGGAATACAAAAATATCCTTTTTCGCGAATTTGGCGATAAGTATCAGATTTTCCGGCCAGGCGTAATAAAATGGCCGAAAACGAATAAAATCGCGAAAAACCGCCTATGTCTGATGGGGTGAAAAGCCCCGTTGCCGCTTAACAAAGGTTAACCCGTCAGCGCGGATGAACCTTCAGCTTTTCACCGACGCTAAGATTAAAATCACTCTTGCCGTTCCACTCCATGAGTTCGCGAATACTGACCCCATACTTACGCGCCACGCTATATAATGTGTCAGCAGGACGCACCTCATGGATAATCGGTCCGGAAGCAGATTCCGTGTTTTCCGCGGACAATAGTTCACCCTGCACTACGAGAACCTGTCCGGGCTTCAACGCTTCGTTGACGTCAAGGTTATTCCAGCGCACCAAATCCGCGACCGACACCTGATGCTGGCGCGAGATGGCATATAGGGTTTCTCCGGGCAACACTTCGTGTTTATCACCGCGGGCAGGTGTCGGGTTAGTCGCTACACCTTCATCGGTACCGCGAGACGCGGTAGTAACGGCAGGCCTACGCTCTACCGGGTCGGGTTCGACGGCCGCCGGTTCTGTCTTCCGGGAGACGGTCTCCGCGCTGGTGCTCTCCACGGTTACCACCGGTGCAGTCTTGGCGCGCGGGGTGGTGGGAGCGCTGGTCTCCGGTGGATCGGCCGACCAACCAAAGACGCTTCCGCGGTCGACCTCAACAACGGCCTCTACGCGCCGCTCGTCGGCAGGCCTCCTGCTGGTAAGGTACAAAATCGCTCCGTTGCCAGGTTTATCGTCTCGATCCATCCTGTTAAAGCGCAACAACCGGTTAAGGCGGATGCCATGCTGCTGACTGACAGCCCACATCGATTCATTTCCGCTTACCTTATGGTAATCTTCTTCTCCACGACCGCGCTTCTTTTCCGTGAAATAGTATTCGCCTGCGATAAGCCGCTGGCCTTTGGTGAGGTCGTTATACCGGCGGAATTTCGAAAGCGAGATTCCCGCGCGTTTCGCCAGGGCAGCGGCACTTTCGCCTTGTCTTGCGGCGATCACCGGCACGCCGTTGATTGCGGTCGTGCGTTGGGGTTCAGACTCCGGCCGAACCGTTGCCGCGGGTTGGGTCGTGACGGCGACTGCCCCCGTCCGGGGTATATCGGCGCGTGCTGCCGCGAGGAAGTCCTTTGAGCCGGCCGTAACCGGAACCATGATCGCATAAGTCCTGTCGTTCGGAATATTGCCACCGCGGACCCACTTGTTATAGGCCACCAACTCCTCCTCGGAAACAGATGCGGCACGTGCAATTTCTTTCAGCGAACGATGCCCCTCGCTTGGCAGAGCTGCCAGTGTCACCGCTCCGGCGCTGTTCACGGCGCCTTCGAAAGCAATCTTGTGGGCCAGATATTTTTTCACGTACCAGTACGTCTTGCTGGTAATGTCCATATGCCTGGCGCCGGGCTTCCCCTCGCCCACCGCTTTCATGGCACCACCAGGTCCCATCTGATACGCCTGCAGTGCGTAGAGCCAATTGTTGAAATAGTAGTTGTTCTTTTTGAGGTACCGTGCCGCAGCGCGTGTCGACGAGACGATATTCATCCGCTCGTCAACATGACGATCTACCCGGAGGCCCATCTCGGTAGCTGTGAAGTCTTTAAACTGCCAGAACCCTACAGCCTGGGATACGGAGACTGCGTCCGGTATCAACGCGCTTTCCTGAAGGACGAGGTATTTGAAGTCGTCAGGAAGATTTTCCTCGGCAAATACCTTTTCGATAATGGGAAAGTACGTTTTGGCGCGTTCCACCTTGATGTTGAAGTGGCGTGGCGACCGGGTCAGGGCGTCGACGTCCGCCTGTATCTCGCGCCGGGCGTCGTCGCGGATGGTGAGTGTCATGCCCGCGAACTGCAGCTTATGGGGGACCTGGGGCGATTGCGCAGCGCCCCACAGGGGGATCGCCAGAAGAGCGGAAAAAAGATACTTCATCCAGTCAGAAAAAATGTGTCTCTTAGTTCAGCTTGCGGATCATCATAATGCCGTCGCGGATCGGAAGCAGGACGTTTTCAACCCGTGGATCATCCGTTACCTTCTTATTAAAGGCCATGATCGCGCTAGTGTCTTTGTCCGGCTTCTCGTCGAGCACCTTTCCGCTCCACAGCACATTATCCGCCAGGATAATTCCACTCAAATTTACTTTATCTATGACCATGTCATAGTAATTGCTGTAATTTTCTTTATCGGCGTCGATGAAGACGAGGTCAAACTTCATGTCCAGCGTTGGAATGATCTGCGTGGCGTCGCCGATGCGATAGTCGATGCGCTTGCTCATCCCGGCTGCTTCAAAGTAGCCTCGGACACGCGCTTCCAGTTCTTCGTTCTTGTCGATCGTAATCAACGTCCCATCGGCGGTCATGCCCTCGACCATGCATAACGCGGAGTACCCAGTGAATGTACCAATTTCAAGAATGTGGCGCGGACGTACCAGCTGACTGATCATGGAGAGAAAACGCCCTTGCAAATGACCGCTGAGCATCCGCGGCATAAGGACGTTCGCGTGCGTCTCGCGATTGATCTTTTGAAGCAGTTCACTCTCAGGCGACGTATGTCGCTCGGCATACTGCTGAAGTTCCGGTTGAATGACATCCATGGTCAGTTGTTGTTAAAGGGTACGCCGTTGATGGAAGGCTCCATTACAAGATAGCTCAGCCGTTCCGGCACAAATACCTCCTGCGCGAGTTCCTGCAGCTTTAACGCCGTAATGTCGTCGATCTTGTGGTAGATCTCCGAAAGCGTCGGCACCCTGCCGAAATCGAGGATACTCCGCCCCATCATTAGCATGAGACTCAGGTTACTTTCTTCGGCGAGTGCGAGCTGTCCTTTGATCTGTTCTTTGAGCGCAGCGAGCTGACGCTTTCCGAGCGGAACTTCCGCGACCCGTTTCAACTCGCGGTTTACGAGTCGAATGCATCGATCCAGTTGGGCCGGTTCGGTACCGAAGGTGATCGTAAATATCCCGGTATCGGAATACGGAACGTAGTGCGCTTCAATGGAATAGACGTAGCCATACTTCTCGCGCAACACCCGGTTAAGCCGGGAGTTTGTCCCCACACCGCCCACGAGTGTCGTCAGCACGTACAAGGGTATGCGGCTGGGATGGTGAAGGGAATACACCTCGCGACCGATGGCGCAGCGTGCCTGTTTAACGGGGCAACGCAAGCCGGATTCCCGGGGTCGGTACGACCTGAACCCCTGTCGCTTTGCGTTACCGACACGCGTCGGTATCCCTTCCAGGTATTTACGCGCCATGCGTTCCAACCTTTCGCGGGAAATATTTCCTACACAGGAGAACACGATCTTATGGGTGTTGATGTGTTGCGAAATAAAGTTGGTGAAGTCGCGCCTGCGAAACGACTGGACCGTCTCTTCGCGTCCGAGAATATTCATGCCGAGGGAGTGGCGATGAAATACCATACCCTCGAACTCTTCATGCAGGGTATCGTCAGGATCGTCGCGGTACATGGCCATCTCTTCCAGGATGACGCCGCGTTCCTTTTCAATTTCGTGTGCGGGAAAGACAGAGTGAAAGGTAATGTCACTGATAATGTCGATGGCGCGTTCGAAGAATGCCTGGCGAACCGAAGCATAGAACACCACCTTTTCTTTTTCCGTAAAGGCGTTTAGTTCGCCCCCGATGGAGTCCAGGCTGTTCAGGATGTGAAAGGCCTTTCGCCGGCGCGTACCTTTGAAGGCCATGTGTTCCCAGAAGTGCGCAATTCCCTGATTCTCCGGGGTTTCATCGCGGCTTCCGATTTCCAGAAACATGCCACAATGCACAATTTCCGTGTCGGTTCGGCGATGGACTACCCGAATGCCGTTTGACAATGTAAAGACGCTACAATCCCTCATCGACGTTCAAATTTATCAGGAATTCGCTCACTGTGCCAGCGGCGAACAGAAATGCCCGTAAACGGGCAAATAGTTGAATTTCAGGGTCGTTTTTGGCTAATATGGACAATAAAATAACGGCATTACAATTGCAAAAGTTTCCCTGCTATGAACACACAAAAAGTACGTACCTGCTTCGTCATCGAGTTTACTGACGACCAGTACCAGCACGCCAGGCGCTACGTTGAAGACATGAAACGGCACCCCAACCGCGTCTTCTGGCGGGGAAAAAGGGGCAAGTCCGATGACGAGCTCATCATAGAGCAAATCACCCACCGTATCCTATCGGGATTTTATCACGATGACCCATGGAGTGCGGGCAGGTATATTATTAGAATGGAAAGCGGACTGTCTTCGCAGTAGTCAATTCAAATGAAACACATCCTTGCTTTTCTGTTCCTGCTCGAGTAAGTGCGTCAGGAAGCGAATTCGGTTTATAAGAAATCGTTCACGAACGGATTCATCTGACATGAGGAAGGCATAGCGGTCGGAGGTATCCATGTTCAATTCACACGCGACCTGGTACAAGGAAAAAGTGCTGACGTGTTTGCTGATCTTTCGCCGGCTGAGATACTCCACAAAGCAGGCATACAATTGCGGGCCGGGTATGACAGGGTCAACGTGCCACGGTCGCACCACCCCTCCGGGATAGAGATGTTGCCTGAATGTGCGTGCCATGACTTCAAGAGAAAAAAGATCCAGGCACCGGACGATGACGTCTGATTCGCCCCCTGCGTATCGCTTAATGACGCTCTCCAGTTTTACGATTGACCCGACCTTGGCCGCGTTGTTATCATGATTGAAATAAATGCCAAAGCTTAAGTCGTGCGTCTCAACCTCCTCAAGCAATTGCTTGTAGCGGGGCTCAAAGATGTGAAGCGGCACCAGCTCTCCCGGCAACGGCAGCAGCGTAAGAGGAAATAGTGGGATCTGTATTGTGTCAGCCATAAAGCCGTTCGGCCCGATCGGCAGGAAAAAGTTAATATCCCTTTAGTATTCCGCCAAATAAAATGGAGAAATTCCGAACTGTTCTTTGATCTTCGTCTTACCCGGCAAAAAGCCCAGGTTGATCAGGAATGAGAAACCCGCGATGCGTCCTTCAAGCCGCTTCACCAGCTCCCCTGTAGCGATCGCCGTCCCTCCCGTGGCCAGCAGGTCGTCGTGTATCAGCACGTGACAGCCTTTCTCAAAAGCGTCGACGTGAATTTCAATTGTCGCCTTTCCGTATTCCAGGGAATAGTCGTTGGATTCCGTTTTGAAGGGCAGCTTTCCGGATTTCCGTACAGGAATAAAGGGAACCTGTAAGGCGTTCGCGATGAGGGCGCCAAAAATAAACCCGCGCGCTTCGATGGCGGCCACCGCCTGAATATTGCGCGACTTCCAATGGCCTACCTGTGCGGCAAGCATGTCGTTCACCAGGCCGGGCGATCCCAACATAGGCGCTATGTCCTTGAATACCACACCGGGTTTGGGATAGTCGGGGATGTCCCGTATGGCTTCCTTGATTCTTACTTCGAGATTCATTTGGCGAACGAACTGCCCCTGAACGACCTACGGCCCTGGCTCAGTGACCTCGCCAATGATAACAAAAAAATTTAAGAATGCGGCGATTGGATTCCTGGGCCACATAGGGCAAAGGGCACATAAAGGGCATATAGGGACATAGGGATGTAAGAGAAAATCCCCATGTGTACTCTGTGTTCTATGCGATCTATGTGCTGCAGAAATTGGACCCACGCCGTGCGTCCCTGCCGGGCCTTCCCCACTGAATAAGAACAGGGATTACCGTTACTTACCGAACGACTCTACCTTGTAATTCAGGTTGGTGCCGAAAACCGGCAAACTGATTTTCAGGAGGGCGTAGAAGCCGCGGCCTTCGATACTGGGACGGTAGCCGATCTCGCCGCCATAGGCCCAGCTGAGTGTGCGGTTGAATTTGCCTTCGACACCGATACGGGCACCGAACTTGCGCACCTTAACAGGACTGACATCGTACACACGGGTGTCACCGCCGTTCGTGTACACGACGTCATCGATCTCCAGGGCAGGCGCCAGAAGGATGTCGCCATACACGGTTAGGATCAGGTCGTCAATGCCTTCTTCAAACTTATCAAAATTGACGGCCACATTGCGTATCCAGGTAATGGAACCTCCCACATATCCACCGAGAGAGGAGATGTTGCTGAAAACGTCCAGGGTATGCTCACCGTTGACATCGCTATACGTCAACGGCAATCCATTGCCCTCGGCGTCTTTAAGGTCGTCGTTTGTGAGACCCTGCTTAGCCAGGGCCCGGTTAAGATCCACTGAACTGTCCCAGATAATTCCACCGATGCGTCCACCATATATCTTGCGAACTTTACAAGGTATTTCAGCATTCAGGGGTACGCGCGCCGCCCAGGTATTTCCTTTATAGCTCTTCTTGTAAAGGAACATCTTCGTCTTCGAACTTTGTTCGAAATCGCGGAAGTGGTAGGTAGCGCCAAGCTCGTAGTAGTTGAATACTTCTGCGCGGTTGTCTACGTCGCTGGTCTTCTCCGCCAGGTCGCGGGTGAAATCATAGAACTTGCGACTATAGGTCTTGCGGAACATCGCCTTGAAGTGTGCCTTGTCTTCGAGGTAGTATGTCGCTTCGAGTCCAAACCCGGCGTTGACATTGGTGGCGAACAGCTCACCATAGAAGGGTTGAAAGTGAACAAACAGCTTGTTTACCGAATAAGGTTCATCATAAATCTCCTCATAGGTAACGGCTGTCATGTCCCTCCTTTCGCCTTGCGCAAAGAGCATCCCGGTTCCAAGAAAAAAGGCGACCGGTATCAGCAGGTGATGATTCATAGAGTTGAAAAAAAGTGGGTCACATTCCTGTTAGGTGGATCTGTGAATCGCATCCAAAAAATACCAATTAGTAAAAATAGCAATATTCTTCAGAAAAATGCAGGACATAGAGGGCCATGTACAGAACCATGTAATACCTGAAGTGAAATCGAAGAAAACGGAAAGTTTTTATGTCCGCGCGCTCAGGAAATGGCTTCCCTGAGCGCCTTCCGATGGGCTTCTACGACATGGTCCACAATATCCAACGTTACAGCAGAAGAGATAAACATAGCCTCAAACTGGGAGGGTGCAAGATATACTCCTTCGCGTAACATGGCGTGAAAATACCGTCCGAAACGGGCTGTGTCGGAAGTACGCGCCGTAGCCAGGTCAGTGACTTCCTGGTCTGTAAAGAAAAGTGTGAACATGGAGCCCACCGTGTTCACCGTTGCGGGCACACCCAACTCCTTCGCCACTGAACGCAAACCATCAACGAGTCGCGCCGTAGTCTCATTCAGTTGTTTGTAGATGGAGCCGTTGTGTTTGAGATACTTCAGCATGGCAATGCCCGCCGCCATGGCAAGGGGATTACCCGACAGCGTGCCGGCCTGGTATACAGGACCCGCAGGCGATACAAAGTCCATGATTTTTGCCTTTCCGCCATATGCACCTACCGGCAGGCCTCCGCCGATAATCTTTCCGAGTGTCGTAAGATCCGGTTCTACACCGTATAGTTCCTGTGCACCACCAGGGGCAAGCCGGAACCCGGTCATGACTTCATCAAAGATGAGGACTATCCCTTCCTTGTCGCACAGTGCACGGAGGTCTTGCAGATATTGAGGGTGCGGTGGAATACACCCCATGTTGCCGGCTACAGGCTCCAGGATTATTGCGGCAATTTCCTCCGGATACTTATTCACAAGCGCCTTAATGGCTTCAATGTCATTATACGGCGCGATGAGTGTATCGGCGGCGGTGCCAGGGGTGACGCCCGGGCTATCGGGTGTACCAAAGGTTAACGCGCCGCTCCCTGCAGCAATTAAGAACGAGTCGCCGTGGCCATGATAGCACCCGTCCATCTTGATGAACCTGTTGCGACCTGTGTAGCCGCGCGCAAGCCGTACCGCCGACATCGTGGCTTCCGTGCCGGAATTAACCATGCGTACTTTCTCTACGGAAGGAACCATCGAACAGATCAACGCTCCCATCTCCACTTCGCGCGCGGTAGGACAACCAAAGGATGCAGACATCCGCACCGCTTCGATAACGGCACCTTCCACTTCAGGGTTAGCGTGTCCGAGTATCATCGGCCCCCACGAGTTGATAAGGTCGACGTATCGGTTGCCGTCTTCGTCGTACAGGTAAGCGCCACTCGCGCTTCGAATAAACACGGGCGTGCCTCCTACGGCACGAAAAGCACGTACGGGTGAGTTGACACCGCCGGGAATGAATTGTTGGGCTTTTTCAAAAAGTGACTTGCTCGTCGATAGCTCCATCATTAAAGGGTTTCCACAACTGTGAGTTCGCCGTTGACAAACCGGACGAAAGGTACAACACGATTGTCGTGACTGCCACTGTAATCGAATCCCTGCGTCAGATACCCGGGGATTCTTCCTTTGGAGAATGCCTCCTGAAAGTAGACACCATGTTTATGCAGCGCGTTGCCGAGGAATAACATGGTTTCATATCCCAACACCGCATACTCGGAAGGCGGCACACCGTTGCGTAGCAAATACTTTCTGGCAAATGCCTGGTAATGCGGAGTGCGTGTTGCTGCAAAGCCCGGAGCGGCAAACGCAACGTTAAGTTGCTCGAATTTTTCCAGGTCGAGGGCGGGTTGATCGAGCCAGGCGCGGGATCCGATTACCAATACGCGGTCGCCGCGGGTCTCAACACTGCTTATTACTTTAGAGTATATCAGGGCATCGTCAGAAGCCACAAAGATGCAGGCGATGCTATCTTTTTCCAACGAGAACTGTGTGGGTTTCTTCCACTCGTCGAACTCGGTAGGTGTAGCGAGGATGTCGATGATCGCGGCCGATCCGTCGCGCGGAATGCGCTGTGATAAAACGACATTCAAGCCACGCTCGGCAGCCTGCGCAGTGAACGAGGCCGCCAGGATGGAATCGCGTCGTGATGTGCCGTAGAATATGATGCAGTTTTTGTTGCTGAGAAGTTGAGACGCGGCGAAGTCGGCCGACTTCACGCCTATCGTTTCGTATGCGGGCTGAATCATGTAACTGAATTCATTGGCCCCGATCATTTCAATATTGTTAGTGAAAGGCTTGACGACGTTGATGCGGTTGGCATTGGAAAAGTCCTGGATCAGTTTGTTCTCGTCCGGAAAGAACGGCCCAATGATAAGGTCGGTGTTCACCAACTCCGGTGTCGCCAGCAGACGGTTGATGGTAGCGGGCTTGCGTTCGGTATCGTATGCCCGCAGGTCGATTTGGATACCCTGGTACGACAAGGTGTCGAGCGCGAGTTTCATTCCTTCGTACAGGTCGAGAATGAGTTGGTTTCGTTTTCTGCCCGGTGTCGGATCCAGTGTATTCAGCATAAACGGATACATCAGCGACACGGTGTAAACCGGCTTGTGATACGTCGGGGGCGCTTCATTAATGAACGCGCCGCGTTGCAGTCTGTGTTTTCTGACGAGTGCCTCGAACTCCTCGCGGTCTGTGGGATTACTCATCCGGTTGGAAAGGAGTTTGGCCAGCGCGAAAGCGATGATCCGGTCGTTGGGATACTCCTCCAGCATCATCCTGAGCGTCTCAGGGTCGTCGATGCGGGCCAGATATTTTTTCTTGGATGCTTCAATACTCTTGAGGATAGAACGGTTTCGGATGCCTTTCCACGCGCTAAGGCCCTCAAAGTATTCGCCGTTGTCCATGTGGATAACGCCCTGCCAATAATTGACCTCCTCCGTTTTGTCCCAATTGGGGCTGACCTTACGAATTTGGCTGAGCATGTCCTGCGCTACAGAGAGGTAGCCCTGGCGGTACGCGGCAATGGCATAGTAGAATGAAGCGTACTGAGAATAGGGGTTGGCCGCATCATACGGGATGACCGGCTTAAAGGCCTCCATGGCGAGGTTGTACTGGCCCTCCAGGAAAAGGTTCTTCCCGTTGGTAAACTGCTGCCTGAAATCAGTCTGGCCATTCGATGCCAGCGACATCAAGAGCAGGGAGCAGGCTAATAGTGAGAATCGTAGCTTCATGCCGGAAGTATAGGGTTTAGCCCGATAAGACGAAAAGGAATTCCGACCACTTTACCGTTTTGGACTACAAAAGTCGCAAAAGTTGTTCCAATTACTCCCATTCAATCGTTGCCGGGGGCTTGGAACTGATATCGTACACCACGCGGTTCACGCCCTTCACTTCATTGATAATCGTGTTGGACACGTCGGCGAGAAACTCGTACGGCAGGTGTGCCCAGTCTGCGGTCATGCCGTCAAGGCTCGTCACCGCGCGCAGGCTGACAACCCGTTCGTAGGTACGTTCGTCGCCCATGACACCCACCGACTGTATGGGAAGCAGGATCGCGCCCGCCTGCCAGACTTTGTCGTAAAGCCCGTTATTCTTCAACGCGGAAATGAATAAATGATCTACCTCCTGCAGAATGGCTACCTTCTCCGGCGTGATGTCGCCAAGGATGCGTATACCGAGTCCCGGTCCCGGGAACGGATGCCGCCCAAGAATACGCGCATCGATGCCCAATGTCTTCCCCACGATCCGTACTTCGTCTTTGAACAAAGCCTTAAGGGGTTCGACAACCTTCAATTTCATCGTTTCGGGCAGGCCTCCCACATTGTGGTGCGATTTAATCGTTGCCGAAGGCCCCTTGACAGACACCGACTCGATAACGTCAGGGTAGATCGTCCCCTGGCCCAGCCACTTTACATCCTGAATTTTGTGCGCCTCCACATCAAAGACGTCGATAAACGTCTTGCCGATGGCCTTTCGTTTGGCTTCTGGATCGGTAATGCCGCTCAGCGCATCGTAAAAGCGCTGCCGCGCATCAACGCCGGTGACGTTCAATCCCATGCCCTTGTACGATTCCAGCACCTCGCTGAACTCGTTCTTGCGCAGCAGTCCATTGTCGACGAAAATACAGTGCAGGTTCGGTCCCACCGCATGATGGATCAACGTAGCCGCCACTGTGGAATCCACCCCACCCGAGAGGGCCATGACCACTTTGTCGTTGCCCAGTGTCTCCTTTAACGTTTGCACCGTGCTCTCGACGAATTGGTCCGGGGTCCAGTCCTGCGCACATCCGCATATATGCACCACGAAATTGCGCAGCAGGTTTTTCCCTTCCGTAGTATGTGTTACTTCAGGATGAAACTGAATGCCATAGATATCTTCGTCGCGCACCCGGAACGCCGCGACACGTACAGTAGGAGTGCTGGCGATAATATTGAAATCTTCCGGAACGGAAACGATTGTATCGGCATGCGACATCCAGACCTGGGTGTCCAGTGAGATTTCTTTGAGCAAATCCGAATGGTGATCGACCGTCGTAAGCCGTGCCCGCCCGTACTCACGGTGTTTTGCCGGCGTAACCTCGCCTCCCGCCTTTTTGGCGATCAACTGAGCACCGTAGCAAACACCCAGAATGGGGACTTTGCCGCGAAATGCATCCACGTCGAAATCCGGCGCACCCGCGTCAAGTACCGAGCAGGGGCTTCCGGAAAGGATTACACCTTTGATTTCCGGTGTTAGCCGAGGTACCTTGCTGTAGGGGTGAATCTCACAGTAGACATTGAGTTCCCTGATGCGGCGGGCTATGAGTTGAGTATATTGAGAACCAAAATCGAGGATTAGTATTTGCTCTGGCATGCCTGCAAAGATAACAGTTGAGCCATGCCTAGTGAAGGGCGCGCAAAAAAATTGTCCCTGAAGAAACCCTGAAGGAGAATTTTTGATGCTTAAAAATTCCCTTCAGGGCTAGTACGACATCATCACTACCCCGACGTTAAAGCCGATGCTGTTAAAGCCGTCGTAGCCGAAATAATCGCTCTTCGCCGTTGAAAAAGTATAGTGGGCAGCCGCTGTGAGACCCCATTTCCCGCCAAAGGGGAAAAGGACACCGACCTCCGGACGTCCCAGGAATCCCCAGTTTTGATCGTTGTCGGTGTAGATGTTATAATACTGGAAATACCGGTTCAGCGACGCGCCGATGCCGAGGCCGGCATAAGGCATCACCCGCTCCGTTCCGAACGGCAAAAAATACTGCCCGCTGACCGTAAGACCGTACGAATACACATAGTTAAAATAATCGGTGGTGATGGTCCGCGATCCATCTACAAATGTAGCCGTGGGGTAGTATTGGTCATATGTCGCCCAGGTGTAATCAAAGCCGACGGCAAATTTCTCGTTGATCAGTTTCCGATACCCGAACCGCACGCCCTTACCGGTATCCTCATCGATCCAGGAGGTATTTGAAAGGGGCTTATTAGGCATCCAGGCGAGGTAGAAGTAACGGTCGAAATCCTGCGCAAAGCTTGAGACGGTGCACAGCAGCAGAAACGCAAGACAGGTAAGCCAGGCTTTCATAAAATTAGTCTCTTGTCAGGTAAGAAGATTGATGGAAAGCCTGATCGATGGCATCGAGCGTCTGCTGATGCAGGTCGACCGAGCTGTAGACGTCGCCCAACTGGGCATTCCATATCACGGTTACTTGGTTTTGAGCATTTATATTTTTCAGGTCAATTATTTCCAGAACCAGCACGCCCGTGTTGTAGGCATAGGTCTGCACATAAGGGTAATAGTAGTGTCCATAGTATCCGTAATAGCCGGGATAATAGTAGCCGGGATATCCATAACCCGGATATATGTAATCCTGGAAGATATTAAGGTTCTTGAGAATATATGCGTTGACTGCCAGGTCAGGATCCTCTTTGATGCCGACGGATTGATAACCCCGTGCATTCATATTACTCATCACCTGGGTAACCACAGGTCGTGCATACCGATCGCCTATAATGATAGTATCGTCACTGGCGATATTGGATACAAGGCCGATCGTGTCAAGCGGCATATAGTACGTGAGGTAAGAGCCAAAGTCGGCATCATCGTCGAAGTTTGTCGAGACAACAAATTCGTCGAACAATTTCAGTTCATCAGGCTGCGGTTCGCATCCCCAGGAGATCACCACTACGCACACCGCCAGAAGAATAACCTTAAGGGCATTCATTGAATTCAGTTTTATCTTTAAACGTAACGCTTTGCTGCCCATAATAATTGCAGGTCAGCGCCCGGCTATTAGACCCGATTTTCTTCCAACAAGTTTAAATTCTCACAAAATAATCCCAAGGCCGAAAAGCAGGACAAATGCCAGTGTTGCCATGGCCATCTGTTTCAGTCCCTGATCTAATTCCGCTGGCGTCTTACGCGCTACCATCACCCCGTTCCGGACAAACGCAGGAAGAACGAGGAGAAACAGCCATTGCCAGGGGGACTGATAATTAACGACCGTGTAAACGATAGCGCTCAAGTACCCTGCCGAAAGCAGGAACCAATGATAGCGGATGGCGTTCCTTCTTCCGATACGGACCGGAATGGAGTACTTTCCCGCCCTTCGGTCGGACTCAATATCTCGTATGTTGTTGATGTTCAGCACGCCCATAGAGAAAAATCCACAACTCAGGGCAGGCAGCACGTCGATCACAAAAACCTGCTTCGTGAACAGGTAGGCCGACCCGAGGACACCGACCAGGCCAAAGAAGATGAGCACGGACACATCGCCGAGGCCGATATATCCGTACGGCCGGTTTCCCACCGTATAGGCTACGGCGGCAACAATGGACGCGATGCCGAGCAGAAAAAAGAACAGCAGCGCATTCCAGTCGCGACCAAACGCCACGATCAATAGCGTTATGCCGCTCGTGAGGCACAAGCCCACGAACAAGAACAGCGCGTTGCGCATTTGTGTCGGCGAAATCACACCGGATTGCACCGCGCGGGCAGGGCCCTTTCGATGCACGTTGTCAGCGCCATGCACAGAGTCGCCATAGTCGTTCGCCAGATTGGAAAGTATCTGTAACAGGACGGTGGTCACCACACATAAGAGGAATATGTCCATCCGAAATGCCTGTGCGCTTCCGGCCAGAAACGCGCCCATGCCAATGCAGGCAAGCGCAAGCGGCAACGTCCGAAGACGGAACGCGCGAAGCCAGGCCTTTATCGGGTTACTCTTAACGGTCGGCATTGCTGCGAAGTTAATGATTTAGATGCAGATGCCGACGCAATTGCTTCGATGACAGACCGGCGCCTGCTTCTCCATCTGCAACTTCACTGCTAGATTCCCAGCACTTCCTTCAGTCGGGCATATCCTGACTTACTCACCGGTATCTGTTGTCCGTCTCTCAATACCGCGATATGGCTTTCTTTCTGATAGGGATCGATCCGGGTAATGCGATTTACCGCCACGAGGTGGGAGCGGTGCACGCGAACAAACTGTTTCGGATCGAGCGCCTTCTCGTAATACTGGAGGGTCTTGTTCTTAAGAAAACTCCCCTCGTCGGTGACGACCCGAACAAAATCGTCGTCCGCCTCGAGATAATGGATATCCGCAACGGGGATGATCCGCACTTTCGTGCCGGTTTTGACTACGATGCGTTCGTGATTGATCGGTGCGTCGGCCAGTGTTCCGGCAAGCTGCTTCGACTGTTCGCCAGCTGCGCGGGCCATGAACTTTTCAATCGCCTTTTTGAAACGATCTTCGGAAAAGGGCTTTAACAAATAATCCGTTGCGTTCGCTTCGAAGGCGCGGATCGCATACTCATCGAACGCTGTAATGAAAATAACGGCCGGTGGATCGTCAATGAGTTCCAGCATCTCGAAACCGTTGATCTTGGGCATCTGGATGTCGAGAAAAACGAGGCCGGGGTTATGCTGCTGAATGGCCTTGACGCCTTCGAAGCCGTCGTTACATTCCTCTACCACTTCGAAATCGGGATAAGCTTGCAGGTAGGATTTCACGATCTCGCGGCTCAAGGGTTCGTCGTCGATAAGGACTGTTTTGATCATGGTTCCCTGGGAATCTTCAAAGTTACAGTAAATACATAGTTAACGGCGGCCGTATGCACGAGGTCGTTACGTGCAAAGAGCAGATACATCCGTCGCCGAAGGCCTGCCAGCCCAAAGCCGTTGCCCTTCGACGTAAGCGCATCTGCGCTGAATGGGTTGGTAACGCGTATCTCGAGAAGGTCATCAATCTGCCGGGCATCAAGTGATATGGTGACGCTTCCCGTCGTGCCGTATAATCCGAACTTGATTGCATTTTCCACCACCGGCTGGAGTACGAGCGTGGGTATGCGCCAATCCATGAGCTCATTATCGAACGAGGTCACCACTTCCAACCTGTGACCGAAGCGTACCTTTTCGATTTCAAGATACAGTTGAAGATAGTGCCACTCCTCTTCAAGACGGACCCAGTGTTCATCGGCGCGTTTCAGTGTGATCCTAAGGAATTCCGACAGCTGCTCCACCATTCTGCGCGCTTCGGGAGGCCGCACGAGAATAAGTGCATTGATGGAATTCAGGCAGTTAAACAGAAAGTGCGGTTGCAATTGCAGCTGGAGCTTTTGCAGCTCTGCTTCTCTCACCATGGTGGCAGTAGCCTGTTGTCGCGCATTTTCCGCCTGTTCATCGCGCACCCGAAAATGCAACACGCTGGCGATAGTCAGGCCGCCCATGAGGAGAAAATTGAAACTCCACCGCAGCGGGGCGGCGCGGTACACGAATTCCTGGTAGTCGAATCTGCCTGTAGATTGAGGCATGACAATTTCGATCGTGAGCCAGACGCATACCAACGAGAGGAAAAGACTGACGGCCGTAGCAAACCACAGCTTTCCTCCTTCCGGCATAAACCGGCGGAGGGCCACGATCACTATCGCGGTGGTGAACAACACAGCGCCGTTGCTGACGGTGCTGTCCAGCCACGCCAGGCGCGAATCGACGCCGAGTTTTGCGTGAAGGACCCAGGCATGGAAGCTTATCCAGGCGACGACCGCGAGGCCGACGAGAAGCCAGCGTGTACGGGAGAGAAAGGCGTTGAGCGTCACGCGACAGGTAGTGAGATTATGTTAATGCGTTATTCGCCGGAAATTCGGGCCTCAAGAATGCGTTGTGCTTTGGCACGGGTCATCGCGACATACTCGCCCGGGTCGCCCGGCTCGACGATCTGTCCGTACAATTGTTCCCCGTCGTCAAGGGCAGCGATTCTGCATACGTCCTCGACGGCCAGAAACTTCCATTTCACCAGTTCATCATTTACGTTGGAAAACGATGTCTCTCCCATCTTTCCGATGATCTGCGCCTTCTCAAGCGCCCAGTCGGCGTCATCGGCCCGGATTAACCTGTATTGAATATCGAATTGAGGTATATGCCGTCCCTCGCCGGTTACAATCTGGTAAACCAGTTTTGCAAGATACCAATTCATGCCTTCAGGAAGTTTTGTCATGCGTAACTCTTAATTTCAATCCCCGCACAAATCGCTGTTCCCGTTATCACGAGAATTTTATCTCGTGCAGCTGAGGCGGATCCGGCACGTTTGTCGTTGATGCCGCCCAAAATCGCCACCAGGTCGGACTCTACCGACCAGTTGGCGGGCACAATGAGGGTTGTTCCCCCGAAAAATTGAGTAAGGTCGATGGTGGCGCGGTGCTGAATATCGGCATGCGTGAGGTCAAGCTCCACCCCGCCGAAAATTGCTGTAACGTCCGCAAACCTGAAATTTTTGGTAAAGAGGCGTCTCTTTATGGCGCCAAATATGGCCGTCAGGTCAACCGTGTCCTCCCCATTACCGTCGCCGGCCGCGCGCGGCTCCTGCGACGCCGGTCCGGAGGAACCGGCGGTCGGCGCTTCCGTGAGTTGGGTGTCCTCCGCCGCTGTATGCCGATATGGATTATGCGGCGGTTCGCCCCGCGGCGGCGGTGTGGGCCGTCCAACGGTACCCCTAAACAAGACCAGGACGCCCACCAGAATTATGATCAGCGGCCACAGATACGGCTCTACCGCCCACGTAAACGGCAAGTGGTGCTTGGCGAAAAAGAACGCGCCGACGAAGATCATGATAAACCATCCGATTCCTGAGAAGTTCTGCCTGGCCCCTACGAGGAATCCGATGGCAATAAGGAGCACCGGCCAGGTCAGCAGCCAATGGGGAAAAACGAAGAAGTCGAGCCTGTCCAGCAGGATCAGCATGCCCACGGCGATAATGACAGCACCGACTACCCTTCGATTGTCTTTGCATGGTCTTGGGCTTCGCTCCCTGGTCGTTGTGGTATTCATAGTTTTGAATTATACCCGAAATAACGACGGAAAACGCCTTCTGGCCACCCTATTTAGGGGGGTGCCGGCAGTTTCCCGGTGAACACCGGGGTTTTTGAGGGTGAATGCGGAGAAAGAGTTGAAGAATTGAAGAGTTGAAGAGCCTTTTCTGCTAAGGACGCAGGAGCAGGGGCAGGAGCAGATGCAGGGGCAGGGGGGCTTGCTTTACGACAGATCGTAGGGCGGCCACGGGTTTGCTCGTGAAGCGGCCAAAGGCCTGCTTCACGACTTGAGTCTCGCATCAAACGCATAACGCCCCGGCCCTGTGAAGAACAGTGTTGCAAAACAGGTCAGCAACAGGGACGGCACTTCCTTGCGTGCGAAGGGATCGTCGGCGTGGACGACGAACACGACGGTCGCCATGGTGATGATCAGCGGGATCAGCGCATAGCGGGTGAAGAGCCCGAGGCCGAGCAGAACGGCGCAGAAAAATTCCGCCAATACCGCGAAGGTGAATGTAATTTCAGATCCCAGACCGAAGGGGTCTCCAAAGGCGTGAAAACGCTCTTTGAAGTTCGCCAGCTTGGGCCATCCGTGTGTGAGCATGATACCCGCCGACGCGACCCGCAAAACAAGCAATCCTAAATCGAGGGAGAGGGGGGCAATACGCAGTAGTCTTCTAAACATGAGTTGCCAATAACATCAATTACCAATAATAAGATCAAGTATCTCACGATCCAGTGGATTCACTTTCGATGGAAAAAACTGTACATGGGTGGCGTCTTCATTCACTAAATACTTGCAAAAGTTCCACGATGGAAGTTTTCCTGTCATTCCTTCCAGCCATCGGTACAGGTCGTGGCGATCTTTGCCTTTAACGCTGATCTTCTCAAACATCTGGAAGGTGACGCCATAATTCTTCTCGCAGAATGCGGCAATGGCTTCGTTGTCGGCGGGCTCCTGCCACAGGAAACTATTGGCAGGAAATCCGAGTATCACCACCTTATCGCCGTAATCTTCGTGGAGTTTCTGAAGGTCGGCGTACTGCGGTGTATATCCACACTTGGAGGCGGTGTTGACAATCAGGAGTTTCCTTCCGCGATAGCGGGAGAATGGGATAGGAGTTCCGTCGAGGGCTTTGATTTCAAAGTCGTACAGCGAGCCCTCCACCTTCTTCTTAGCGCCAGACAGTTTTTCCGATAAAAAAGATCCAATGCCCATACTCACAAGGATAAACGTCGGAACTATTAAGAATATAACCTTCCTATTCAACTTCAACGCAGCGATTACAGCTCGTTGAGGATTTGTTTATCAAGTGGGTTGACCTTCGAATCGAAGAATTTTACCGTGCCGTCGGCTTTTACGAGATACTTGCAGAAATTCCATGACGGCTCTTGTCCGGTCTTTTCCTTGAGCCAGGCATACAGCGGATCCTGGTCGCCGCCCTTAACGGAAATTTTTTCGAACATCTGGAAGCTTACCCCGAAGTTCTTTTGGCAGAATTCCGCGATCTCTTCGTTGGACCCGGGTTCCTGTCCTCCAAAATTGTTAGCGGGAAATCCGAGCACGACAACCTTGTCGCCATACAACTCATGCAGCTTTTCCAGGTCGGCATACTGCGGTGTAAATCCACACTTCGACGCGACGTTCACAATGAGCAGGTTCTTGCCTTTGTATCGTGAAAAATCAATCGGCTTACCGTCGATTGAATTCTTAGTGAAGTCGTATACCGAAGAAACATTAGTCACCATCATAGCTGCAACAATTAGCATGAATTTCATAATGTGGGGGGTTGTCTATGTAAACGAGATTTTTTGTCAGTCCGTTCGCTAATATAGAAGTTCCTGATCACTCTGTCCACTACATTCTTTCGGGCACATCAATGCCGAGCAAGTGCATGGCGGTGCGGATTGTACGCCCCACTGCCTCAGAAAGCGCTACCCGGAAACGTACCCGCGCGGTATCTGCTTCGGAAAGCACGGGAATCGACTGATAGAACTGGTTATACGATTTAGCCAGCTCGTATACGTAGTTGGCAACGATCGCAGGGGAGTACGTCGCCCCGGCTTCCCGCACCTTTTCCGGAAAGCTGCTCAACACTATGACGACATCGCGTTCGGCTGCTTCCAGCGTGGGGTTTTCGAGGCCTTCGACGGCCCCCTTAATACCCGCGGCCTCCGCCTTACGGAGCAGCGCACGGATTCGTGCATGGGTATATTGGATAAACGGTCCGGTGAACCCCTGCAATTGAATCGACTCGTTAGGGTTGAACAGCATCCGCTTTTTCGGATCGACCTTGAGCAGGAAGAACTTCAGTGCGCCCAGCCCGATCATACGATAAAGTGCCCGGGCTTCTTCGTTGCTCATCTCTTCAACCTTACCCAGCTCACGGGTTTGCTTCTCGGCTTCGTCGACCATCTCCGCGATCAGGTCGTCGGCATCGACTACCGTTCCTTCCCTTGACTTCATCTTGCCTGAAGGAAGATCGACCATTCCATACGAAAGGTGGTAACAGCGGTGCGCCCAATCGTATCCAAGTTTAGCAAGAATCAGGAACAACACCTTGAAGTGATATTCCTGTTCGTTGCCGACGGTATATATCTGACCTACGATGTTAGGAAAGTCGTTGAAGCGCAGTACAGCCGTGCCGATGTCCTGGGTCATATATACAGACGTGCCATCGGCACGAAGGAGTACCTTTTCGTCGAGTCCCTCCTCGCGCAAGTCCACCCAGACGGAACCATCGTCCTTACGAAAAAAGATTCCCTCTTCAAGGCCTTTGAGCACGATTTCCCTACCGAGGAGATACGTTTGCGATTCGTAGTAGAGTTTGTCGAAGGAGACACCCATAGCACGGTAGGTGACATCGAAACCATCGTACACCCAACCGTTCATTTTCTCCCACAAGGCAACGGTTTCAGGATCTTTATCCTCCCATTTACGGAGCATCTCGGAAGCCAACTGCATGATAGGCGCCTCCTTCTCCGCTTGCTCCTCTGGCACGCCCTTTTCGATCAACGCCGTCACCTGTGCACGGTATGCCTTGTCGAACATGACGTAGTAATTACCCACCAGGTGATCGCCCTTGATGTTTGCGCTTTCGGGTGTCTCGCCCTCGCCGTAGAGCGTCCATGCCGCCATCGACTTACAAATATGGATACCGCGGTCGTTAATGATCTGCACCTTGTGGACCTTGTACCCATTGGCTGTCAGCACTTCGCTTACACTCCATCCCAGGAAGTTGTTGCGCAGGTGCCCGAGGTGAAGCGGTTTGTTGGTGTTGGGTGACGAAAACTCCACCATAATCTCCTCCCCTGTCGGAGGCTGAATACCGTAGTCAGCCTGGCCATAAATGGATTGCAGCGTCTCGATCCAGGCATGATCGTGTAGTATGAGGTTTAGGAAACCTTTGACCACCTGATAACGCGCGACAAGACGAGAATGGGCGACCAGGTATTCTCCAATAGTTGTTGCCGTCTCCGCGGGATTTTTGCCGCTGAGGCGGGACAACGGAAAACACACCAGGGTATGAGACCCTTCAAACTCAGGGTTGGTCGGTTGGAGTTGAATCGACTCCGGCGCTTTGCCGAAAAGGGCTGTAATAGCCTGTTCTATTTCACCACGTAGAAGGGAGTCCAGGTTCATTGTATGATTTGAAGTACGGCCCTTGTAAGCTTACCAGCCGAGCACATAGGCAAAGATCAACGGCGCCACGATGGTGGCATCCGACTCGATAATAAACTTCGGGCTTTCCAGGGTGAGTTTACCCCAGGTGATTTTTTCGTTAGGCACCGCACCGGAATAGGAGCCATAACTGGTTGTGGAGTCGCTGATCTGGCAGAAGTAACTCCAGAAGGGCGCCTCCTCTCTTCCAAGATCCTGGTGAAGCAAGGGCACCACGCAGATCGGGAAGTCGCCGGCAATGCCTCCTCCGATCTGGAAGAAACCGATGCCTTCCGTTCCGGCGTTTGCGGGATACCAATCCGACAACCATTGCATGTATTCGATGCCTGACTTCATGGTTGACGCCTTGAGTTCTCCGCTGATAACATACGAGGTAAAGATGTTGCCCATGGTGGAGTCCTCCCACCCCGGAACGACGATCGGAAGGTTCTTTTCAGCGGCCGCCAACATCCACGAGTTAGCCGGATCAATTTCATAATACTGCTTCAACACGCCACTGTTAAGCATGCGGTACATGAACTCATGCGGGAACAGGCGTTCGCCGCGGTCCTCCGCATCCTTCCATATCTTGAAGAGATGGTCCTGCAAGCGCCGGAAGGCTTCCTCTTCAGGAATACACGTGTCGGTAACGCGGTTCAGGTGATTTTTCAGCAAGTCCCACTCCTGTTCCGGCGTCAGGTCACGATAGTTGGGGATACGCCGATAGTGCGAATGCGCCACAAGATTCATAATGTCCTCCTCCAGGTTAGCGCCTGTGGAAGAGATAATGTGAACTTTGTCCTGGCGGATCATCTCCGCGAGACTGATACCCAACTCGGCCGTGCTCATCGCTCCGGCAAGCGTGATCATCATCTTCTTGCCATCCTCGACGTGCTTCTTATACGCTTTAGCCGCATCCGTCAGCGTTGCCGCGTTAAAATGCCGGTAATGCTTTTCAAGAAATGCAGAAACAGGTCCTTTGCTACTCATTTTTTGTAGAACAAGCTTTGATCCGTGCGCGAAATTAGGAAATATGGCGATAGGAAGTAAGGAAATAGGGAAATACGCACCCCCGCAAATCCTTGTAATACCGGCGACACAGGCAGCTTCGTCGCCCCGCTGGCTGGCGCACGTCAGGCGAGATGCACATGCGCGGTCAGTCAGACCGGCACATCAACCTTTTTCAACGATGCTGAGTTGACGCAATACCGCAACCCGGTTGGCGGAGGTCCGTCAGGGAACACATGTCCCAGGTGCGCATCGCAAATATTGCACATCACTTCCACGCGATGCATACCGTAGCTTCGGTCTTCGTGGTAGCGGATGACATTCCCGGTGACAGGCTGGGTGAAACTGGGCCATCCCGTTCCGGATTCAAACTTCGTTTGCGAGTCGAACAGCAGCGTACCGCAACACACGCACGCATAGCGTCCGGGCTCATGTGTCTCGCAGTACTCGCCGGTGAAAGGTCGCTCGGTGCCTTTTCCCCGTGTGATGTGATATACATCCGGAGGAAGCAGGCTGCGCCATTCTTCTTCGGACTTAATTACTCTCTTGTCGGGTTCAGGACTTCCCTCCTTCGCATATCGAAGCACATCACGCCATGTCATATATCAACAGTTTAGATCCGTCATTCGGCTACTACGGGCCTGTTGACGATGGAGTGCGCTGTTGCTTCCATGATTTCGAAGGCGCTTTCGGCCATTCGATTTTCGGTGTCGAGTGTCGGGTTGATCTCCACGATCTCCCAGGCGCATACCCGGGGGTCGCGCGCCAGGGCGGCGCTGAGCGCTTTCGCCTCGTCCACTGTAAGTCCGTTCGGCACGGGCGTACCGGTGCCGGCGGATACCCGGCTGTCGATAGCGTCGACGTCCAGCGAGATGTAGATCAGCTCGCAGTGCGACAACATTTCCAGCGCACGCTGGGCCATCACCACAGGTCCCAGCTTCTTAACCTCTTCGGTCTCGATAAAGTTTATATTGTATTTGTTAACCAGATAGTTTTCCGGTTTTTCCAGGTCGCGCACGGCCACGTAGACAATGTCCTCAGGCATAAGTTTAGGGCCCGGGATGCCCACGTTTTTAATTTGTTCCCAGTATTCCATCGTTTCGCCTCGGGGATCGTTCACCTTACATTCGAGGTTGTCGATGCCGCAGGCCATCGCGAGTGGCATTCCGTGCATGTTACCTGTCTGGGTGGTGTAGGGCGTATGGATGTCGGCGTGTGCGTCGATCCAGATTACGCCGAGACGCTTTTTAGGGTAGGCCTTGCAGATGCCGGCGATCGTCCCGTAGGCCGTACTATGGTCGCCGGCGATCACCAGGGGGAAATAATCGTCCAGAATAGTCTCATATACTTCGAGGCAAACGCGCTCTTCCATGACGAGTACGCCATCGATGAATTTGGCATAAGCGTGTCGCGCGCCATCGTAGAGCAACTCATTTACGTCTTCTACCTCAACAAGCTCATACTGTTTAAAGAAGTCGGAGTTAAAGTCCAGGCTCGCAATTTTCAAGGCTTCCACCCCCAGGCTGGCGCCCCGCGTACCTGCACCGATCTCGGACTTGACAGAAATTATCTTCAGTTCTTTCATACATTGCTACTAAGTGTCAAAACGAAAGGACAATGGCTTGAGTTCGGGTTGATTGACAACCGGCCTCCGGGAGCAAGAGGTTAAGAATAGGCCCGTGAAAGGTTCATTGCCATTTGTACCGACGCCTTTTAGGGAGTATTGCAAAGATGGCAAATTTATCCCAATATTGCACTCCCTTTTGGGAGGGGCGTTTGTGCGATGGTTCAGCAACTCAACCGGCCGGGGCGTTGTTACCTAGTCGACTTAAACGAATTCCTGGCATCACATGAAGAGTTACCGTGAGCTGATTGAGCAGACCTTTGAATTCCCTCAGAAGGAGTTCAAGCTTCGGGATCACGAGTTGTTATTCAATGACGTGCCGCTGATGGACATTATCCGCCAGTACGGTACGCCGCTGAAGCTCACCTACCTTCCCCGCATCAGCGAAAACATCCGCTTTGTACAGGCCACGTTCAACAACGCGTTGGAACGGTTCCGTTATAACGGAACGTACACCTACGCGTACTGTACCAAGTCTTCCCACTTCTCCTTCGTACTCGAGGAAGCGCTACGCAACGATGTCCACATAGAGACATCGTCCGCATTTGACATACGCATCATCCGCAGCCTGGTGGAAAAGGGACGCATCGCGAAAGACACCTATATCCTCTGCAACGGCTTTAAAATGCCGCTGTACACCCAGTACATCACGGAGCTCATCAACGAAGGCTTCCACAACTGCATACCGATCCTCGACAAGATGGGAGAATTCGATGTCTACGAACGGGATGTAAAGGGCAGTTACAAGGTAGGAATACGCGTGGCTGCCGATGAGGAACCGAAGTTTGAATTTTATACCTCCCGCCTGGGCATCCGGTATAGCGACATCACGCCGTTCTACAAAGAACGAATCGCCACCAGCAATAAGGCCGAACTCCGGATGCTGCATTTCTTTATCAACACCGGCATCAAGGACACTGCCTATTACTGGAGCGAGCTGAGCCGTTTTATCTTCAAGTACTGTGAGCTGAAAAAGATCTGCGATACGCTGGACTCCATCGACATCGGCGGAGGATTTCCGATCAAGACGTCGCTGACATTCCACTACGACTACAAATACATGATCGAGCAGATCGTCGAGAACATCAAGTGGATCTGCGATAAGAACAATGTGCCGGTTCCGAATATTTTCACGGAATTCGGCAGCTACACCGTTGGCGAAAGTGGCGCGCTCCTGTACCAGGTCATCGACCAGAAGCTGCAGAACGACAAGGAGCTGTGGTACATGATCGACGGATCATTCATCACACACCTTCCCGACTCCTGGGGCCTCAACCAAAAGTATGTGTTGCTGGCGATCAATAAGTGGGACGACCCCTATCACAAAGTCAATATGGGGGGGTTGACATGCGACAGCATGGACTACTATAACTCAGAAGCCCACACCGGCGAGGTCTTTCTTCCCATGATTAACGACGAAGAGCCGCTGTACATAGGCTTTTTCCATACCGGCGCCTACCAGGAATCCCTCGGCGGCTACGGCGGCATCCAGCATTGCCTTATCCCGGCGCCCAAGCACGTTCTGATCAATCGCAACGAAGACGGCGAGGTCGTTACCGAACTCTTTGCCCCCGAACAAAGCGCTGAAAGCATGCTTCAAGTGCTCGGTTACAGCGAGAAGGAACGCTGCGGCGGGTCCTGATCCGATACGCTTTCCGCTACCTGCGACGCCGCACCCGCGCCGGGGCCGGATTTTGTGCGAAAACCCTTCACCTTTCGGGCGAATTGCGCTAAATTCATTCTCAATCCCGCCCTGACTGCACCGAACGAGACCACCTATGAAGTGTCCGTATCGCATGTCCGCCCCTTACCAGAGCCCATGCCACGGACGGTATTGTCCAACCTAAAACATACCATCATGAAAGTCTACGATGATAAGCACATTAAAAACATTGTCCTGCTGGGGGCGCCCAAAACCGGCAAAACGCTTCTTGCCGAGGACATGATTTACGAAGCCGGGATCATACACCGCAGAGGTACAATTGAAGGCAAGAATACTGTATCCGACTACCATGAAATCGAGCAGGAACGGGGAAACTCGGTTTTCGCCACCCCGTTGCATACAGAATGGCGCGACTACAAGATCAACATTATTGACACACCGGGCTTTGACGACTTTGCCGGAGAGATGATCTCCTCCATCCGCGTGTCCGACACCTGTGTCATGGTCATCAATGCCCAACACGGTGTGGAAGTCGGCACCGAACTGGTCTGGAACTATATCGAGGAATTCAAAAAGCCGGTGATCTTCGCCATCAACCAGCTCGACCATCCGAAATCTTCCTACGACAACGCGCTTAACTCGCTGCGCGATCGCTTTGGGGCCGCCATTACACAAGTGCAGTACCCGGTGAACCAGGGAGAAGGCTTCGACAGCATAGTAGACTTGCTGAAAATGGTGATGTACAAATTTCCACCTGAAGGCGGCAAGCCGCAAAAACTTCCTATACCGCCATCGGAGATCGAAGAAGCTACCATGCTGCACAACGAGTTGGTCGAAAAGGCTGCGGAAAATGACGAACAGCTCATGGAGAAATACTTTGAAAAGGGGACGCTCGACGAAGATGAAATGCGGCAGGGACTTAAGCTGGGGATGATCAACCGCGATGTGTTCCCCGTATTCTGTATGTCGGCCAAGAAAAATATGGGCAGCGGCCGGATGATGGGCTTCATCGACAACGTAGCGCCCGCGCCGCACGAAGCCCGTCCCGAGGTTACCGTAGAAGGAAAGGAAATCCCGTTCGATCCAACGCAGCCCACAGTGCTATTCGTTTTCAAGTCGCATCTCGAACCCAACCTCGGCAAACTCTCCTACTTCAAGGTGATCTCCGGCGAGGTTACCTCAAGCGCCGAACTTATCAACAGCCAGACCGGCGCGGTAGAGCGGTTCCACCAGCTGTTCATAATGGACGGCAAGAACAGGAACGCTGTGGACAAACTTGTAGCCGGCGACATTGGCGCTACGGTAAAGCTTAAAGATACCTACACGAACCAGACCCTTCATGCCCGCGGCTTTGATGTCGCCATTGAACCGATCGCATTTCCCGAACCCCGGATACGCACCGCGATCATCGCACACAGCAAGAACGACGACGAGAAAATCGGCGAGGTGCTCGCCAAAATTCACCAGGAAGATCCAACCCTGAGCGTGCAATACGCCCGGGAACTCAAACAACTCATCCTCAGCGGTCAGGGAGAGCAACACCTTTCCGTTTGCAAGTGGTATCTCGACAACGTGTACAAGATCGGAGCGGACTTTGTCTCGCCCCGTATCTCATATCGCGAAACCATACGCAAGCCGGCGACCTCATCGTACCGTCACAAAAAGCAGTCGGGCGGCGCGGGACAGTTTGCCGAAGTGCATATGCGGGTCGAGCCGTATATGAAAGGAATGCCTGAACCCACCGGGGTGGCGATCCGGGGTAAAGAAGAAATCGATCTGGACTGGGGTGGAAAACTGGTGTTTTACAATTGCATCGTCGGCGGCGTTATCGATCAACGCTTCATCCCCTCCATCCTGAAGGGCGTCATGGAAAAAATGGAAGAGGGGCCCATTACGGGTTCTTATGTACGGGATGTGCGCGTGATTGTATTCGATGGAAAGATGCACGCGGTCGACTCCAACGATATTTCCTTTAAGATCGCAGGCATGATGGCCTTCCGCGATGCGTTTATGAAAGCGGAACCCCAGCTACTGGAGCCCATCTACGACGTCGAGATCAGCGTGCCGGAAGATACGCTGGGCGACGTCATGGCGGACCTGCAAACACGCCGGTCGATTATTCTGGGCATGGACTCGCGCGGGTCGGTTCAGATCATCAAGGCACGAACTCCTTTAGCCGAGTTGGATCGCTACACCACTACGCTCCGTTCGCTCTCGCAGGGCCGGGCTTCGTTCCGCCAGAAGTTCGCTGAATTTTCCCCCATTTCGTTCGACCTCCAGCAAAAACTCGCCCGCGAGTTTCACGAGGTGGAAATGGCATAAAAGCCCATTTCCGGTGGGAAAAATGCGTATTCTGATGCAGTGTGTGAAAACACGCCGGCACCTCGCTATACCCGGAAATTCCCGGGGCAAGGGCAGCGAAATCGATTGCTAAAACCACGACATTTCATAGATTTGTCGTCCGCCCCGTCCCTATGAGCAACGCTATCGTCATAATCCCTACCTACAACGAGCGTGACAATATCGTAGCTATCGTGGATGCCGTTTTTTCGCAGCCCAAGGACTTCGATATCCTGGTGATCGACGACGGTTCGCCAGACGGCACAGGAGCGTTGGTGAAGAAGATGCAGGCCGACTACAACACGGCCGAGCACACCCGCCTTCACCTGATCGAACGCAAGGGGAAAATGGGGCTCGGCACCGCCTATCTGATGGGTTTCCAATACGCGATCGACCGGGGCTACGACTACATCCTTGAAATGGATGCAGACTTCTCCCACGATCCCAAAGACCTTCCCGCACTGTACCTCCAGTGCGCCGAATTCGGGTACGATGTCGCGATCGGTTCGCGGTATGCCACCGGCGTCAATGTGGTGAACTGGCCCATCGGCAGGGTGCTGCTGTCGTATTTTGCCAGCACATACGTGAGGCTGATTACCGGTATGCCCATACGCGACACGACGGCAGGGTTCGTATGCTATCGCAAGGAAGTGTTGCAGACGATACCCCTCGACCGCGTTCGTTTTGTAGGCTACGCCTTTCAGATTGAAATGAAGTTCCTCGCCTGGAAATACGGCTTCCGCCTCTGCGAAGTGCCCATCATCTTTACCGAACGCGTACGCGGCGTTTCCAAAATGTCGGCCGGCATATTCAAGGAAGCCTTCTTCGGTGTATTGCAGATGACGATCAAAAGCTGGTTTAAGAAGTACATTCCCGCTGTCGAGTAGCCTTCGCGATTCCACGCTGAGCTTGCGAAGCCCTATCACCGCGCTTTACCCTCAATCAAATCGTATCGCCTTAATCGGATTGATCCTCGAGATGATCATCGTTGGGAGCAGCAACACCGCAGTGACGATAACGAACGTAATGAGATTCAAACCGATGACGATATCCCAATGCCAGGAAATCGGGACTTCGCTCATGTAGTAATCCTGAGCGTTGAGGGTGATGATGCGAAAACGATCCTGAATAAAGCACAGCCCGAGACCGACAAGGTTGCCGAGCAGCAATCCTTTTACGAGCAGGTTAATCCCACCGTACACAAAGACAGATCGAATGAACCGATCCGATGCACCGACGGCTTTTAGCAAGCCGATCATCTGCGTGCGTTCCATAACCAGGATCAACACAATGGAGACCATATTGACGCAGACTACCGTAAGGATAATAACGAGAAGTATATTCACCTGGCGGCTCACCAGGTCCAGCCACTCGAATACCTGAATGAAGCGGTCTCTTACACGCTCGATGTTCAGATCGTAGTCC
This sequence comes from Cyclobacteriaceae bacterium, assembly GCA_035304385.1. Lineage (GTDB taxonomy): Bacteria > Bacteroidota > Bacteroidia > Cytophagales > Cyclobacteriaceae > ZC4RG29. Next base: position 41,434 of record DATGQD010000046.1, read on the forward strand.
AGGTGCTCGGCAATAGCGTACCCGGCGGGGTCAATGTGCGCCACGTCGGCAGCGAAGACCTCAAGTCCACCACAAATACTATCCGCCCAATCGTTAAGGCGTTGGATAAGTCTGATATCGCCAATCACGTGGTGAGCATCGAAGTATTCCGACAAGTTCGTTTCGTAAATTCCGGTTACCTTGAGCCTGCGATACCGGGGTGGATCCTGAAAGAAGTGGACGATGAGGTCGTCGCCCACGCCCGCGTGAAGTTTGTCGCTGATGATCTTGCTGATAACGATCTCATTCGCATATCCCGAGTCGGGAAGGTGGATAAACGAACCTTCCACCATGTTCTCTTCGAACAACTCCTGATCGAAACGTTTCCCCACACCTTTCAGCAATACGCCGAGCACTTCTTCCTTTGTCTTGATTAATCCCGCCTTGACGGCGAACTCCTGCACATGACGGACATAAGGGAACTCTCCCGGATTATTAAACAGCGGGATATTGTAATCCATCGGCGCGCCTTCCGGAGAATTATTGGTGGTGAAGCGGGTCACCAACAGGTGACCGCTAAACCCGTATATTTTGTTTTGAACCGTTTCCTGGAAGCCTTTCAAAATGAGAAAGGACACGATAAGCGCGGCAAGGCCGATACCGATACTGATCACGGCGATCTTGTGAATAGCCGACGAAAAACCGCGGCGTTGTTCACGACTTATTCTGCGCGCAATGAAATAGGAGAGGTTCAATTAATTTATTATAACTTTCCGTCGGACCATGCAAAATAGGATTTGGAAACTGAACGGCCAACTCATCCTGCATCCGCAACCATAAACACTCCCCTATGACCCGGTTTATTCTCTTTGCAGTGTGTGTTTCGTCCTACTTTCACTGCGCCGACCGCCGTCCCACAACTGTGACCGAGGAACTCCAGCCATTAGAAGTCGGCGCAATGCGGTTCGACCGCTATCTGCCTCTGCTGGAGGGGCAGCGCGTAGCGCTGGTTGTGAATCACACATCGATGACTGGCAACGCTCATCTCGCCGACACACTAAAAGCGCTTGGCGTCAACCTGGTCAAGATCTTCGCACCGGAACATGGGTTTCGCGGTACCGCCGACCCGGGTGAACACATCGAAGACGGCGTGGACCGAAAACTGGGATTGCCCGTGGTATCTCTCTACGGCAACAACCGCAAGCCAACACCCGAGCAATTGGAAGATGTCGACGTTGCGGTGTTCGACATCCAGGACGTAGGCACGCGCTTTTACACATACATCAGCACACTGCACTACGTCATGGAAGCATGTGCCGAGAGCGGTAAGAAGGTGGTGGTACTCGATCGCCCGAATCCCAACGGTTATGTCGACGGACCGGTGCTTGACACCGCATTCCGGTCTTTTGTGGGAATGCATCCCATCCCCGTCGTGCATGGGCTCACCGTAGGCGAACTCGCCAACATGATCAACGGCGAAGGATGGCTGGCCGGCGGACTTCAATGCGAGGTGGAAGTCGTCCCCGTTACCGGGTGGTCGCACGACGATTCATACTCCTGTCCCGTACGCCCCTCCCCTAACTTACCCAACGACCAGGCGATACTGTTGTACCCGTCACTTTGCTTTTTTGAAGGGACCGTCATCAGCGTCGGTCGCGGAACACAGACACCCTTCCAGGTGATCGGCAATCCATTGCTTACCGATATGCCCTATCACTTCACCCCGGTGAGCATAGAAGGGATGATGAAAAACCCGCCTTTCGAGAACCAGGTGTGCTATGGCCTGGATCTTCGCAGTGTACCTGTGGAACGGCGACTGAACATTCAGTATGTAATCGACATGTACAATGCCTATCCCGACAAGAAAAACTTCTTCACGCGCTACTTCAATACGCTCGCGGGGACAGACAAACTCCGCAAGCAGATCGAAGAAGGCGTCTCCGAAGCGGAGATACGGGAGAGCTGGCAAACCGATTTGAAACAGTATGAGCAGATGCGGGAGAAGTATTTGATGTACCCGTGAGGCTGTGTTGAACATCTGAGGGTAAGCCTGCGTTTTTTAAAAATGAGAAAGAAAATAGTGCGTAGCGCGTTCGTATGGCAACGACCAAAAAAGAAAAGGTAGACGACATCATCCGGATTCTCGAGGAACATTTCCCTGATCCACCGATTCCGCTTCATCATAAAGACGGCTATACATTGCTAATCGCGGTGCTTTTGTCGGCACAGTGTACGGATGAACGCGTCAACAAGACGACGCCCATACTCTTCAAACAGGCCGACAATCCATACGACATGATCAAGATGAGCGAAGAAGAAATTCGCGAGATCATCAAACCTTGCGGCCTTTCCCCCATGAAGGCCAAGGGCATCTATGGACTGTCGAAAATTCTGATCGAAAAGTACGACGGCAACATTCCCGACACTTTTGAAGAGCTCGAGGCGTTGCCGGGCGTAGGACACAAGACGGCCTCGGTAGTGATGACGCAATGGTTCAACAAACCTGCGTTTCCTGTCGACACCCACATTCACCGGCTGGCCTACCGATGGGGGCTATCCGATGGAAAGAGCGTAGTCAAGACAGAACGCGACCTCAAGCGCCTGATCCCGGAAGAAAAATGGAAGAGCGTACACCTTCAAATGATCTATTTCGGACGAACCTACTGCCCCGCCCGCGGACATGATTGGAAGAAATGCCCGATTTGTTCGAAGTATATGAGAAAAGAACTGAGAAAGACCCCGTGAAGTACCAGCCCCAGCGGTAGGGACGCACACGGGGAAGATCAGACGTGCAACGTCACCGGTGGTTGTCGCCCGGTAGGGACGCACGGCGTGCGTCCCGGAATAGTATGCGTGCCGGGTAACCTCCATAGTGAAAAAAATCAGCATTTAGGCTTACTTGCACCCTTCTTTAGCAGATTATGCCGGATTTACGCATCGTTTTTATGGGCACGCCGGAGTTTGCCGTGCCAAGCTTGAGAATCCTCGCAGAGAATAACTTCAATGTCGTCGCCGTGCTAACGGCGCCCGACAAACCGCAGGGCCGCGGAAGAAAGGTCGCTTTTTCCGCGGTGAAGGCCTGCGCATTGGAGTACGGCCTGCCCGTCCTTCAGCCGACAAACCTCAAGTCCCCGGAATTCCTCGAACAACTCAAAGCCTTCCATGCCAACCTCCAGGTGGTGGTGGCCTTTCGCATGCTTCCTGAAGCCGTGTGGTCTATGCCTGAACTGGGCACCATCAACCTCCACGCTTCCCTCCTGCCGCAATATCGCGGCGCCGCCCCCATCAACTGGGCCATCATCAATGGCGAAACGGAGACCGGCGTGACCACCTTCTTCATCCGCCACGAGATCGACACGGGAAACATTATCTTCCAGGAAAGAGTATCCATTGACTCGGGCGACACAGCGGGAACACTGCACGATAAATTGAAAACCGTCGGCGCGGAACTGGTACTCAAAACGGTGCGTGCCATCGCTTCCGGAAATTATCCGGTTCAACCTCAGCCGGTGATTGAGGAACTAAAGACCGCGCCACGCATCCACAAGGAAACGTGTGCCATCCAATGGAATAAGAGCAGCAGGGAGATCGTGAATTTTGTCCGCGGCCTTAGTCCCTACCCCGCAGCATGGACGACATTCAATGGTCGCCATTTCAAAATTCTCCAAACCACCGCACTGGAACTTGATGCCAACGGACGCAAGCCCGGCGAGTGGGATACCGATAACAAATCCTATCTCCATGTGCGCACAGCGGACGGTTGGGTGGCCATATTGGAATTGCAGGCCGAAGGAAAACGCGCGATGACGACGAAGCAATACTTCGCCGGGAACAAGCTGTGAGATATGCAGGACCGAACCTTCCTCACACCAACAGCAACGACAACGCCACGATCGTCAACACGGAGATGATATTGAGGATAACACCAGCCCGAAGCATGTCGATGAGTCGTATGTGGCCGCTCGCGAACAATATCGCGTTTGGGGGTGTCGAAATGGGGAGACAGAAGGCGCAGCTGGCAGCTAATGTAACGGGGACGGCCAGGACAGCCGGATCGTAGCCCAATCCATCCGCGATGCCAAAGACGACCGGAACGAAAATCGTCGTCAGCGCAACATTGCTCATCAATTCTGTTAACAAAAGTGCGATAGCCGCCAGGGCAAGGGTAAAAATCCACAGGTCGATTTCACCCCAGGCCGTCACACTGTCGCCAATCATCTGAATCAACCCTGACTCTTCCAAACTTCTGGCGAGGCATAACCCACCCCCGAACAGGATAAGAATACCCCAAGGCATCCTTTTCATGTCTTCCCACGAAAGCAGGAATTCGCCTTTCCTGAAGTTGATCGGAAGAGAGAACATCAACAGGCCGCCTGTCATGGCAATGAGCGTGTCATCCAGGATTTTTACACCCGCACCCGGTCCGTAGAAAATAAGAGAAAGAAAACTGTTGATATATTCCCTGAATATCCAACTGAATGCCGTGAGGCCGAAGATGACCAACACCATGCGTTCGGCTTTTGTCAGCGGTCCGAGTTCGGCCAGCCGCGCTTTGATAACGCCGGAAGATCCCCGGATGCTCTTAAGCTGGTTCGGAAAGGCAATGCGCGTGATGACCAAATAGCACAATACAAGAACCGCAACTGCAACCGGAGCTCCGATAGTAAGCCATTCGGCAAAACTCACGTTGTCTTCATACCGTTGCTCATACAATGCCACCATTACCACATTGGGTGGTGTGCCCACGATGGTGGCCATCCCTCCTATGTTTGCTGCGTACGCGATACTCAGCATGAGTCCGGTAGCAAAGTTGCGATACCCTTTTTGCGACAGCCCCTCAGCGCCCAGCCTGTCGCTGATTAGCTGTGTTACGGATATCGCGATGGGAAGCATCATGATGGCTGTCGCGGTATTGCTGATCCACATGCTGATCAGACCACTCGCCAGGGTGAACCCCGCGATAATCCCATCGCCACTGGTCCCCGTCATGCGGATCATGTTCAGCGCGATACGCTCATGCAACCGGTGCTTTTCAAGCGCCAAAGCGATGATGAAGCCGCCCATAAAGAGGTAGATCACCGGATTGCCGTAGGAGGATGTGGCTTCACCTACCGTTAGCACGCCGAGCAACGGCAGCAGGATCATCGGAATGAGGGCGGTCACCGCTACGTGCACAGCATCGGTCACCCACCATGTCACCATCCAGGCGGCCGTTGCCAGAACCTTGCATGCTTCCGGGCTCAGATCGGTCAGGTTGGTAAGCCCGACGTAAACCGCCGCAAACAACAACGGACCCAGAACAAGACCTTTAGCTTTCAATTGACTCAAGACGCCAGAAATTTTTGCCGTTGAAAATAGAGAAGTTCTTCACTTTGACCTAATTGGCGGTGTAATTTTAGATACGTTCTCTACTTTCCGACAAATGCGCTATTTTACGCAGTTATTGTATACTCCATGATCGTCTCCCTGATTGCTGCAGTGTCACGTAACAATGTCATCGGAAAGGACAACGACCTTCCCTGGAACCTGCCGGATGATATGAAATATTTCATGCAGACCACGAGCCGGCATCATGTGATCATGGGACGAAAAAACTACGAATCCATTCCGGAAAAATTCAGGCCGCTGCCCAGCCGGGTGAATATCGTAGTGACACGCAAGCGCGATTACGAGGCGCCGGGATGTCATGTGGTGCACTCCCTGGAAGATGCCTTTGCAATCCCGATGCAAAGCGAGCAGGAGGAAGTGTTCGTTATTGGTGGCGCCGATATATTCCGCCAATCGCTTCCCTACGCCGACCGCCTTTACCTTACCGAAATCCACGCCGAGGTTGAAGGCGACATCCTGTTTCCCGAATTCGACCGCAGCGAGTGGAAGGAATTGTCGAGGGTTCCGCATGAAGCAGATGATCGACATCGCTACCCTTTCGACTTCGTCGTGTACGAACGCCGCGACGAGCTCGCATCCCGGAATTGACACCATATGGAGTTTTACCATTACCCCATCATAATTGCCGTTGGTATCCTTTCGGGATTCATTAATACGCTGGCAGGCGGCGGATCCCTCATCACGCTGCCGTTACTCATTTTCCTGTTCGACCTCCCCGGCAGTGTAGCCAATGCCACTAACCGTATTGCCGTCCTTGCTCAAAGCGGGCTCGCAACGGCAGGGTTTCGCAGCAAGGGGGTTGTGTTGCCCACCCCTTACGTTTACTACCTGGCAGGAGCGGCCGTAGTAGGCGGACTGATTGGCGCCAACCTGGCCATCGCGATCAGCGATCAGCTATTCAATCGCATACTCGCCGTGATGATGGTGGTGATTGTCGTGCTCACCGTACGGAACCACAATCGCACTCAGGCTGCTGGCAATGAAAACCTCAGCCTCACCAGCAAGATCATCGGCACGATTGCATTTCTGTTCATCGGTATTTATGGGGGTTTCCTTCAAGCGGGCATAGGATTTTTCCTTATAGCATTGTTCAACGGCTTTCACCGGTTCAACCTGGTGGTAACCAACTATATCAAGGTGTTCCTGGTCCTGCTACTGGGTATAGTTTCCGTTACGGTATTTGCATTTGCAGGAGAGATACGCTGGGAATATGGAATCCTCCTTGCCGTCGGTCAGGGGATCGGAGGCTGGTACTCGAGCCGGTGGTCGGTGACCCGGGGTGAGAAATGGGTAAAGCGCGTGCTCGTTGTGATGGTGATCGTTATGGCCGTCAAGCTCTGGTTCTTCTAAGCGGCCTACAGGCTCGTGGCGTTGAACGTATCGCCCTGGCGTATATCACCCGTTTCGAAGCCCTTCTTGAACCATCGCATACGTTGCTCTGAGGTGCCGTGCGTAAATGAGTCGGGCGTTACATACCCTTGCGATTGCATCTGCAGCCGATCATCACCGATCGCACTTGCGGCGCCCAACGCTTCCTCAATGTCACCTGATTCCAGGATGTTTTTTGATCGCTGCGCGTGGTGTGCCCATACGCCGGCAAGGAAATCGGCCTGAAGTTCAAGGCGAACGGACAGTTGATTGTACTCCTCTTCGCTCATCTGTCCGCGCGCGGCATGTACCTTATCTATAATACCCAACAAGTACTGAATGTGGTGGCCCACTTCATGTGCGACAACATAGGCCTGGGCAAAATCTCCCGGTGCCTCAAAACGGCGTTGCAATTCATTGAAGAAACTCAAATCGATATACAGTTTTTCATCGGCGCTGCAGTAAAACGGTCCGGTGGCCGCGCTTGCATGTCCGCACGCCGAACGCACGCTCCCGGAAAACAAGACCAGTGTGGGTTCACGATACCCGTCGAGCAAACTGTTCCATACATCTTCGGTGTCGGCCAGCACCACAGCCGTAAATTCCGCGAGCTGCTCTTCCTCCGGCGAAGGCGTGTATGTAGTCCCCTGTTCTACTCCCAGACCTCCACCACTTCCCGAGATTTCCTGGAGTAGCGCCAGTGGATTCTTTCCTATCAACAGACTGACGACAACAATAATGGCGACGACACCGAGACCACCTTTGGTGAGCATGCCGCCCATCAGCCCACCAGGCAGTCCTGACCCACCACGGCCGCGCTGGTCGCTGACGTTGGTACTTTTTCTTCTTCCTTGCCACCGCATAAAAACAGGGTTTGATTGCCTATACAATTTAGGCTAAAGGCATGTGAGAAACAGCATCGACTCGAATTTTTACAAACGCCGGACGCCCATGCCCCCGTCGGCATGGATGACCTGCCCTGTGGCGTAGGGCAGGCCGCCCTCGGCAAGCACGAGCGCAATGGCGCCAATGTCGTCAGGCGTTCCCCATCGCTTCTCTACGGTAAGCCCCTCCGCAATCAGTTTGTCGTACTTTTCCCTAACGCCCGCCGTCATGTCGGTTTCGACAATACCGGGCTGGATTTCATATACGGGTATGTTTTCGTCGCCCAGTCGCGCGGCAAACAGCTTGGTCATCATCGCCAGGCCGGCCTTGGCCATGCAATATTCTCCCCGGTTAATGGAGACAACCGAGGCAGAAATCGACGTAATGGTAATAATACAGGGGGTATACGTCGGATCCGCCTTTTTCTCTGTTATCATCTTCTTCACAACGCGCTGGGATAGAAAGAAGGTACCCTTGAGGTTGATATTCATCACATAGTCGAAGCCCTCTTCATCCAAGTCCAGCATGTCTACCCGCTTCTTCGGCGCAACGCCGGCGTTGTTGATCAGCACATCGATCCGACCAAGCGATTGCCAGGCACAATGTATAATACGATCCCGATCCTGCGCGCTACCGATGTCCCCCTGGCAATAGCTTACTTTCACCCCCATTTCGCTGAGTTCTTTGAGGACGTCCTGCACGTCTTCCTGCTGACGCACACCATTCAGGGCAAGGTTATAACCTTTGCCCGCGAGGCTTTTGGCGATACCCAGACCGATGCCCCGGGTACCTCCGGTGATGAGGGCTGTTCTTTTCACGAGGTTTTCAATTCTTTTAACGTTGCAGCTTCAGGAAGCGCTTTGTAGAACGGATCGAGGGGAAAACATCCCGAGATCATTCCGTTTCGGGGCGCGGTGGTACAATCGGAAAACGTTCTGCACAGCCGGTCGCGGCGCAATTTCCTGCCCTCCAACACATCGGCCGGCAAGTCGGGGTAAGACAACACCATCCTTCCCAGGCCGACAAAGTCAGCCATGTCCTGCGCTATCACAGGCTGACCGACATGGGGCAGCCATTCCTGCAGGTACGAGTACGCCGAACCGACGATTGTCAATCCGGGAAAAGCGCGCTTCACCTCCGCCGTCGCTCGTATCTGTCGCGCCACACCCACTAGTGGATCTTCCGGCGGCTGATATCCATCCGAGGGAGGAAATAATGCAGGGCGCTGTATGTGCGGATTGTAATACGGGCTCCCCGCCGTAATGCAAACCAGGTTTATATCCAGGTTCTGAAGCGTTTCAAGAAATCGCAACGGCTCTGTCAGGTCATACGCTGCATCATTTCCGGGTCCACCGAACGCGAAGGGATAATCCTGACCATACGCTTCCGGCATGCCCAGGTCGTCCGGACCTTTTTTAAAAGGGATCCAGTCAAACACACTTAGTCGAACCGCAATGTCAAGACCAGACGTCTCCGCCCGTATCCCTTCGACAATAGAAGTCAGGAACCGCATCCGGTTCTCCAGGGTGCCGCCGTATCGGCCTTCGCGGTGTACGGAAGAAAGAAACTCGTGGCCGAGGTAGCCGTGACAATGTTTGACATCGACGAACTGAAATCCCGCCTCCGCCGCCTGCCGCGCAGCGCGGACAAAGTCTTCAATAAGATAGTCGATGTCGCTATCGCTCATCACCGGATAATCTTCACCCAATCCAAACCGCGCGTCCAGCAACGGGTGATGGTAAAGAATGCGTGGCTCCATCCTTTTTTTGTCGTTCGGCTTACAAAATCGCCCCGAGTGCGTGAGTTGCAGACCGACAAGCAAGTCATTTAAATTCTCATAGCGCTCCTCATGATCGCGGATGAGGTCTTCAAACAGCCGTTTGAAGTCGTCGAGGTTCTTATCGTTCATGACGAGCTGGTTGGGATTGGCCCGGCCGTCATGCCGAACGGCCACCGCTTCACATCCCCACAACAACTTCGCTCCACTGATGGCAAAATGATGCCACCGCCGCCGGGTAAACTCCGTAGGTTTGCCGTCAGGAGTACCGTCCCATCCTTCCATCGGCAGAATGCAAAACCGGTTTCCAAGGTTTCGGCCTGAAGGAAGCGCATACGACTGCCCAAATACCGACGGAGATTTTAGGGTGCCGTCAAACGGAAGGTCCGCGCCTACTGACGCAGCGTATGCAACAAAATCACTCGCTGTCTTTAGCTGCGCGATTCGTTTATACTTCGGTTTGTGTTTCGTGGTCATCCTGTCTTTCAACCTTCAGCGATTCCGCCGAAGAAAGTATAATAAGGTTCGTTGTTCAAGAGCCGATGGAGGTACAGCACAACTTCACGCGCGTGATAGTCGCCCCACATGCTGGACTCTCCGCACGGAATGCTTTTTCCCTCAGGTATATGATCCCAGCCGTTAGGCCTGTGATAAACGGAATGGAGGATCAGCCCCTCATGGTCTTCCTGCTCAGAAAGATAAGGCGGTTGCAGCAGCGTACGCACTACGGACAATCCGGCCTGAAAGTATTTCTCTCCGGCAGCCTTGTCGGTCGTCCCCAGGTATTTACCCAGGCGCAGCAGCCCTTGCGCCGCAATGGCTGCTGCGGAACTGTCTACGGGTTCATGAGGATTTTCAGGATCTGAAACGCGGTCATAGCGTGGATCAAGGCGATGGAGTTCAGGTGCGCCGGTATCCCAGTAGGGTATCCCGTCTTTGCAGGTGTGTTCAATGTAAAAGTCGCACGTAGCCCGCGCTGCCTTGAGACACATGGCGATGATCTCGTCGCTGGCATAAGAAGGAAATGCTGCCAGAAATTCCAGCTCCTCGGCAAATCCGCACATCGCCCATGCCAGGCCTCGTGTCCACGTGGTAAAGCCGCTATATCCTTGCTGCGCGTTGGGACAGCGATAGTTGCCGTCATTGACATTGAAGATGCTTTCATGCGCAGTGCGTCCCCGGACATCATACGCATCACGTCCCTCGCCATAGTATACTGAATACTGCGCCGTAGCCACAAGGTGTTGGATGGCGCGTCCTGCCAGGGATATCTTCCTGTCGTTCTCACCCATGAGTACATGGCCAAGGGCCTCGGCAAGCATCAGGATCCGACACGAGCGGATGGTATCCACAAACAGAGAATGCGGTCCATTGAATGAATACATGTAGCCTCCATCCGGAAGTGCAGTCCATCGCATACCCTGAACCGCCCCGCTCACCCGCAATGCCAGCGTGTAGAAGTCGGCCTCCCGTTCGTTGTACGGTACCTTTCCTTCGTTCATCAGCCGAAGCAGGTTGCCATACGTGCTGACGTTGTTGAAGCCGTGGTCATGCACACCCTGATGGGTAAGGTGCGGAGCCATACGCTCGGTGGTATGCCGTCGCCCCAGGTTCAGAAAGAATTCGTCTCCGGTGGCGTCGTATTGAAGGAGTGCCGAACCGTATTGAAACCCCTGGGTCCATTCCGTCCAGCCGCGAGTCGTATACTTACCCTTTACCGTAAAGACGGGGGCCCCGGACGCCGGGTCCCACGATTTTTCGATCGCCCGGATCTTATTCCCGGACAATTCCCAGAACCTGGTAATGGCTTGTTTGAGCTGTTCAGGCTTTAATGTTGTGTCGACTACCATCAATTTTTCAACGTATTAGATGCAGTTACCACTTTCACCCTTCGTGCATGCCAGCCCGCTATCGCCAGCGTGGAAACGAGCATGAACCCGTATAACAGGATATCAAGATTCAGCGCGCCCACCCTCATCGGCAGGACGCCAATTGTAGCCAGGAAAATGACGAGCAGGGAAAGGGCGGAAATAAAGATAACGGCACGCGGAGGCCGTTCGAACGTGACCGCACAAAGTACGATCGGTGCCATCATCGCCGTGCCGGTAAAGCTGAGGCGCGCCAGCAGCGCAAGTTGGTCGCTCATATACACCGAGAATATGAGGACCACTACTGAAAAGACGAATATCCCGATACGGGTATAGCGCATGACGACGTGATCGTCACCTCTGAGCAACGATCTTAACTCACTGCCAAGTGCAAATATCTGTGCGTTGGTGGTCGACAAACACGCAGCGAAAAGCCCGACCACAGCCAGTGCGGCTACCGGGTTGGGCTGATCCCATAGCAATGCCGATGCGATAAACTCCGACGTTGCAGCGTCGGGATATTTAATTGCTCCGTACAAGCCGATAAAAACAGTCGGCAGGATTACAAGTATCGCAAAGATTCCCACAGCATAGGCCATACGGTGCACACCCCTCAAATCCTGCATCACAACCAATCGTGTAGTAAGCTGAGGTTGGGTTACCGGAATCATCATAATGGCGATGGTCGACCCGATCAGAAACTGGATCGTGAACAAGCCATTAGGGCCCGGAAGGGAGAGTAATGCAGGATTGGTCTCTTCCAGCCTTTCGAATGTAGCGGTCAGCCCTCCCGCAAGGTCGAGGCAATAGATCCCGATGATCCAGATCACAAGGAGTAGCAAGAGGGCCTGGATAGCATCGCTGAAAACAATAGCTTTAAGTCCTCCGATCTCAGCATATATCAACATAATGATTACGATAATCACCGACCAGCCCCAATCGGGTAATGCATCAGGGATTGTGGCGTCGAGGAAGATAGAGATCCCGCGTATCTGAATGGCAACGTAGGGCACGAGAAAAATGAACGCCGCGATAAAGAAGAGGTAACCCGCCCACGGCGTACCGAAGCATGCACTCATGAGACCCGACACGCCCTTGAATCCCGTTGTCTTTGCACGCTTGCGCAGCTTGTAGCCAAACCACAAAATAAAGAACACCATCACCCCATCGGAGAAGGCGAGGAAGATCCAGGCGCCTACGCCGTGGTTGCGAAAGAAATCAGGCATGCCCTGAAATGTGAAGGCGCTGAACAAGGCCGCAGCAAATGTCAGGAAGCCCAGGATTGCCCCAATGTTCGATCCCGCAAGCATGAACTCGTCGGATGTCCTATTCCTTTTGTACGACTTAACCGACGCGGCGATGAGCAGGGCAATGAAGATTGCGAAGAAGAAGATCAACCATCCCGTCATATCACTCAGTCGTCATGGTGAGGAAAATAGCGGGCGCCCAGATAGGTCAGGAGCACGAGCACACCGGTGAGGAATATGCCGGTCCAGAGCACATACGGAAGCGACAACAGCTTCGGCTTAATGACACCGGGGGTGAACACCACGCCGTAAGCCACAACAATGCAGACGACGGCGAGCGTGACGAGAAGTTTCCATTTCATAGGATTGGGGATCAGGTAAAGGCGAATATGGATAATTTCAAACGATTTCAAAGGTAAATTCCGCACCGTTTGATCTCATACGCAACTGCGCATGAAACCAGTACCGACAGATTAGCCATTGGACATTGATCCGACAGGTCTTACCTTTCCGGCTCAATAGCCCCCATGAAACAAAAAAGACACATTCTTATAGCCATCCTGTGGATACTGGTATTGCCGGCATATGCCCAGGAAAGTGAGTTCCTGAAAGGACCATTCAATAGCGGACACAAGGTGACCTTCAAAGCGCCTTTTCATTTTATTGAAGAAGACCTCGACACCGTACAACTGGAGTATGTGGGACGCATCCGGGTTGCATCGGGCAATACGCCATCGCTACGGTCCATATACCGCGAATTAGAGACACGTGCACGAAGAAGCGGCGCCAACGCGTTTCGTCTCATCAGTTTCGACAAGCCCGGTGCCACGCTCACGGCCGACCTGTACTTCCTTAATGACGATGCGGTGAGCAAAAACAATTTACTGAAGCCGCTCAACACCGTTTATGTATTTGGGGGCGACCTCTATGGGCACACAACACACGACGCTTTCGAACTCAACGGACAGGTCCGGAACATCCGAAACGGCACTTACGTCAAACACACCCTTGGAGAGGGGGAGCGCGCCAAGCTCATGAAGGGAACGATAACCGGCACGGTGATGTGGATCACCTGGAAGCCCAACCAGCTCCCTGCCTACTACAGCGTGCGGGCGTTTGGCAAGAAAGCGGTAGTGAAACGCACGACGGTAAGCCAATCGGCAAAGCCAGGGAAATTTATTGCCGTTGACCGTGCGTTGGGAGCACTTCTTGCGGTCGTCCTGGAACCGTTGGAGTAGAGGCAGGAGCAGGGGCCCCTGCGTCTGCATCTATTCTCATCGTGCTCCGAAAACTTTTTTCAAAAGCTCAGTGGTTCGTGCCACGGGATCCTCGCGGATACGCTTTTCTTCTTTCGCGATCATAACGAACAAGCCATCGATCGCCTTGTTTGTGGCGTAGTCGTCCAGGTCAGGATTGACTTTCTCCACGAGGGGAATGCGGTTGTAGGTTGTGACTATGTCGCTGTAATAGCGTGTGGCATTGACCTTGTCGAGAGAAGCCTTGATCACGGGTTTGAATTTCTCGGCAAGCCGTTCACCCGTCGTCCGCCGAAGGTATTGTGTGGCCGCATCATCTTCACCTCTTAAAATGCTCCAGGCGTCTTGTATCGTCATCGACTTGATCGCGTCTATAAAAATAGGCTTGGCCTCGCGTGCAGCGTCCTCAGCGCCGCGGTTTAGGGTAAGGATAAACTTGTCGACTTCGCCACCCAGCCCGATCTGCCGGAGTCGGTCCTCAACTTTCTTGACATCCGGTGGAAATGGAATCTTGATTTCAGGATTTCCAAAGTAGCCATCTGTTTGCGACACCAGGTCCGCACCCCACGACACGCCTTTGATCAGCGCCTCCTTAAGGCCTTCCGCGACTTCCGAAGACGTGGGCGAGCTCCCCAGAGTCCTGTTTACATCGCCGATCGCCTGGTTGATTTGTGCCGTCGTGCAGGAGCCCAGCACGACAGCCAGCAGCAGGAATGTTCTTTTCATAACGGATTTTACCATTGTGTTCAAAAGGTATGAATCTTATCCCTGTCAATAAACGCCGAAACCGATATTTGCGGTATTTTTCGGACGCTATCACATTCCGGCAAGATAATTTGCGTGATTAAATTCCATGGCAATCGTTAAGGCAGAGATACTGGCGATCGGCGACGAACTGTTGTACGGTCAGACGTTGGACACAAACTCGCATTACATTAGCGGCGAAATGGACAAGATCGGGGTACGTGTAGTGCGGCGTACCACCGTGGGTGACAACGAGCGTGATATCCTCAAGAGCTTTGCCGAAGCAGAATCGCGCGCTGATATCATTCTCATCTCCGGTGGCCTGGGGCCTACCAGCGACGATCTTACCAAACCCTGCCTGGCCAAATATTTCGGCTGCGCGATCCGCATCCATGAAGGCGCGTTGAAGGACGTGACCGAGTTCTTCCGGAGAAGAGGCCGTGAACTTACCGAACTCAATCGCCAACAGGCGGCCCTGCCGGAATGCTGTGAGATGATTTCGAATCCGTACGGAACCGCGCCTGGCATGTGGTTCGATCAAAGAGGAAAAATATTCGTCTCCATGCCGGGTGTTCCATATGAGATGGTTCACATGATGCAGGAGCAGGTCATCCCCAGGTTGCGCCGCAGGTTTGTGATGCCCGTTATTGTTCACCAGATGATTCGTACTGCGGGCATCGGAGAGTCGTTCCTCGCTGAAAAAATTGCATCGTGGGAACAAAGCCTTCCCGATCACATACGCTTAGCCTACTTACCGGGCGAGGGCGGCGTGAGGTTAAGGCTTACCGGTTTCGGCGACGACAGAGCGAAAATCCAAAAAGAGATCGACGCGTTGCGGGAAGCCCTCATTCCGTTTGCCGGGTCGTACATATTCGGATTCTCAGATGAACCGTTGGAAGTAGTAGTCGGTAACCTATTACTGGAGAAAGGGCTTAGCCTGTCCGCCGCGGAAAGTTGTACGGGAGGGTATCTCTCCCATGCGATCACTTCCGTTCCCGGAGCGTCCGCATATTTTCTCGGTAGCGTCGTCGCGTATGCGAACGACATCAAGATAAAAATGCTTGGTGTAAGTCCCGACACCCTCACACAATACGGTGCCGTGAGCGAACAAACCGTCGGCGAGATGGCCATGGGTGTACGAGCACGTTTTGGCACCGACCTGGGCGTGGCTACCAGCGGTATTGCCGGACCCGACGGCGGCACACCAGAGAAGCCCGTGGGCACGATATGGATTGCCTGCGCCGATGGGAATGGTGTCCAGACGCGAAAGCTCCAGCTCGCGAAGGATCGCCTCGTAAACATCAGGCTTACAACCACCGCCGTGCTGAACATGGTCCGGCTGCACATTCAAGGTTAAACCCCGCATCCCGTTGCGGCGTCAACTCCCTTATATCATCAGCCCGCTGTTTTCATCGCCACCAGTCGTGCCTGAGCTGCTGCAAGGCGTGCTACTGGAACTCTGGGTGATGAGCACGACACATAATCGAGTCCCAGCTTGTGACAAAAGTGAATCGACGCCGGATGGCCACCATGCTCGCCGCAAATCCCAATTTTAAGATCAGGCTTCGCTTGCCTTCCTTCGGTAACCGCGAGTTTCATCAGCCGTCCCACCCCTGTTTCGTCAAGCGCTTCGAATGGATTGTCTTTCAACAGCCCCTTTTCAATGTATTGGGGCAGGAATTTGTTTTCCGCGTCTTCCCGCGAGAAACTGAACGTAGCCTGAGTGAGGTCGTTGGTGCCAAAGGAGAAGAAGTCAGCTTCCTTCGCAAGCTCGTCTGCCGCAAGGCAGGCCCGCACAACTTCAACCATACTGCCAAACCGGAAGGTAAGGCTAACCTTGCTTCTGCTTTCGATCTCCGACCGTAATTCGTCGACCAACGACTTAACCTGATTGAGTTCCTCCGCCGTGCAGACTTGCGGGACCATGATTTCGGGATTGACCTTCACTCCTTTTTCTATACAGTCGGCCGTGGCCTCAAGGATAGCAGCAATTTGCATCCGGTATATTTCGGGGAAGGTCAGACCCAGACGCACACCACGGTGACCAAGCATGGGGTTCACCTCATGAAGCTCCTTCACCTTCCGTAGCATCTGTTCCTTCTTTTCGATGGCTTGCTCTACCAGCTGCACACCATCCATGTTGAACGGGAGCGGTGATTTTTCCGCGATGGCCAGGTCAGCATTCAACATTCGCAAGCTGCCGAAGAGGTTAGCGACACCGCTGACCGTCTCGCGAAGGTGGTGAAGATGATCCAGCTCCTGCGTCAGCACCTCACTCGTGGGGAGGAATTCGTGAATGGGCGGATCAAGAAGACGAATCGTGACTGGGCGAGATCCCATGACCATGAGGATTTCGCGGAAATCGTTCTGTTGCATTTCCTTCAGGCGTTCAAGTGCGGCGGCACGAACTTCTGCGGTGGGTGCCAGGATCATTTCAAGGACGACAGGCAAGCGATCCACCGCGTTAAACATGCGTTCCGTTCGACACAGTCCGATACCTTTCACTCCATAACTCAATGCCTTCGACGCTGCTTCGGGTGTGTCGGCGTTTGCCATCACCTGGAGTGACGCGACCTCGTCCGCCCATGCGAGAATGGTATGAAGTTCCTTCGAAAACTCCGGCTCCACTGTTGCGATGACGCCGGGATACACATACCCGGTGGTGCCGTCGATGGTAATGTAGTCGCCTTCGTGAATGGTCTTCTCTCCGATCTGTGCAGTGCGGAGATTCACGTCGACATGAATACCTTCAGCCCCTGCCACACACGGTTTGCCTATACTTCGTGCGACAACAGCCGCGTGAGATGTCTTTCCTCCGCGACTGGTAAGCACCCCCTGCGCTGCGAAGAATCCATGAATGTCTTCAGGCTTGGTTTCTTCTCGGACCAGGATCACCTTCTCTCCTGCGCGTCCCAGCAGCTCGGCACGGTCGGCGTCGAAGACGACGTGTCCTGATGCCGCACCGGGAGACGCGGGGAGGCCTTTGGCGATCGGCTTGACATCGCTGGAAGGGTCAAGCGTCGGGTGAAGCAATTGCTCCAGCAAGTCGGGTTTGATACGCATGAGAGCCTCGTCGCGGGTGATCAGACCTTCGTTGGCCATTTCCACAGACGTGCGGACCAACGCCGTGGTGTTCATTTTGCCGTTGCGCGTCTGCAGGCAGTAGAGCACACCGTGTTCGATCGTATACTCAAAGTCTTGTACCTCGCGGTAATGTTGCTCGAGTTTTTCACGCAGCTTTTCGAGTTCCGCGTATTGTTCAGGCATCTCATCGGCCAGTTCGCTTACCGGTTTGGGTGTCCGGATACCGGCCACGACATCTTCACCTTGCGCGTTGACCAGGTATTCGCCAAACATTACGTTCTCTCCTGTGCCGGGATCGCGGGTAAAGCCTACGCCCGTCGCCGAGTCGTTGCCCATGTTACCAAATACCATCGTGACAACGTTGACCGCGGTACCGTTTGCCATATCCGGTGTGATCTTGAACTCGCGCCTGTAGTCTACGGCACGTTTTCCCATCCACGAGTTAAAGACCGCTTTGATGGCGATTTCAAGTTGTTCATAGACATCCTCGGGGAAGGGTCTGCCCAGCGTTTCCTGAACGACGTTGAGGAAACGATCACTCACCTCTTTAAGATCTTCCGCGGTGAGCCCGATGTCGGCCTTGACGCCCGCTCTTTGCTTTACTTCCTCAAAGTGCTGGTCAAACGCTTCGTCGGGAACACCCAATGCCACCTTTCCGAAGAGCTGAATAAACCGTCGGTACGCATCATAGCCGAACCGCTCATTGCCGCTTCGCTTGATAAGACCCTTGAGCGTTTCCCGATTCAGGCCCAGGTTCAGGATAGTATCCATCATTCCCGGCATCGACAATGCCGATCCGGAACGAACGGAAACGAGGAGCGGGTTCTCGGCGTCACCGAAACGCTTGCCACTCGCCTCTTCCACACGCCGAATGTGCTCACGAACCTCGTCCATCAATCCCCCCGGAAGATTCCGGTCGGGCGATGCCAGGTATTCAAGACACGCTTCCGTGGTGATCACGAAACCTGGCGGCACATTCAATCCGATCTGCGTCATCTCACAAAGATTGGCGCCTTTGCCCCCCAATAGCTTTTTATTGTTACCATCGCCTTCGGCGAAACTGTATACATACTTTACCTTCCTTGTGGTGGACTTCCTTTCCTTCTCTTGAACTGAATCCACAGGCATTGTTGCGTTCATGACGGTATTGTTTAATGTGTAATCAAGGTAGAGCTCGTCATGATAGGACTGAATGACGTTGATCAACGAAAAATTCTGATTGAAATCAGGGTAGTCATGGCCACCTCATGGCTTGTTTTAACTTCGAAAAGTAGACTTTGTTCTACGCTGAAATACTAATAACTTGCACCATGGTTCAAAACCCGTTTCAAGATGGCGCAAGTAGAACTAATCATGCCCAAGATGGGCGAGAGTATAATGGAGGCGACCGTTCTCACGTGGCTGAAAAAACCCGGCGACAAGATCGAACAAGACGAGTCTGTTCTGGAGGTAGCTACGGATAAGGTCGACACGGAAATCCCTTCCGTACACGCCGGCATTTTAAAAGAGATCCTTGCGCAAGAGGGTGAAACCGTAAAGGTAGGCAGCCCCATAGCCATTATCGAAGCAACAGTCCCCGAGGGCAGGACAGAAGAGCCCGTTTTGGAAACTGTGGAGGTGGCGCAACAACCAACTGAGGATAACGGCGCCCGGGCCACAACCGAGGTTCGAAAGCAGTCTACAGCGTCGGGTCGTTTTTATTCCCCTCTCGTACGGAACATTGCACGTCAGGAAAATATCCCACTGGCGGAACTCGATACACTTACGGGTTCCGGAGCTGAAGGACGCGTTACGAAGAAGGACCTCCTCGAATATATCGCCAACCGTAAGGCAGGCACTATCGAAACGGGCGTCACCATTGCGCAACCTGCCATAGCGGTAAGCGGCGGCGATGAAATCGTCGAGATGGATCGCATGCGGAAAATGATTGCCGAACGGATGGTGGCATCCAAGCGCATCGCACCGCACGTAACTTCTTTCGTTGAAGCCGATGTGACGCCGCTGGTAATTTGGAGGAACAAAGTAAAAGGCGAGTTTCACAAGACTGAAGGCGAAGTACTAACCTACACGCCCATGTTTGTCGAAGCCGTTGTGCTGGCTATCAAAGATTATCCGATGATCAACATATCGGTGGACGGTACCCGGATCATCAAACGGAAAGCCATCAACATCGGAATGGCCGTTGCACTCCCCGACGGAAACCTGATCGTGCCGGTGATTCACAATGCTGATCAGTATAACCTCAAGGGCCTCATCCATAAAGTCAATGACCTGGCCCGGCGGGCGCGCGACAATAAACTTAAACCCGACGAGCTCGTCGGCGGCACATTCACGATTTCCAATGTTGGTTCCTTCGGCAACGTGATGGGAACACCCATTATCGTGCAGCCACAAGTCGGAATTATCGCTTTAGGAGCAATACAAAAGAAACCGGCAGTGATCGAAACCCCCACCGGCGATACTATAGGAATACGCCATAAAATGTTTCTGTCGCATTCCTACGACCACCGCGTCATCGACGGTGCCCTCGGCGGCATGATGGTGAAAAGGGTTGCCGACTACCTTGAGAAATTTGACACGAACCGGGTGATCTGACCCCCAGACCGATTACCCGCTTAGCCCCTGCCCTGACCACCCCAGGGAAGCAAGAAGGGATTGTTGCTGAAGAAAAACGTTTTATACTATAACAGCTTTATGAAATTCGGAACCAAGGCAGTTCATGCCGGCGTCACGCCGGATCCTACTACAGGGGCGATCATGACCCCCATCTATCAAACATCCACATATGTCCAGGATTCACCCGCAAAGCACAAGGGCTATGCTTATGCTCGTGGTGCCAATCCCACCCGCAATGCCCTTCAGGCCAGCATAGCAGCGCTGGAAGGTGGCAAGTACGGCCTTTGCTTCTCCTCAGGGATGGGCGCCACCGACGCCGTGATCCGATTGCTCTCGCCGGGCGATGAAGTCGTCACCAGCAACGACCTCTATGGCGGCTCGTACAGAATGTTCAGAAGAGTGTACGAGCGATTCGGGATCAAATTCCATTTCCTGGATCTGACACACCCGGATAATATCGTACCCTACCTCAACGAAAAAACAAAATTGCTCTGGCTGGAAACGCCAACCAATCCGTTAATGAATATCGTCGACATCGCGGCGTGTGTGGAGATCGCCAGGGAAAATGGTGTGCGTGTTGCAGTCGACAATACGTTTGCCTCTCCTTACTTGCAGAATCCGCTGAAGCTCGGTGCCGACATCGTGATGCATTCGGTAACAAAATATCTGGCCGGACACTCTGACGTCATTATGGGTGCGCTTGTGACCAACGACGAAGGACTATACAATGACCTTGCGTTTATTCTGAACAGCTGCGGCGCCGTCCCCGGTCCCCAGGATTGCTTCCTCGTCCTTCGGGGTATTAAAACGCTGCACCTGAGAATGGAACGTCATTGTTCCAACGGCCGCGACGTTGCCCGGTACCTGCGAGACCATCCCAAGGTCGGGAAGGTATACTGGCCCGGTTTCGAGGATCATCCGAACCACGATGTAGCGGCTAGGCAAATGCGCGACTTCGGCGGGATGATCTCCTTCTCGATCAAGGACGACAACCAGGAAAAAGCCGTCAAACTCATGGAAAGCGTGCAACTGTTTTCCCTTGCCGAATCGCTGGGCGGTGTGGAGTCGCTCATTAATCACCCCGCCTCCATGACCCATGCAAGTGTTCCGCGTGAAGACCGGATCAAGAGCGGACTCGTCGACTCACTGATACGTTTGAGTGTCGGCGTAGAAGATATCGATGACTTGTTAGCTGATCTCGGTCAGGCGCTTGAGAAGGTGTGATGGCGCCTCTAGGCCGGCATCGCATGTTGTTTCTGAGGGAAGCTGATCACAAACTCGCTCCCTTGCTTTAGTTGGGAATGCAACTCGATCTCTCCGTCGAGGCGATCGACCAGCGTCTTTACGATGGCCAGCCCCAGGCCATTGGAACTCTCTCCACCGGTAGGCCGCGCGCTGAGCTTGGTAAACTTCTGAAAGAGCTTGCGCTTGTCCTCTTCTGAAAAACCCGGTCCGTTGTCCTTTACCCGTATCTGGAATTTCCCCTCCTGGATATCAGCTGTGACACTCACAACCGAATTGTTGTCAGAGAACTTGATGGCATTTGAAACGAGGTTATCGATGATTCGTCCGAGATAATCGGCATCCGTGTATACGGCATGATTGGACGCGGAGATGTCTATGCGGATTTTCTTCTGCGCTGCCGCGGGTCTGAGCGACTCCATTTTTTCCTCCAGGAGTTCGCTTAGCGTTACAGTGGAATATTCCGGCAAAACATTTTCTTCGAGCATATTCACGTCGAGAAGATCCTTAATAAGATCCAGGCCTGCACGCGTTGCATTCTTGATCATCCCGATGTACGTCTTTTGTTCCTGCGGATCGAAACCTTCCATTTCCAGCAGGTCGGTGAGACCGCTGATGCGGTTCAGTGGCGACTTAAGATCGTGTGCCACAATACTCATCAGCGTATCCTTCTCATGATTCAATTCCGAAAGCTGCAGGTTCCTTCTTGAGAGGCTCTCATTCTGGCGAATGATCTCTTCACGTTGCAGCTGTATTTCAGCATTCTTGGCAGCAAGCTTGTAGTTGATCATTCTTCGCTTGCGGCTATTGAACCAGTGTACGGCAGACAGCAGGCTTATGAACACGATAATGATGACCAGCATGATGTTTTGCAAGCGCTGTTTGTGCATGGTAGCCTCCGCCGCCTGGTGCGAGGCCTGAAGAAGCTGGTGCGCCTTTTCCCGCTTTTCTATTTCGAGTTGGAATTGAAGGCGTTCGATCTGGCGCGTAAGGTCAACGTTTTGCAAAGATTCCTTTAGAATCAGATACTGGTTGGAGTGCTCAATGCTGGCCTGTTTCCGGCCTTGCCGCTTATACAGTTCACTCAGATAGAAATGTGCATCGCGCTTCAGCATCAGATTGCTTGTCCCCTCCGGCCCATTGATCACCTTTTGCAGGTATCGGGCTGCCTCGGCATTGTTGGCTTGCTCGAAGTTGACCCGGCCCAACAGCAGGTAGGTTCGGGGGAAAAGGCGTTGGTTGTCGGTTTCGCGAACGATTCTCAAGGCCGCATTGGCGACAGCCGTCGCGGCCTCCAGGTCCTTCCCGTTCAGCAGGTATTCTGCGAGTGCGAGATTGATTTCTGCCTGGCTGATCCTGTCGTTATTAGCCTGGGCAATGGAATCCGCTTCCCTAAGCGCTCGAAACGCATTTGCCGTGTCGCCCACCGCCTCGTACACCAGGCCGAGTTCCATTAGCGCGGACAGCACGCCGCGCGGCGACCCGGTCGCTTTTCTCAGTTCATACGCCTTAAGCGACATTCGGAGGGCTTTCTCCATGTCGTTTTGCGATTTGTACAGGTTGGCGAGGCTACGGGTGACGTAGGATTGACCGACCACATCGCCGGTTGCCGAGAAGATGGCTTCAGCACGAATAAAATTATTGTAGGCCCGGGCCATATCGCCCCGGTCGAAAAAAAGGCGCCCGAAATTGTTATAGCCAAATCCCAGCTGAACCGAATCGCCTTCAGCGCCAGCCAGTTCGATAGCCTGGGTATGGTAGTCGAAGGAGGTTTCATAGTCGCCCTTGTACGCCATGGCCAGGCCAATGAAACTCAGCGATTTGGAAAGCCCTTTGGTCAGGCCCAGATCTTTGCCGAGCGCGTAGGCCATCTCGCAGTAATAGATCGTGCTGTCGGGATATGACAGACGGTACTCGAACCCCAGGTCATTGAGCAGGTTGAACCGCGCAATCCCCTCCGAAGTCTGAAGGGCAGCCTTCAGGCTATCAATCCTGGAAACGTTCTGTGCCTGAACTAACGCAGGCAGTCCCAAAACAAGAAAAAAACCAACTATCCGGTTCACTGGCTCTGATTGGAAATGCGATCCGGTCTTTGTCGCCAATATACGCAAAAGGGCATTCTCCTTTTCGAACATTTTTACGCCAGCCCGATTTCAGGATTCCGGACGCCGGTATTCACCAGGACGGGGTGTGGCATCCCGCACGCAGGGGAAGCATAATTATTCGAAAAAATAAATAATTCTTCGGTATTTGCTGCGGAATCACCCGCCCACGCAAACCCATCGACTATGAAACATACAGAAGGAATGCTGCAGCCCGGAGCATTGAAGGACAAGACAATCATTATTACGGGTGGCGGTACTGGCCTCGGACGGTCTATCGGGAAATATATTCTACAGCTCGGCGGCAATCTGGTGATCGCGAGTCGCAAGAAAGAAGTCCTGAACCAGACGGCAACGGAGCTGGCCGGTGAAACGGGAGGCCAGATTCTGGCGGTGGGGTGTGATGTTCGTCACTACGAAGAGGTCGAGAATGTTTTACGCCAGGCCGAAGCGCGCTTCGGAATATTTCACGGTGTGCTCAACAATGCGGCCGGCAATTTTATCAGTCCAACCGAACGGCTATCCCACCGCGCCTTCGACGCCGTTGTCGATATCGTTCTGAAGGGTACCTACAACTTTTCGCTTGCTGCCGGAAAGCGCTGGATCGACAAGAAACAGCCCGGCGTTTTTCTCAACATCGTAACCACCTACGCCTGGACAGGGTCAGGCTATGTAGTGCCTTCGGCATGTGGAAAGGCGGGGGTACTGGCGCTCACCCGATCACTGGCGGTTGAGTGGGCTCGGTATAATATCCGCACAAATGCCATTGCACCGGGCCCCTTCCCCACAGAGGGGGCGTGGTCGCGGTTGCTTCCTGGCGAGCTGGCCGACAAGTTCGATCCTGCACGCCGGATTCCGCTTAAACGCGTGGGGCATCACCAGGAAATCGCCAACCTTGCCGCGTACCTGTTGTCCGACTACTCCGCTTACGTCAACGGTGAAGTGATCACCATCGACGGGGGAGAATGGTTGAGAAATGGTGGAGAATTCAACCACCTGGAGTCTATTCCTTCCGAGATGTGGGATCAACTGGAGAAAATGCGTTCGAAATAACCTAAAGGTGGTGGTGAGAGATTCAATCAGATGAATAGTTTTCTGGCGAGGATACAAGCACAATTAGATGCACAACAATTCCGCGGTCTAAACCGCCAGACCCGGGTGGTACCGGAAGGTTGGAAAGACTTTACATCCAACGACTACCTGGGCCTTGCCCGCTCGGAAGAACTTCGCAACGCAATCGACGCGTTCCTTTCCCGTTCGACCCGTACCCGAAACGGAAGCGGCGGGTCCAGACTCCTGTCTGGTAATTCCCTGTTGGCCGAAGAGGCAGAACGCTTTGTCGCAAGCCTCAGCGGCGCACCGTCTGGCTTGCTTTTCAGCTCCGGGTACATGGCGAATCTCGGAGTGCTTTCCTGTATTCCGCAACGAGGCGATACGGTATTGTATGATGAACATGCCCACGCTTCGTTAAAGGACGGTATCCGCCTCAGCCCCGCAGCACGCTTTAGCTTTCGCCATAACGACCTGGACGATCTGGAGCGAAAGATCGGCAAATCGAAAGGGACGATATTTATCGTAGTCGAATCGGTATATTCGATGGACGGCGACCTATGCCCCCTTGCCGACCTGGTGAACTTAGCTCAACAACACCAGGCTGTCGTCATTCTCGACGAAGCTCATGGTACTGGCATTTTCGGTAGCGACGGCAGTGGACTTGCAACGTCGCTGGGCCTGGAAAAACAAATACCGATCCGCATACTGACTTTCGGAAAGGCTATGGGTATTCATGGCGCATGTGTCTGCTGCCCGGAAACAGTACGCAATTACCTGGTCAATTTCAGCAGGCCCTTTATTTATACCACAGCGATGGCTGACCACAGCCTGGCGGCCATTCAGTGTAGTTTTCAATTCTTGCGCGAGCGTCCTGAATTGAAAAGCATTCTGGCAGACAAGATCAACCTCTTCCGCAAACATTGTGAATTCGACACCCACAGCGGCACACCCATTCAACCCGTGATCATCGGGGGCAATGAACAAACGAGAGCGGCTGCAGCCCGGCTCCAATCGCAAGGTTATGATGTCAGGCCGGTACTATCGCCGACCGTCAGACCGGGAACAGAACGTCTGAGGATATGTTTGCATGTGTATAACCGTGATGAAGATATTGTGGCGCTGGCCCGCGCGGCATCGCAAGCTCTATCCAACAGGACGACATGATCCTCATTGTTGCCATGAAAAGAAAGCCATCCGATACGATGTTTGATAGCACGACAAAATGGATCTCTTTGTAACCGGTATAGACACCGATAGCGGAAAAACCCTCGTCTCGGCGATATTGTGTGAAGCCTTAGAAGCCGACTACTGGAAGCCGGTACAGGCAGGACTACCGCGGGACGCGGACCGTGTGAAGGAGCTGGTGAGCAACGACAAGACGACCATCCATCCGGAGCGATACCTGTTACAGCATCCTATGTCTCCTCATGCAGCAGCGCGACTCGAGAACGTAACCATAAGTGTGGGAGACTTCTCCCGGCCTTCCACGGCACGCGACCTCGTCATCGAAGGTGCCGGAGGATGTCTTGTGCCTTTGAACGACAGCGCGTTCATTATCGATCTTGCGCCCAGGCTTGGGGCAGCAGTAATCCTGGTAGCCGACCTTTACCTCGGCAGCATTAACCACACGTTACTTACGGTGGAAGCACTACGAAGCAGAGGGTTAACGCCGTTGGGGATTATCTTTAACGGCGAAACCAATGCCGAAAGTGAGCGCATCATACGCCACCATACCGGCTTGGAAGTACTGCTGCACATCGACAGGGCAGGTACAGTCGACAGACAAATGGTAAAAAGGTATGCAGAACAATACAATAGAACGCGATCGCATTGAATGGTTGGAAGCCGACAGGCGATCGGTATGGCATCCGTTCACTCCTTTGGCAAAAAAAGAGCCTCCGATTCTCGTCACCGGCGGACGCGGCGCCTATCTGCATACGGATGACGGCCGGGCAATACTCGACGCCGTATCATCGTGGTGGGTAAATCTGCATGGGCACGGACATCCTGAAATTGCAAAAGCCGTTGCCCAGCAGGCAGAAGCCCTGGAGCATGTAATCTTCGCGGGATTTACGCACAAACCGGCGATCGAACTGGCCGGGCATATCAGATCGGCATTGCCATTCCCTGACGGCCGGATATTCTACTCTGATAATGGCAGCACCGCCGTGGAAGTCGCGATCAAGCTGGCGCTGCAATACTGGTATATCCGGGGTGTTGAAAAGCGCAAGGTTGTCGCGTTACAGGGCGCATATCATGGAGATACGTTTGGGTCTATGGCTGTTGGGGAACGTGGACTCTTCACCCGTCCCTTTCACCCCCTGTTGTTCGAGGTTGCGTTTATCGATTTCCCTACGCCTGAAAATGAAGCAGAAGTATTGCATCAGTTCAGGTCGGTGGTAGAACAGGACGACATAGCCTGCTTTATCTACGAACCTTTGGTGCAGGCAGCCGGTGGCATGAGAGTATACAGTGCCGATGTGTTGGATCGCATGATCGGTTATGCAAAAGACAGAGGCGTGTTTTGTATTGCCGACGAGGTGTTCACCGGCTTTGGCCGGACCGGAAAAATGTTTGCCAGTGAATACCTGCAGCATGCACCGGACCTTGTCGCCCTTTCGAAAGGGCTCACGGGCGGAACACTACCCCTGGGGGTAACAGCTGTTTCACAGAAGGTGTACGAGGCATTTGAAGGTGGAGGTCAGGAACGGGTATTCCATCACGGTCATTCATATACGGCTAACCCGATCGCATGTGCTGCCGCGAACGCGAGTTACCACTTATTGAACGAGGCTTCTTGCCAGGCCGCCATTGCGCGAATCACACGATCGCATGCGAACTTTCTGGCAACCATCCGGCATCACCCGCGTGTCCGCGATGTGCGGTCGCTGGGTACTATTCTTGCGGTTGAAGTGGAGGCGGGGGAAACGCGATACGACAACAGCATAGCCGCCGGTATGTATCGTTATTTTTTGGATCGCGACATACTGTTGCGGCCGCTGGGTAACGTAGTATACACGGTACCTCCCTATGTGATCACAGATGACGATTGCAAGCGGATCTATTCCGCCATCACGGACTTCCTGGATCAGCTGTAAGCGTTACCTTCTGTACCTGAAGGAACGGGTGACCCCAAACGTATAGTGAAGGCCTACCTGCAAGCCGACGAGCATGTTCGCGCGGTGGCTAAAAAGGTCTTTGCCTTCCCCACCTTGGATACTATCGATCACATCGCCGGTACGCATATCCGTGAGGCTGTAGTTTGCACGGATCTGTGTGCTGAGAAAAAGGTGCTTCGCCAGGTCGATGTCTATTCCAAATGCGGCAGCAATCTGGAATTCCATATCACGGAACTGGTTGGCTTTCTTGCTCATGATCTCCGAAGGCTCCATTCCGGGAGCGGTGTACGTTCCGTCGCCATTATCGACGGCACCGTCCGGAAGCACGAAAGCAGGATCGTTGGGGATCGTGTAGGTACCTGCCTGGTAGTCCATACGCTCGACGGCTTCAGTAAGGAATGAGAGCTGGGGTCCCAGGTTAAAGTTGGTTCTCACGGCAGCGGTACCACCGCTCAGAAATCGCATAAGCAGCGGCAGGTGAACGTAGCTGAGGCTGATTTCCCGCTGCCCTTTGATTTGTTCTGCGGCATCAAGGATCTGATAGATTTGTCCCTGCTTTGAAAGGATCGACTCCAGCGAGAGGCCAAAGGTTCTGCCAAATTCGACCCCAAAGGAAAATCCGATGGGTGCCAGGTTGTACGTATACTCGCCCTGGTATCGCGGATCTTGCGACAGGCCTTTATCCAGTACGAAGGTCGCGTTGTATGCCGAAGTAAGGCCGACATGAATCTGTTGTGCCTGGACAGCGATGGAAACCAACAGGAAGACAGCAGTAGAAAGGATAATCGTCCTCATGATCAAACGTATTGGTGTTCAAGAAATTGAATACGTAATGATGAGGAAGGTAACCCTTAAGGCAAGGGTTTGACCATAAGAGAGCCTTTGTATGTAAGATATGCGGTCACTTTGCCTGATTTCGACGGCTGTAAATCGCAAGAACTGCTTTCCACCGGCGGAGAAGTAAGCAACGCGCCGGATTCATCGTAAATGTAAGTGAGGTTCTGAAGCTGGTCGGTAAGGGAGTAATACACGCTGCCTGCACCGAAGTCGTAATAACGGACGACAACGGGGTTCATTCCGAGATAGGGGTTGGTGACGACGCTTTTGCCGTTGGCGTCAAGTATTGTCAGGTTGCCCGGATCCTGCCTTACGATACAGTATGATTTTCCGTTCCGTTCTTTGACGAGGCTAAACCGCGAACTGATCGAAGATTTGATGAGTGTTTCGCGGGATTGAATTTTTCCGGCGGGGTTGAAGCGGATCTTAAACCCGTCGCTGGATACAAGGATAAAATCGGACTTGTCGATCGTGCTTCCCACTTCGAGGAAGTAGTCGCCGGCAGGACGCGCATCGAGATTGAGCGGGAACCCCCGTTGCATCTCCCCTCTTCTGTTCTTCAGATAGGCGCGGCCATCACGGCGAATGGCGATGAGGTAGTCGCGACCGCGAATACGGTGATGACGTGCGGACGTGAAAAGGTTATCTTCAACATTATTGGGCGTCCAGCCTTCCAGGTTCGTGCCTTGCTTGTCGAACATCCAGATCTTGCCCGACTTGTCGGTAATTAGGAAGCGATAGTTTTTGCTGTGGTCGTAGTCGACCAGGCTCAGGTATTCAATATCCTTTGCAGGCACGTCCACCGGGAACGGTGGCACGTAGTTACCGAGACGGTCGATAATATGAAGTTTGCCTTCCGTCGCGAACAGATACTGAAGCTTGCCGTTTTTGTAGTAGTCGACCTGGAACAACTCGCCGATGATGGGGCCTTCCATTTGTTTTGACCAAAGGGCGTTGCCTGTGGAAGAAACCAGGTGGATGTGGTTGAGGGAATCCTGCACGAGGACCTCAAGCGACCTGTCGACGTGACTGCGGACGACAAAAGGATGCCCACGCAGTGGGGCATGGAATGTGGTGACCAGCATTTGTTCCTGGCGCGGCGTTGGTGTACGGGGTTCGTACGGCTCGTACTGCCAGGCGACGTTGGTGTAAAAACTTTCGTTGAGGTGGCTGAACTGAATCGCACCCATGCCCACGGAGGAAAGGAGGCTGCGGTTGTCGCGAATGAACGTGACCCACTTTTCGTTGAGTGAACCGCGGAGAATGTTCCATATCCTCGGCGTATTGATGTAGAGGCTCACGTTGGATTCGAGCAGGGTGGACTCGAGGAACCGGTTCTGAGCTACAGACTTGCCCCAGGTTTCCTCCTGTTCAATGTCTTCGAGGAATGCCTTTAGTTCCTCCAGGTCTTCACCGATGAGGATGGTATTGCCGACCACGGTATAGTAACTGTGATCGAATCCGTTGACGAAGGGCGCGAATAGTTTTTCGGGGAACCGAAAGACAGGGAGCTCACGGATCTCGTAGTCGCCGAACGGTTCAAAGAACACAGTATCGACGCTAAAGCGGGATGCCATTCGGTTGAGCGTCGACATCCACGTGTCGGGCGATTCAGTTTCAACGATAAGGACACGGGAAAGGTCATTCCGACTGGACTCTACGTAGCATACACCCACCTCGTTATCTACAGCGGTATAGAGATCGCGAAGGTTGACATTAAGTGTTCGCGCGAGTTGGATGAGTGTATCCTCCAGCACCTTGCGGCGTTCCGGGTATCGGCTGAGGCGAACACCGAAGTCGAGCCCTTCGCTTATGCCATACGTTGCCAGGAAAACTGTACGGTTGGAGACGTACTGTTTGATATCGAAGGAAGTAGGGAACTGGTCTCGGAAGACCGTCAACACGGAGCCGGCGCTACCTTCCTCGATGCTGAAGCCGTTGAGTACCAGATTTTTTTGCGCAGCCTTGATGTCGAGTACGGCGGCTCTTCCGAAGTGGCGGATAAGGTCGGCGTTGATCTCGGGTGAGAATACGGAGAGCCATCGTGAAAAGTTTTGGAGGTGTATGTAGAGGTTTCCGGCGTCGTTTTTGAGTTTGGGCATCTGGTAGATGCTGCCGAGTCGTTGCCGGAAAGTGGAGCGGTCGTCGCTTCCGAAAACGCGGATGACGTCTTCGATGAGGAAGGGAGTAAAGCTGCCGATCCATACATTATCGAGGAGCGTCCAGGAGAACGTTGCGTCCGCGGAGGAGAGCTCGTGTATGGTAGCGGCGTTGAATGTACGTTGTGCGGTACGGATGTTGGGCTTTCCGCTCCAGTCGGCGACGTTTGCCTCGACAAGCAGGCGTTCGTTTTGATCGGTGAGGGGCAGGTAGAATATAAAGTCGAAGTCGTCTTTGCGTGTGACGTGGAGGGAGACGAGGGTTCCGGGCTTTTGGTTGTTGAGCAGGCTGACGATATTTTGCAGTGAGTCGCGGTTTTTATTGTGGAGGGCGGCCTTCATAATGATCTGCCAGATGGACGTCGCCTTTACGGGCTCGATACATTCCTGGCAGGTGCTGGCTTCGTATACGGCGACGGCTCCGGAGGGGATAAGATCCCAGGGAGTTAGTTTTTGTGGCCTGAAAAATTTCTGGTAGGCGAAAAGACCTCCTGCTATCAATGCGATGATTCCTATGGTAATGAGCAGGGGTGTTCGTTTCACAGCAAAAGTATGGTCTTACATGGAATCAAAAGCGAAAGATAGAAGGGACGGGGGAGAATGACAATAGCAGAGGCAGGGGCAGGGGCAGGGCGCCCGTCTCGCTCAATAAAAAAGCCCCGGATCGCTCCGGGGCTTTTGTAAAAGAAAGGCAACGACTTACTCTCCCAGGTTTTATCCCAGTACCATCAGCGCTGGTGGTCTTAACTGCTCTGTTCGGAATGGGAAGAGGTGATTCCCACCGCTATAGT
>DATGQD010000047.1:0-40242 GCA_035304385.1 Cyclobacteriaceae bacterium
ACGACATTAGCTCGCTGATTTTGTGCTCGCGATGCGACAACGATAAAGCATAGCAATACTGTCAAAATGAATACTGATTTGTGTTTCATAGAGATTAATTTTGAGTGAATCAATAATTCCTCAGCCGGCTTCAAGACCAAATTGACTCGTATTTTCGGATTAACATTGCTGCTGAAAATGAAATACCTACATGGACAACTTGTCGTAAATTCCTGACAGCTGCATCTTGAGCCAGGTAATCACTCTTAGACCATAACCGCCAATGAATCAGCCGAGTAATGTTGCGAATGTATTTTTAGATCGGAAACCTGCCCCCTTCAAATGGCTGAATCATTTGCGTCAAATATTACATCGTTGTTGTGGAAATCGGATAGCCATATTGTTGTCTTATTGCTGATTTTTTCGTAGTATAAATACACCGTTGTGACAAAAAGCTATGCAAGACCCTCGCATTTTATTGGTGGATGATCATGCCCTGTTCAGAACTGGCATTGCAACTTTGCTTCAAACATCTGATAGGAAATTCAATGTTTCCGAAGCAATCAATGGTCAGGAGGCAATAGAATTCTGCAAGGAGAGGAAGGTCGACCTGATGGTGCTAGATATTAATATGCCCGTAATGAATGGCTTCAAAGTAATATCCTATTTCCGTGCACGGAAAGAAGCAATAAGAATCATTGTCCTGACAATCTATAATGAGCCTGCATTAGTATACGATTTGCTTAAGCAAGGTGTGCAAGGCTATCTTCCAAAAAGTATTGATCCATCGGAGCTACTAAATGCTATTGATACTGTATTGGATGGCGGAATATATTATCCAACTGAATTCAACAATGCAATTAAGAAGCTCATTTATGAGCGACGCGCACCCATTATTGATCTCTCAGATAAGGAAGTGGAAATTATCGAATTGTTGGCACAAGGATTAACAAGTAAGGAGATTGCTTCAAAAATGGACTATACCGAGCGAACGGTAGAAACCAAAAAATTGAGACTAGAGCGAAAGCTCCTTGCCAAGAACTCCACCGAGATTGTGAGTACAGCCATGAGGATGGGGCTGATTAAACTGTAAATGATCGCCCAGATTTCTTAAGTTATATCAGGATGCTTGCAGAAACCTTCGGAGACAAAAATGCTTTGTACCCATAAGTCAATTGGGATGTATAGGCAATTGCTTATAGCGAAAAGTTGGGGTAATAATATGGTCTAACCTGAAACTATGTTTGCGTGCATGGAACACATACGCCGAGACGACTTCGAAGAATTGAAGAACTCTGTCTACCGCCGATAAAGGCTTCGTGTGATAGCAAATGCCTGTAGTGAAGCCGGCGCAGCACGGAACCACCGGTACAAAAGTGGTTACAGTAGGGCTTCTGAGCGTATAAAGGTGACCGGCGGCGCATCTAGCTAATGGATGAATATTGAGAGGATCCCCGATGATTTCGACACAAAAAATGATGAAAGTACTGCTGCTTGCATTCCTTTTAAGTATTCCGTTGACGACTATAGGACAAACAGAGACGGAAGTCAGCCTTATGGATTTAATGAGAGAGATTCAGCAATGGAATAAAAGGGATAACAAGATGAGCATGGTATGGTGGATTCCAACGGAATACTGGAGGATCTCGTTGAAGGACTACGGAGGCATTTCGCAAGAGACGATTGAGCAGGTCGAGATCTTGTTTGAAGATTACTTAGTGCTTTGGGCGTGCGACCTAAGTGTAAATCCCGACGGAACAATGAATTTTGCCTCGGAGGAAGAAATAGGCAAATCAATTACCGTTCTTGTCGGCGACAGCCTGGAATATTTTCCCCTTGCGGATGACCAGATTGATGCTGAGGTATTGACTGTCGCGGAGAGTATGAAGCCAATTTTTGCTCAAACGCTCGGACAAATGGGACAGGGACTCCACTATTACTTTTTTAAAGTGAAGGATGAAGACGGGAAGAATCTGGTCCAAGCAAAGCGCAAGGGCGAGTTTAAAGTATCGCATTCAAACGCTGAGTTTTTCTGGAAGCTCCCGCTGGTGACCCTTATGCCCCCGAAATTTTGCCCGGTCGACAAGGAGAAAATGAATGGGTCGTGGAATTATTGTCCAGTTCACGGGAAGATGTTGGAAAATTGAATCGTGCGCCCGTTTTAAATAACTCCCAGCTAAACAGATGAAATCATTGCTGATGGCAGAGTACGCTAACCTTTGCTTTTCTTCTTCTCGAGGGTGTTCAGCCCGATAACGTACGCATACATCGCCGCCGGTACGAATGTATAATCCATGTCTTTATAGCGAAGATTTCCCTCTTTATCGATGGTGGTAATGAGCGCTGATTTCAGGTTGTTCTTTTCACAAAAGTGATCAAGACTTTTAAGTTCATCGGGGCGCTCATAGAAGCGGTTCGTCCATTTTATCTCCAACGCCCAGAGCGGTTTAAATTTTTTCGGATCCAGCCCAACCATATCCACTTCACCCTGAAATCGCCCGGCCGTCCACCGCGCATACCATGGTGTGAACCATTCACGGTGCAGCCACTGAGCGAAGATGGCGGTCTCCACCATATTGCCCAGCGCTTCGTCACTGGCGTCAAGCGGTGAAAAGAGCGCGCTTCGCAACGAAGGGTTGGTAAGGAATATTTTGTAGAATGTTGCGCGTTGGAATTTCTTTGCATTGTCATCGATGCGATGAACCACTTTGATGAGAAATGCTGCCTCCAGGTATTCCAGGTATTTCTTTAAAAGGTTCTTTTGCACACCGCTGCCTTTTGAAAGTGAGTCCAGGGAAACTTCACTACCGCTATAGTAGGCCAGCGTGGTAAAGAATGCATTCAATTCCTGCACATCCTGTATACCATACAGGCTGGGCAGGTCGCGCAACAATACTTTGTCGACGATATCGCTTTTAATATAACGACCGGGGTTTGCCTGGATTTTTTCCGAGAAGATCACTTCCGGGTAGCCGCCGAAATTGATGTAATCAATGAAGTGGCGGTTAATTGCTTTGATGTTGATCGTAGTGTAAAAGCGACTGACATGGCCGTTCCACGTAACGGCAGAAGGACGGATAAGGTCCGCGTATCCTTTCATGTGTATGTATTCATGAAACGTCAGCGGCGGGAGCATAAACTCTGTGAACCGGCCGGCGCCGCTTTCGCTGCTCTTCAGGCGCAAGGCGGCGGCGGCAGATCCTGATACAATGAACTTTGTGTGCGGATAACTGTCCACTAACACTTTCAAATGCACTTCCCAGTCTTTGAGATATTGTATCTCGTCAAAGAATACAAACCATCCTTTGGTCTCTTCAATGCCGGCTGCTTTTGTGGCCAGCAAAAAAAGTTGCTCCAGGGAAATGTTCAGATAGATGGGATTGTCGATGCCGATGTAGCAGATCTTTTGTTTCGGCTGACTCAACTGAATCAACTTTTCAATGGCATGGTGCATCATCACCGTTTTTCCGACGCGCCGCGGCCCCATCAACACCACCGCCCTCCGCACATCTGTTTCATTGACCAGGGGAAAAAATAAATTAAAGTAAGGCCGGCGGGGCAGCTGGCTGTAGTCTCGGTCAATGGAAGCCGACACCCACCAGGGGTTCTCGAACCGCATCCGTTCAATAATGAGATCCTTCGAAATAGGCTTCAATTTGATCGTTTTCGACATTAATTGTAAAAATAGTATATTTTAATAGATATTATTTATGATAATATTGTAAAATAGTATTATTGACAGAAAAATTTGTACTTATTTGGAGGGGAGAATAAAGTAGCGCGGTTAAATTGTTTTACAAACAATCCCGCCCTGTTGAGCGGATCGAACCTATTCTTGTATGCCGCGCAAAAACAAAACAGCCGAAACGGACGCCAGCGTTGTTGATTTCGTAAACGCGTTTGTCGACAAGGAAGAAAAGAAGCAGGAAAGCTTTCGTCTCATTGAACTCATGCGCAAATGGTCAGGGTTTGAGCCGAGAATGTGGGGACCGTCTATCATTGGATTCGGGAGTTACCATTACAAGTATGCAAGTGGTCACGAAGGAGATGCTCCCATAGTAGGGTTTTCACCCAGAAAGGCCCAGCTGACCCTCTATGTTACTGTGCCGGGACATGAAGATGAAAAGCTTCTTAACGCGTTGGGTAAGTTCAAAAAATCCAAGTCTTGCATTTACTTTAACAAATTGTCCGATCTTAACCTCGATGTATTGGAGCAGATCGTTAAGTCGTCGGTCAGCATCCACGGACGATGATGTCACAATATCCGGAAAATTCGTGGTAGCAGGCCCGGAAACGGATCGCCTTTAGTGGGAAAAAGGCGTACTTTTATTCTAAACACAAAGCCCTTATGAAGACATCATTGAATTTGAAAAAGGATCCCTTCGTTCTGCTCTTGTTTGCAACGTTGGTCCTGTTATTTGGGCTTGCCCTTACGCCTATTGTTAATGTGGACCTTCGCGAGAAGGTCATGTTTAACGTTCCATTGGACAGCATGGTGTGGTTCGTTCTCTTTTTCCTGCTGTCGTTTTGGTTGGTATACCTGGCAGCAAGCGAAATTCTTTACTCCCGAGCCTTCACGTGGGTACATGTTCTCACCACCGTCGTTCCGGTCGTATTGATTTTGGCTTTGCTTTTTATTGGTCTGATGCCTTTGCCAGGTTTCCGTGGGGAGTATGAAATCATCGGCCAGGCCATGCAGGTACTTGCTCTGTTGTTTCTATTCGGTCAGATCTTTTTTCTGGCTAATGTCGGCTTGGGATTGCTTGGACGGTTTAAGAATACGCGAGTGAAGTAATATCCCCGGGCAAAAGCGGGATCTATCAAGTCAATCACAATGGTATCCGGGATGTTCCCGAGGAGGGTCGCCTGGAATGTTGTTGAAGGTTTTTGAGGAATAATTGATGGCCCACGAGTCGCGTGGAGGAGAAGAACCCCAGGGGGTCCCGCCAGGTGTTGTGTTCAATAAATACCTTGACCATGAGGCTACTGATAAGTGCAATCTTTCTGCTGACGACCACTGCAACATTTGGGCAGGTGGAGGCGATTTCCAAAGTGCTTCAGGAAATCGATCGCAGGGAAAATCTAAGCGGTGTAGTTCTGGTCGGGCTAAATGGACAGATAGTCTTCGAGAAGGCGTATGGAAAAGCAAACCGATCCTTCGACATACCAAATGGAGTTGAAACGAAATTTTTGATCGGTTCAATGACAAAGCAGTTTACGGCTGTCCTCGTCATGCAGCAGGTCGAGAATGGAATCCTTAACCTGGATGCTCCTATTGCAAACTACCTTCCTGACTTCAGAAGAGACACTGGAGGGAGAATCACGATAAGACACCTGTTGACACATACTCACGGCATTCCAAATCCCGAACTAACCGAGCGATACAAACCCATGGAGAGGGAGGAGTTTGTCAAAACGTATTGCCAGTCGGATTTGGAGTTTGCTCCGGGGACTGAATTCCGATACTCCAACGTCGTTGGATACTATCTGCTGGGTGTGATCCTTGAGAAAGTGACGAGGACTGACTATGCTACTCTACTGGACCAAAAAATATTCAATCCATTGGGGATGAGTAGTTCGGGCTACTACAACCATAGCCTTATTCTCAAGGGCATGGCTACTGGCTATGTGAAACAGGGAGACGGGTTCGTAGGCGCGCCGTATTGGGATATTTCCCAATCATTTTCAGCGGCCGGGGCTTATTCTACGGTCGAGGACTTGTTCAAATGGCATCAGGCATTGAACAATTCGGTCCTGCTTTCAGAAGGCAGTTTGAAGATGGTGTTTACACCCTATAGTGAAAAAGTGAGATATGGGTTGGGCTGGTATATAAACGACCCCGAGATCAATGGCAGAAGGCACATTTTCGTTGGCCATGCGGGAGGGGCAAGCGGATTCAGATCTCAAATCATGCGGGGCATCGAAGATGATATCGTTGTGATATTTCTTTCCAATAGCGACAAATTTGTTGAGGTTCGCGAACCATTGATAGAGGCTATGCTTAACCAGTGAATTCCTTCAGAGGCTGATATTCTTCATTTAAGCGCGTGATCAGAATCATACCGCTCACAACAGTGTCAACGTAACTTGAAGAACATTTATCAGTTGACGACATGGGACGGTTTACTTTATCAATCCTGCTTCTTGCAGGTCTGGGGATGCTTTCACAAGCGTCTTTTGCGCATTGTGACACCAAAGATGGGCCCGTAGTTGCGGCCGCAATCAAAGCCCTGGAAGAGAATAATGTTAATTATGTTCTCATCTGGGTGCCCGCTGCCGATGAAGCGGAAATCAGAGACGCATTCGAACGAACAACGAAGGTCAGGGCGCTAGGTCCTGAAGCCAGAGCGCTCGCTGACAATTACTTCTTCGAAACTTTAGTCAGGATCCACAGGGCTGGAGAAGGTGTCCCCTATACCGGTGTTCTGCCCGCAGGTACACCAGTGGATGAGAAAATTCTCGCTGCAGACAAATCCATAGAACTCGGAAGTCTCGATCCATTAGCTGACCTGGTTCCGAAGGAGGATTTTCCGGAATTGAAGCGTCGCTTCGACAGGGCAATGGCATTGAAGAACTACGATGTGAACGATGTTCGGGCAGGCCGGGAATACGTTGACGCGTACGTGCAGTTCTTTCACTTTGCGGAAGGCGAAGGCGCCCATGGCCACGGCGATCAGGACGCACACCACAGTCATGATGGCGCGAGCGATCATACGGAGCACTTAGCGTGGATATTGTCGGGAACCTTATTCTTTATGAGCTTATTGTACATTACCCTATACTATCGGGAGAGAAGGCATCGCAGGCGTGCGACGTCACGCTTCTGAAAAAAGTACGGTTCGGCACACTTCTCAAGATACTTTAGTTTTTTTGGAGGTTTCGCTGCCTTTGTTTTGCTACAAAAAGCAAAGGGAATCATGAAACGACTTTCCCCAAGATAGCTATCGGGAGTCCACGGTCCGGTTCCACTCATACACTTTATCCGACACCTCACTCAGTAGGTCCGGATTCTTCTCAAGCGCATTGCCAATGACAATAAGGTCTGCACCCGCTTCGAGCGCTGTGATCGCTTTCCTCGCGGTGTTCAGACCACCGCCAATAATAAGAGGAACCTTCACGGCCTTGCGCACGGCGCTGATCATTTTCGGACTGACGGGATGCTCCGCGCCGCTACCAGCATCAAGATATATCGTCCTTAACCCAAGCATTTCGCCGGCCATAGCTGTACAGGCTGCTAGCGAATATTTGTCATCGGGAATCGGTGTCGTATTGCTGATATAGGCTACCGACGTGATACGCCCGGAATTGATCAGCATATAACCCGTAGGAATTACTTCGATTCGGGTGTTCCGGATGATAGGCGCCGCGACAACGTGTTGACCGATCAACAACTCCGGGTTGCGGCCTGATATCAGCGACAGGAACAACAGCGCATCCGCGTTAGGATCGATCTGGATGGAGTTGCCCGGGAAGAGTACAACAGGTATCGTAACATTTTCCTTGATCTGGCGTACGACGTCGGAAAGATTCGTTGTCGTCACCAGGCTGCCACCGACAAAGAAAAAATCGATACAGTTCTCGTTCGCGAGGTTGATCAGAACCTGTAGATGGTTGCTGTCGTCGGCTTTATCCGGATCAATAAGAACGGCAATGGATTTCTTCCCCTTCTGCTGACTCTCCAGCAGCGTGGTGAGCAGGCTCATTCGCTGGCGGGTTGATTGTTGTCCTTGTTCTGTTCTGAACTTTCCTTCAGATAATCGATAAGCTTCTGACGGGCAAAGGTCAGAAGATAAGCTGCCGCCTGGGATGCCAACACCGTACCCACGCTGCTAAGAATGGCTGTGAAACGTGATTCCGTGTGAGTTTCGGGCTCGTCATCCTCTACCGCAACAAGTTCCTTGCGGCGCGCCTTGCCTGACTTTTTAGATTTCGACTTGGACGACGTAAGGCCGCGATACACAAGATAGGCGACGCCTACTGCACCGGCCACGATGGCGACGTTGACCAAGGCACGCTCCGTGCGATCGCCTAACTCCTTTACTTCATGTTCGATAGCGGCCTTATAAGCTTCCGACTTTTCACGAAGCTTTTCTTTAGAATCATCTTTTTCAGCGACCTTCATCTTTGTTCTTTTTAGATGCGCGGACCATACTTATCACCATGTTGTTTATGCTTTCCGAAACCTGTTCGCGAAAGCCAATCATCAGCGCGAATACCAACAAATAAAACCCGGCCACGATCATGATGCCGCCGGTCATGCCGACAAGAGTCCCCAGGTAATAGGCGAGCCCGATACTGGCCAAAATTAGAAATAAAAGAAAGCAAAGGCCAATGAGGAGAACGACCAATATCCGGGCAACAATGCCTGCGACCTCCTCCCGGATTTCCATCTTGAAGAGTTCGAGCTTGCTTTCTACGTACCCGGAAACGCTTTCGAAGAGATTTTCCAGCTTTAGCAGCTTTAGTATTTTTTCCTTAACGGCCATGTCGTGCCTCTATGCAATATAACCAAAAATCAACCTATGTTCCCGGTCGGGCGAACTACCTGGACGTCAGACCGGTAATTCTTCAGAATAAATAACCGTGCCGGTTGCCTCCAAAGTTTCTTTTTGAGAACCAGTGATAATAAACACTGATGCAATACCATGTTACCGTGGCGGCAGAGGGTACGCTTTCCACGGCCTTCTGTTGATATACATACACGGAGTCGAATGACGTGTTGGCCAGAACATATACGTGACGCCGTCCATGGCTGTTCCCCCCGTCTAACACTAAACTACCGCTGGGTCACGCCACGCCCAGTTCGCTTATTGCCATCCAGGCCATCAGCCCAGGGCTGATCTTCAGGGCGTCTTCGTCAATATCGAAGGTTGGCGTGTGCAGGTAGGACGTGATGCCCTTATCTGTATTTCGGGTACCAAGCCGGTAAAAGGACGCCGGCACCACTTGCGAATAGTACGCGAAGTCTTCGGCACCCAGAGAATAATCGATGTCCACAACATTTTCCGGTCCGACGTACTCAACTGCGGCCTCGCGCAACCGCCTCGTGAGTTCGGGATTGTTTTCGAGATAAGGATAGCCGCGGGATATGTCGACTTCGCAGCGACCGCCCATACCGGCGGCGATACTCTCCGCCATCTTTTGGATCTTTTCCAGGGCTTCGTTTCTCCAGGTCTCGTTCATGGCACGGAAAGTTCCGGCGATGTTTACTTCATCGGGGATGATGTTGGTAGCGCCATTGGCGATGACTTTTCCGAATGTGAGGACAGTGGGTTGCTTCGGACTTGCGTTCCGGCTTATGATCTGTTGCAGCGCTACGATAATGTGCGAAGCGATAACTACCGGGTCGACGGCGAGTTCCGGCCACGCACCATGTCCTCCCTTGCCGATTACGCGAAGATAAATCTCGTCGGCGCTGGCCATGAGCATTCCCTCGCGAAAACCAACCTTGCCCGCATCCAGCACCGGATACACATGCTGCCCAATGATCCCGGCCGGTCGGGGATTCTCTAGTGCGCCGTCGCGGATCATGTACGAGGCTCCGCCGGGATTTTTTTCTTCACCCGGTTGAAACAGTAGCCGTACCGTTCCTTCGAACTGATCTTTTACTTCCTGCAGGATTCGGGCTGTGCCCAGCAACGACGAAGTATGTGCGTCATGACCGCAAGCGTGCATGACACCGGGATTTTTCGATCGATAGGGAACGTCTGACGCTTCGTTAATGGG
This sequence comes from Cyclobacteriaceae bacterium, assembly GCA_035304385.1. GTDB lineage: Bacteria > Bacteroidota > Bacteroidia > Cytophagales > Cyclobacteriaceae > ZC4RG29. The sequence goes on from DATGQD010000047.1 coordinate 9,706, forward strand.
CAGGGCATCCATGTCCGCACGGAGTGCCACCGTTTTCTTATCCGGATTTTTGCCCTTGATTTCCGCGATAAGGCCGGTTGTGGCCACACCTTCTACCGGCTCTATCCCGAACGACCGGAGTTGTTCGGCGACGTAACGCGCCGTGTTGTATTCTTCGTACGACAGCTCCGGGTTTGCGTGGAGGTGCCGTCTCATAGAAACCACCTCACTGGAGTATTTCAGAGAGAGATCTTTGATTCTATCAAGAAGATTCAAGGCAAAAAAGTTATAGATGTTAGTGCATGGTGTTCCAACTACTTGTCAGACTGTATCGGAATTCGCGACGGCGTTATGATAGCATTTGGAAAGAGCCGTTTCACTGCGACATAGTCTTTTTGTGCGTCCAGCCGGCTGAAGTAGGTACCGGCGCGTACGCGGAAGTTCGGCTGGGCGTATTCTATCTCCGAATCCAGGTCGGGAATAGCTGTGGTGAGTTCCTTTCGCACGTTAAGTGCAGCTTCGCGGTCAAGTCCGGAGTACACGAGAATGGTGAACCCGTCGATATACCTCCGCGAAAGATTGATACGGTCAATGCTGTCGAGAACGGTATCGAGCCGATCGTTCACAGCATGCTTTGCTTCAACATACTCCGTCTTGCGCACGGGTGTCACCGTAAGGGTTGAATCCACTGATTCAACCTCCGGCCTAAGCACAGAGAGGTCTTCGGAATAACTCGTGCCGGTCGTGCCCGATGGCTTCTGAACGGCGCAGCCTGCAATGAAAACGAGGCTGAGGGTGAAGAGGCGCATGATCAATTTATTATAACGCATTTGTTGTTGCGCAGGTCGTCTTCGATCTTCTTAAATTTCACGTCCTTGAGGACGCGCCCGTCGGCATACTGTACGGTTACCCTGTCGTTACGCCCTGCGACTTTTTCGGATCGCGCCGGCATCACCTTTTCCTGCGGAGGTCTGCTGGTTTGCTGCGGACTTGCGTTTCCGTCGCCGCTGAGGAGCGACTTCGACTCTTCCTTCTGCTCGCTCAGCCGAACCCTCCGCTGGGTTCGCGCTTCCTGCACCTGGTCGGGTTGTTGCTCCGGTATCTCCGCTTTCATGAGGAAGGAGATGGTGTCCTCGTTCACGCGGGCCAGGAATCGCTTAAACGCTTCGAATCCTTCGAACTTGTAAATCAACAGCGGATCCTTCTGTTCATAGACGGCGTTTTGCACCGATTGCTTTAGGTCGTCCATGTCGCGAAGGTGCTCTTTCCAGTGATGGTCGATGATCGCCAGGGTGATCATCTTTTCCATGGCCTTGATCAGTTCCGCGTTGTTTGTTTCCACGCAGCGGGCAAGGTTCGCCGCTACGCCGATCTGCTTCTTCCCATCGGTAAACGGCACAAGTATGTTCTGAATCGTTGCACCACGAGTGCGATGGATCTCCTTGATTACAGGCAGTGCCTTTTCGGCAATCTGACGGTTCTTCCGTTGATAATGCTCAAGGGCCTTATTGTAAAGATCCTGTGAAAGCCTGGCCTGATCCCAGCTGGAAAATTCGTCACGTGAGATTTCGTAGTCGAGACCCAGCACACTGAGTGCATTGAGTCTCAGGCTTTCGTAGTCGCTGGCTGCGGTGGCATTGATCACCATATCTTCGACGGTATCGAAGAGCATGGTGAGAATGTCGAGTTCTAAACGCTCGCCGTAAAGCGCGTTGCGCCGACGCCTGTAGATAACCTCGCGCTGCGAGTTCATCACGTTATCGTATTCCAAAAGTCGCTTGCGTATCCCAAAGTTGTTCTCTTCAACCTTCTTCTGAGCGCGCTCGATCGAGTTGGTTACCATCCGATGCTGGATGACCTCGCCTTCCTTCAATCCAAGCCGGTCCATGATCCTTGCGATACGCGGCGGCATGAACAGGCGCATGAGGTTGTCTTCGAGTGATACGTAAAACTGCGACGTACCCGGGTCGCCCTGACGGCCGGCGCGTCCGCGCAACTGACGGTCAACACGGCGCGACTCGTGCCGTTCTGTACCTATAATGGCCAGACCTCCCGCCGCGCGCGATTCAGGCGTAAGCTTGATGTCGGTACCGCGGCCTGCCATATTGGTAGCGATGGTAACGGTGCCCGGCTTACCTGCTTCGGCTACGATTTCCGCTTCCCGCTGGTGATGCTTGGCGTTGAGAACCTGGTGCTTGATCTTTTTAATCTGAAGCATCCGGCTGATCAGCTCGGAAATTTCAACTGACGTTGTACCTACCAGCACTGGCCGGTTCTCGTTGGTCAACCGCTGAATTTCTTCGATGACAGCGTTAAACTTTTCCCGGACAGTTTTATATACGAGGTCATCGTAGTCCTTCCTGATCACGGGCTTGTTTGTCGGGATCACCACCACATCCAGTTTGTAAATGTTCCAGAACTCTGCGGCTTCGGTCTCTGCGGTACCTGTCATACCGGCGAGCTTGTGATACATCCGGAAGTAGTTCTGAAGTGTGATCGTCGCATACGTCTGGGTGGCGTCTTCCACCTTCACGTTCTCCTTGGCTTCAATGGCCTGGTGGAGTCCGTCGGAATACCGCCTGCCTTCCATAACACGGCCGGTTTGCTCGTCGATGATTTTAACCTTGCCATCAACGATGATGTATTCCTGGTCTTTTTCAAAAAGCGTGTATGCTTTAAGGAGTTGGTTGACGCTGTGAATGCGCTGGGCCTTGATTTGGTAGTCGCGAATGAGCGCTTCCTTTCGGTTCAACCGTTCTTCCTCCGGAATGCTCGTGTCGTTTTCAATCTTATTCAACTCTACGCCGATCTCCGGAAGAATAAAGAACTTGGGATCTTCGCCCTCGCCGGTTATCAAGTCAATTCCTTTTTCAGTCAGCTCTACGCTGTTATCTTTTTCTTCGATAACAAAGAAAAGGGGCTTGTCTGCCTCAGGCAGCAACTTTTTGTTTTCCGCCAGGTAGATGGCTTCCGTCTTCTGCAGGATGGCCCGAATTCCTGTTTCACTGAGGAACTTGATCAGCGGCTTGTGTTTGGGCATACCCCGAAACGCCCGGAAGAGCGCCAGCCCGCCGTCCTTTTCGTTTCCTTCGGCGATCAATTTTTTGGCTTCGTTCAGATATTGTGTGATAAGCTTCTTCTGGGCTTCCACCAGCTTGAAGATACGGGGCTTCAGTTCATAGAATTCGTGTTCGTCGCCACGCGGTATGGGCCCCGAAATAATCAGCGGTGTCCGGGCTTCGTCGATAAGGACGGAGTCGACTTCGTCGACCATAGCGTAGTGGTGACCGCGTTGTACCAGCTCCTGGGGATCGCGGGCCATGTTGTCGCGCAGGTAGTCGAAACCGAATTCGTTGTTGGTGCCATACGTGATATCGGCGCGGTACGCATTGCGCCGGGCTTCGGAGTTCGGCTCGTGCTTGTCGATGCAGTCCACCTTAAGGCCGTGGAACATGAACAACGGAGCCATCCATTCGCTGTCGCGGCGGGCCAGGTAGTCGTTAACGGTCACGATATGGACCCCTCGGCGCGCAAGCGCGTTGAGGAATGCCGGAAATGTAGCCACCAGCGTCTTTCCTTCCCCCGTGGCCATTTCGGCAATCTTGCCTTCATGGAGGGCGATACCACCGATGATCTGCACGTCGTAGTGGACCATGTCCCATGTGATCTCATTGCCGGCCGCCATCCATTTGTTGAACCAGCGGGCTTTGTCACCGACGATTTGTACGTTGGGGTGCGTGGCCGCAAACGCGATGTCGTAGGTTTCCGCCGTGACTTCGAGGTATTCGTTCTCTTTAAATCTCCTGGCGGTTTCGCGTACGATGGCGAAGGCTTTTGGCAGGACAGCCGACAATGCCTTCTCAAGGTCCTTATTTCGGTCTTTCTCCAGGGCGTCAATTTGGCTGAAAATGGACTCCTTTTCGTCGAGGTCGAGGTCGGGCTGATCGGCGATTTTAGCATGAAGCGCGGCGATACGGTCGTCGATCTCCTTGAGTTGCTGGTTGATGAATTCCTGGACTTCGCGGGTCTTTGCCCTCAGTTCGTCGTTGCTAAGATCTACCAGCGCCTCACCCTCTTTTTTTGTCTGCTGGACGAGGGGGGTCATGCGCTTGATGTCCTTCTCCGACTTCGTACCGAATATCTTGGTAATAATGTTGAGCATAGCCTTTCAGCGCGTTTCAGATAACATCACCGGCAAACGGAAACAACCTTTTCCGGCAAGGATTCAAAGTTATATGGTTTTCCGGGACCTGCCTACCAGGCGGGCAGGTTTCAGGGTGGCAATTATAGTTCCAGATTGCCCTCAAACACCATTTTGGCAGGGCCAATTAGAAAAATATCGTGGAACATGCCGGACTGGCCGGTTTTGAATTCCACCTTCAAAGTCCCACCCTGCGTCAGCACGGTAACCGGCGACCTGAGGCCCTGAAACGATGCGGCAAGCGCTGCAGCGGTGACGCCTGTTCCGCAGGAAAGCGTTTCGTCCTCAACGCCCCGCTCGTAAGTGCGTACAAAAATGGTGTTTCCTTGGCGCAACTCAACAAAATTCACGTTGACGCCCTTCTCGCGGAAACGATCGCTGTTTCGAATAGCCCTGCCTTCCTCCACGACATCGAGAGTCTCTACGTCGTCGACGAATCGTATGTAGTGAGGTGAGCCGGTATTGATGAGGAAGTCACCGTCGACCCTGTCGCAGCGCGTAACATCGTTCATTTTGAGCCGGACCGTACCATCCCCACCCAATTCGGCCTCATGTATGCCGTCGTAGGCGTTGAAGCGGGCCCTGCCGTTGGTGATCCCTAAATATGAGGCGAAGACAACGGCGGCGCGGCTCCCGTTGCCGCAAAGGCTTTGCGAGCCATCGCTGTTGTAGTAATCAACACTGAAATCGGCTGACGGGTCCTGGCCGATGAGGATGACCCCGTCGGCACCAACGCCGAAGCGCCGGTCGCACAGCTGGGCAATCTGGTCTTTGGAAAGCGCGGTTCCACCTGATCGGTTGTCGATCAGAATGAAGTCATTGCCCGTAGCCTGATACTTGAAAAAATTGAACTTCATAGGGGTCGGCCCGAAGGCGAGGTCACTTCACTTCCTCGTAATCTACGTATTCACCGCCCTTGAACCCTGCTTTTCTGGACTGCTTGTCAGGTGGGACGGAATCAATGTTGACGTTGCCGTCGTTGGGCCGCCTGAAATGGTTTTGCCCTCTCATCGAGGTACCCAGGAGGAGCCGAAAAATACCCAACTTGTATAATACGTAGCCCACGAGGGCGATAATTAACAGAATGCGCATCTAACCGCGGTTTTCTCTGGTATTAAACTCCAATGTTAACGCATAAGTTTCCTGTCGTGCTGGCGTACGACCCTTCGCTTTTCTAACGTCCCCCAAGTTAGTCATAAAATAGGCGTATTCCGGGCCTGCGAGGGGATTTTTGTGTGATTGCCTTAACGGCTGAGGTAGAGGTTCCGTTCCGCGTAAATCTTAAGAAAATAGTCGTCCATCAGGTCGTCGATGAAATAGATCGACTCGCCTGTCGACTTCATCTCTGGGCCCAGCTCCTTGTTGACATCCGGAAATTTTTCAAAGGAGAACACGGGCTCCTTAATGGCGTATCCGTGCTTTTTCGGGGAGAAGCGGATGTCGCGCACTTTCAGTTCACCCAGCATGATCTTCGTCGCGTAATTTGCGTACGGTTCGCCGTATGCCTTGCAGATAAAGGGTACGGTGCGTGACGCTCGGGGATTGGCCTCGATGACATACACCTTGTCGTTCTTGATGGCGAACTGAATGTTGATCAACCCCTTCACCTTCAGTGCTTGTGCGATCTTGACGGTGTAATTCTCCATTTGTGCGATCACAAAGTCGCCCAGGTTATATGGCGGAAGTACAGCGTATGAGTCGCCGGAGTGTATACCCGCAGGCTCAATGTGTTGCATAATCCCGATGATGTACACGTCCTCCCCGTCGGAGATGGCGTCGATCTCGGCTTCTATCGCGCCGTCGAGAAAATGATCGAGCAACACCTTGTTTTCAGGAAGGTGTTTCCAGATATCGATGATGTGTTCCTCGAGTTCTTTTTCGTTGATTACGATCTTCATGCTCTGGCCGCCGAGTACATATGAGGGGCGCACCAGGAGCGGGAATCCGATCTGCTTTGACACTTCCAGGGCGACGTCAGGATCTGTAGCCACGCCGAACCGGGGATAGGGTATCTCCAATTCTTTAAGAAGCGTCGAGAAGCTGCCCCGGTCTTCAGCCAGGTCGAGCGACTCGAATGATGTGCCGATAATCTTGATACCGTATTTGTGCAGCTTTTCCGCCAGCTTCAACGCAGTTTGTCCACCGAGCTGGACGATCACACCCTCGGGCTTTTCATGTTCGATGATGTCATAAAGGTGCTCCCAGAAAACGGGCTCGAAGTACAGCTTGTCGGCAATGTCAAAGTCGGTCGACACCGTCTCGGGATTGCAGTTGACCATGATGGTCTCGTACCCGCACTCTTTCGCAGCGAGCACGCCGTGCACACAGCAATAGTCGAACTCGATCCCCTGGCCGATGCGGTTAGGCCCTGAACCCAGCACGATTACCTTTTTCCGATCGGAACGAATTGACTCGTTCTCCGAATCGAACGACGAATAATAATATGGTGTGCTGGCGGCAAACTCTGCAGCGCAGGTATCCACCAACTTGTAAACCCTCTTGATCCCCATCTCGATACGAGCCTGACGCACTTCGCTTTCATAACAGTGAAGCAGGTGTGCGATCTGACGATCGGCAAAACCTTTTTCCTTGGCTTTGCGCATCAGCTCCGGCGGAATCGAATTGATGTCATGCTCTTGTATCTCTTTCTCAATGCGCACCAGCTCATCGATCTGGTCGAGGAACCAACGGTCGATCTTTGTGATCTTCTGGATCGTCTTTAACGGTACCCCTACCTTGATGGCGTCGTGAATGTGAAACAGCCGGTTCCAGGTGGGATGGGCCAGGCTGTGCATGATTTCTTCCTGGTTCTGCAGTTCCTTCCCGTCAGCACCCAGGCCGTTGCGTCTGATCTCGAGCGATTGACAGGCTTTCTGCAGCGCCTCTTGAAAGTTTCTGCCGATCCCCATTACCTCACCAACCGATTTCATTTGTAGCCCCAGGCGGCGGTCTGCACCGTGAAACTTGTCGAAGTTCCAGCGGGGAATCTTTACGATCACGTAGTCTACAGCTGGCTCAAAGTATGCAGTTGTCGTTCCTGTGATCGCGTTTTTCAGTTCGTCCAGATTGTAGCCGATGGCGAGCTTCGCAGCGATCTTGGCGATGGGATAGCCGGTTGCTTTTGATGCAAGCGCGGAAGAACGGGAAACACGGGGGTTGATTTCGATCCCGATGATCTCGTTGTCGTCGTTCGGGTTCAGCGCGAACTGCACATTGCAGCCACCCGCGAACTGACCGATGCCGTTCATCATTCGGATGGCCAGGTTGCGCATGCGTTGGTAAACGGTGTCGGGCAGCGTCAATGCGGGCGCCACGGTGATCGAGTCGCCCGTATGGATCCCCATGGGATCAAAATTCTCGATCGAGCAAATGATAATGACGTTGCCGACGTTGTCACGCAACAGTTCAAGTTCAAACTCCTTCCAGCCCAGGATGCTCTGTTCGACGAGCACCTCGTGTATCGGCGAAGCGTGGAGGCCGCGGTTCAGCGCGTCGTCAAACTCCTCCGGGTTGTGAACGAAGCCGCCACCGGTTCCGCCCAATGTGTAGGACGGTCGGATTACAAGCGGGAAACCGATTTCCTGAGCGATCTCCTTGCCCTGCAGGAACGACGTGGCCGTGGCGCCGCGGCAGACGCCAACGCCGAGTTCCTTCATTTTCAACCGGAATTTCTCGCGATCTTCGGTTGTCTCGATGGCGTTGATGTCCACACCAATTATCCGCACCCCGTAATGCTCCCACAAACCTGCTTTCTGGCACTCGATACAGAGATTCAGCGCAGTCTGGCCGCCCATTGTGGGCAATACGGCGTCGATGTGATGTTTTTCCAGAATGGTTCTAATCGACTTTTTTGTAAGCGGCAGCAGATAAACGTGGTCGGCTGTCACGTTATCCGTCATGATGGTCGCAGGGTTGGAGTTGATTAGAACCACTTCGATGCCCTCCTCCCGCAGCGAACGCGCTGCCTGTGATCCCGAATAGTCGAACTCACAGGCCTGGCCAATAATAATAGGTCCGCTCCCGATGATCAGAACGGAGCGTATACTTCTGTCTCTAGGCATCTCTGGGGATAAAGGAGTGGATAAATTGGGGGCAAAAATAAAAACAGATTTAAAAATCAGCGCGGATTCGCCGTAATTATTATCCCGACCGCTTCTCTGCCTGCTAACTATCGGCGTGCATCGGTCGGAAGGACAGAACACTACAGGAAAGTTGCGCTATCCTGAAATAGTAGGTTGAAATCCCTTCACCACCCATTCATGGCGAACGCCATGGATTTTTGTTATGTTTTGCAATCGAATGAAGGTCGTGGATCCCGATTTTGGAGATGCAGCAAGGTGATTTTGATGTAATCGTAGTCGGTTCCGGTATTACCGGAGGCTGGGCAGCTAAGGAATTTTGTGAAATGGGACTGAAAGTCCTGTTGCTGGAACGCGGTAGAAATGTAGAACATCCCGACTATCCGGGTACATCGCTGGATCCGTGGGCATTTCCTCACAGGGGCCGACTTACGAAAGCCGAGCGGGAAAAGCATCACATCCAGGTCCGCCATTTTTCCATTCACGAAGAGAACAAGCACTTTTTCATCAACGACCAGGAGAATCCGTACATCGAAACCGCGCGATACGATTGGATACGCGCCGACGTGCTGGGCGGCCGGTCGCTCCTGTGGGGACGTCACTGCTACCGGTGGAGCGACTTCGACTTCGAAGCGAACGCACGTGATGGCATCGCCGTCGACTGGCCGATTCGTTATCGCGACATCGCACCGTGGTATGATTACGTAGAGCGTTTTGCGGGCATTTCCGGTGCTCGTGAGAACATTGCCCACCTACCTGACGGAATATTTCTGCCACCTATGGAAATGAACTGCGTCGAGCAGCATTTCAAGGTACACGTGGAAACAAGCTTTCCGGGAAGAAAAGTGATCATGGGCCGTGTGGCGAACCTAACGAAGCCTCTAAAAGGCCGGGGGCAGTGCCTTTTCAGAAATCGTTGCGACCGGGGATGTCCGTATGGTGCCTATTTCAGCACAAATGCAGGAACCCTGCCTGTCGCTTTGGCGACAGGAAACCTCACCGTTCTCACCAACACCCTGGTAAATCGCGTGATATACGACGAGGAAAAAGGAAAGGCGTCTGGCGTTGAAGCCCTCAACACCGAAACCGGCGAAGTACGCGAATACCGGTCGCGCATCATTTTCCTTAACGCTTCAACGCTGGGCACAACGTTCATCCTGCTCAACTCTACATCGAATCGCTTTCCGAACGGCCTCGGCAATGGCAGCGATCAGGTCGGCAGAAATTTAATGGACCACCACAAGGGATCGGGCGCCTCAGCGCGCGTGGAAGGTTTCGAGGACAAATACTACTATGGCCAACGCCCAAATCAGATTTATGTGCCACGCTTCAGGAATATCAAAGAAAAGCGAACGGATTTTATTCGCGGCTACGGCATGCAGGGCGGAGGAGGAAGGAGCGGATGGTCGCACGCATCCTCGCTCGGGATCGGCGAGCCGCTGAAGGAAGCGGCAACGGAGCCAGGGCCGTGGTACTTTTCGCTGCAGGGCTACGGGGAATGCCTTCCTCATCCCGACAACCGCGTCGTTCTGAACCGGAGCAAAACAGACAAGTGGGGACGGCCTGTACTGGAAATCAACTGCCGATTCCGCGAGAATGAGGTGGCGATGAACAATGACATGGCGACTGCTGCTGCAGAAATGCTCGAAGCAGCGGGATTTCGCGATGTGCGGCCACGAACCAACATTTCGTTTCCCGGAAACGCCAACCACGAGATGGGCACCGCGCGTATGGGCAAGGACCCGAAAACGTCCGTTCTCAACGCATTCAACCAAATGCATGAGGTACCGAATGTCTTTATCACGGACGGTTCTTTCATGACTTCTTCATCCTGTGTAAATCCTTCACTAACTTATATGGCCATGACTGCCCGTGCTTGTCATTACGCCGCCTCCGAGATGAAAAAACTCAATTTGTAACTCATACCCATTGTAAGCACCTAAACCATCCCCATGCCATGAAAAATTCACGGAGAACCTTTATCAAGACCACTGCCGCCGCCACACTGGGCGCTATGGCCTTTAGTCCACAAAGTTATGCACGCATTCTCGGCGCAAACGACCGCGTTAACGTCGGCGTCGTGGGCTACTCCGATCGATTCCGCAGTTCCCTGCTACCAAGCTTCCTCCACCATAATAAGGAGTTGAACTTCGATATGGTCGCTGTGTCGGATATATGGAAGTACAAGCGCGAACAGGGATATGCGGAGATTAAGGAGAAGATCGGCCATGACATTAAGGCGTGCGTAAACAACGATGAACTTTATTCGATGAAGGACCTCGATGCCGTTATTGTCAGTACGGCCGACTTCCAGCATGCCCTTCACTGTGCCGAGGCTGTCCGGGCAGGATGCGACGCATACGTTGAAAAGCCCTTTGCCGAGACCATGGAAGATGCGCGCACCGCACTGAAAGCAGTACGCGAAACCAAGAAGATCGTACAAATTGGATCCCAACGGCGGAGCGGCAGCAACTATCACGCGGCTAACGAATTCATTCGGTCAGGAAAGTTCGGCAACATCACCATGGTGGAACTTACCTGGAACGTGAACCAGCCTGGCCGGTGGCGCAGGGTTGAGCTTGTAAAGAAAATGAAGGAACAGGATACGGACTGGAAGCGCTACCTCATGAACCGTCCCTTCGAACCCTTTGACGCCCGCAAGCACCTCGAGTTCCGCTTGTTCTGGCCCTACTCATCAGGATTGCCTGGCCAGTGGATGTGCCACCAGATCGATACCGTCCACTGGTTCACGGGATTGAAACATCCCCGGAGCGTAGTTGCCAACGGCGGCATCTACCAGTGGAAGGACGGGCGGAAGAACTGGGACACCATCACGGCAGCGTTCGACTACGGCCCGGCTAATGATCCTTCTTCCGGCTTTCAGGTGGTGTTCCTCTCGCGTATGCATAACGGCGAGGAAAACCCTTCTGAAATTTACTACTCGAATGGAGGTGAACTCAACCTCAATACGAACATGGTAACACCGAAGGGTGGACTTTCTGCCCGGCACGCGAGAGCAATGAACATGGAAGCCAACCTGTTGCCCTCTTTGGATCTTACGCAAGTGAAAGAAACAGTGGTAGCCTCTGCCAATACCGGCGCAGACAACCTGACGTCGAATCACATGAGAAACTGGATGGAGTGTGTTCGCAGCAGGAAGGAACCCAACGCACCAGTTGAAGCGGGATATGCGCACGCTGTTGCCTGTATCATGACCACGGCGGCATCCCACACTGGAATGAAGGCAACATTCGATGAGGCAACACAGGAAGTTATGGTAGGAGGCAAGCCCTTCAAATACTGATGCGAAATCGCATAACCCATACGTTACTTGCTATCGCTTTGCTTGCGATCTGGACTAGCCGGCTCCATGCACAAGCGTCGGGATTTTCCTTTCACGAGAAACCGGAGGAAAAGAAAATCGATGTGCTGTACAACGGCAGTTTGTTAACGGCCTACTGCTATTTCGATTCGGTAATGAAGCCGGTATTGTATCCCGTGAACACAGTGTCTGGCATTACCGTCACGCGCGGGTATCCACTTGACCCCCGGCCGGGCGAAAGAGTGGACCATCCACACCACATTGGCTTGTGGATGAACTACGAAAGTGTAAACGGACTCGACTTTTGGAATAACTCGACCGCCATTCCTTACGAGCGAAGGCCGCGTTACGGGACGATATACCATGACAAGGTAGTCTCAAAGAAGGCATCTGGGAAGAAGGCCACGCTCGAGGTAAGTGCCTTGTGGAAGGATCATCACGGCAAGCTCCTGCTGATCGAGTCGACCACCTATCACTTCAGTGTGGATGGCGATAATTTCGTGATCGACCGTAGCAGTACGCTGCAGGCGGCTCCCAATACCGAGGTTACGTTCAAGGATGTTAAAGATGGTTTCCTGGCGATACGTGTGGCGCGGGAGCTGGAACTTCCTTCGGAAGAGTCGGCGAAGTATGTCGACAACAGCGGCAATATCACTGAGGTAAAGGCACTGAGCAACGAGGGTGTGAGTGGTGATTATCTGAGTAGCGAGGGCATAAGAGGCAACGATGTTTGGTCCACGCGTGCGAAGTGGGTCACGCTTATGGGGCGTAAGGACAACCGGGATGTATCAATCACGATTATTGATCACCCTAAGAATCCCGGATATCCCGCGTATTGGCATGCCCGTGGATATGGCTTGTTTTCTGTCAATCCTTTAGGTCAGGAGGTATTCAGCAAGGGGAAGGAAAAGCTTAACCTTAGCCTTAAGCCTAAGGAGTCCGTGACATTCCGTTACCGGATTGTCATCCATGAGGGTAAGCCGCTGAGTCAGGATCAAATTGCGGCGATGGCAAAATACTAATCGGCTATCGGGCTACGGCAAACTTTCGGGTGACCGTTTCGCTGCCAAAATTCAGCCGGAGCACGTACACGCCGTTTGCAAGCCCGGTGACGTCCAGAGGATAGGATTTTATTTGCGGGCTTACAGAGAGGCCTGTGCGGTACACTTCATGGCCGACGGCATTGAGTACGCTCACATGCACAGCTCCTGGCGCTTGTGGTTGCAGTTCAATGGTCAGGGTGTTTGTATTGATGACAGGATTGGGATGCATGAGGAATTTGGCGATAGGTCCGTCATCAATACCTGTTACTTCGTCCTGGATGTGGAGGTCATTGATGTGCCAACCCCATCCAGTGTTTGATTCATCGGAGAACAAGCGGAAACGAATGAGGATCACGTCACCACTTATAAAATCGCCAGAAGCGGTCAGGTCAATAAATTGACGGCGATAGTTGAGGTCAGATGGGTTGGTCCCCTGCCCCTGTGTGTATAGGTGATGCCAGCCGTTGCCTTCCCTCGCATTGTATCCATCCTCAAAAGGGTGCCAGGTCTTCCCTTCATCTTTTGATCCTTCAACGACAACATAGTCGCGAAATTCAGGCGTACCGAAAGCAGCAGCATTATCGGCAGGTTGCACAAGCGCAATCTCGTCAAATCTGATATGTGGATTGGTATCGCTGACCCGGATCTTCTTCAATAAGGTGAGAGCAAAATCCGACGTATGCGTTGTTCCGAACCCCGCAGGATATGGATGGGATGAATGAATGTTGACTTTATTGTTGTCGACCTGAGCGGATATAAAATTTCCAACGAAATCAGTATCGAGAGCGATTGTGCCATTGTAATGATCTACAGTATCTCTGAACTGAACAAGCACCGTTTCGAAATACCCCTTGGGCGGAAGCTCCGTCACGTTGCCCGCGCTATCTATGGCTGTAAAGCGATAGCGAATGGTAGTGCCTTCACCAAGACCTGATACGTCCACCGTGAATCCTCCAACCCCCTCTTTGTTACCGACGACTACGGTATCTCTATCCTGAGTCCCAGGAAGATACTCAAACAGCACCTTGTCTACGAGCAGGTTATCAGAAACGGCCACTGGAAAGGTAATAGTCTGGGATCCGTAGAGTTCATAGTCTATGAGATTGTGAAGAATTTCGGGCGGAGTATCGTCAACCTGGATCCGGAGGTTAGCAATTGCCCATCCCCATCCGCTGCCAAAGGGATCGGAATACAACCTGAATCTGATCACCACTTCCTCACCCGGAGAAAACGTGTCACGCAGGTCAATGACGCGACGCTTGTAGTAGCTCTCACTGAGGCGAGACAAGTTACTCTTGTAAATGTAAACCCATCCCAGGTCCTCGCGCGAATCGTACGGATCGGCAAGGAATTCCCACGTTTTGCCCCCATCCTTCGAGCCTTCCACGGCGACGTAATCATAGAAATCGGGATCACCAAAGACAGATCCATCCTCTCCCGGTTCCACGGCCACGATTTCATCAAAAGTCATCAGCGAAGTATGACTGCTTACGACGATAGGTATACGAAGCTGGCATGTAAGGTTGAGTTGGTTGCCGGCACCTGCCTCGGGGTAGGGATGAGGTGAATGGAGCGCTCCTGAACCGAGTCCGTAGCCGCCACCCATGGTAAATGTATCCGTAATGAAATCGTCAGTGGGCGCTCCAAAATGATTGGTGTAATGTGTCCGAGAAGGCAGAAGCCCCAATACGGGAATTTCAAAGTAACCGGTCGCGGGAAGTATAGACTCATTCGCAGCATGGGCGTTGTCGACTGCAATAATGCGGTACGTCACTTTATCGCCATCCTGAAGCTGGCCAGGTGAAATGGGAATTGTCGCGCGATAGCGATACACGGTTGTTCCATTAAAAGGGTCGGGGTCCGATCCGACCAAAGACAGATCCGTCAGCGTCGCGGCATCACCGTGGAACATGAGCTCAAGTTGCGCTTCTAAGATCCCGTTTCCTTCAGTGATCTCTGCCTCGATAATCAGGTCTTCATCCAGATACGAGATAAAGGCCTTCGGTGTGTGCACAATATCCGGTCCAACGTTATCCTGACCTGTCTTGAACGTGTAGAATGAGGACGAAGGACCTTTGAGGCCCGGAGCAGCATTTGGATCGTAATATTCGCTAGGGCTGTACAATGTTCGACCAAGGTTGTCTGTCACCTCTATTCTGTATGAATAGGTTATTTCTGACCCCGGAGCGGGCAACACCGCGACAAATTCATTCGGCGTGCCGTTTGGCTGCATTACTGTCGTAAACATTTCCGAATTGTCAGACCGGATGTAGGAGATCACAACCTGATCCTCAAAGAACGCGTACCCTGGCGCGTCATCTGCGGTTATAACAGCCTTAACCTCGATTGAATTTGACACGTCCTCCCGATCCTCCAGATGCTCATGACTGATATATGTCGTTACCCATCCCATGCTGGTGAGAATCTCTTGCGTCACCGCTCCGGGATTGTGATTGATTTCCTCTGGATTTATGTGGGGTCGCATCAAAGAATTGGGAGATCCTTGTGGGTATGCATGGGGATCGAGATGCGATATGCTGGAACCTCCGATATAAACGGAGGGAGCAAACACACTGGCCGTCCCCAGGCCGAAAGCCGGAGCGAAATTGAGATTATTTGATGTGAGCTGCGTTGCGAGTTCTGCAGAACGTGATTCAAAGGATTCAAACAGGTTAGTACCTGTTCCGTTCTCTAGAAATACATCAAATACGAACGGCGCACCGGTATCCGTATATCGGCCATACATCCCCACGTCATTGATCACTTCAAACGTTGATGTGAAGCCAAGGCCGTGTGCCAGCTCGTGCAGGGCAACCGTAATAAAGTCATATTGTACCGAGTCAGGTGTACCGGTGCTTTTGTAATACCAGTTTACATTACCGTTGAACTGCGCGACAATGTCGTATTCGCCGGGATCGTTGAGATCCTCACCGGCAAGCTTTTCGGCCAGAGGTCCCGGATAATAAATATTGTATTTTGGTGTGCCCTTGAAATTAGCGGCCCAGAATGAAGGCCCGGCGGAGCCGAGGGTACCGTAAGGCAAATTTGCCCACACGGCGGCGACGTGGATTTCAACCGGCGTCACGAGCAGACTTTCCCAGATCGATACAGCGTATTCGAAGGCATTCCTCGCCCTTTCGGGGAAGCCGACGTATTCAACTGTAATAGAAGCGGATTTTGTACGCGAACTGCTACCCTCTCTTTCATGAAATTCTTCCGGGGGCGGTATCCGGGAAGAAGTACCAGGCTCTCCGGCAAAGCAAATCACCGGAAGATTATTCGGATCCGTTCGAATGATGTCTTGACCAAGTCCGTTGACATACCGGAGCATTAGGGCAGCGACGATACACAACAAGAGCCTGATCCTCAACATAACGGTCTTTCCACAAATTAAGCAATAAATACGAGGCCTCCTTATCAGATCATACCACGAGCCTTCAACTCAAGATACTTATTTATCGTATCGACCGTCAGTCGTTCCGGGCTGGTTAACAAGGCCTGGATCCCGCTCTTGTTGAGTTCCTTTACGATAAGCTTCTTTTCGTAACGGAATTTTTCGGCGATGGTCTTGTAATAAATGCCGCGCACAGAGGAGGCCGGTTCTTCTGCCATCTGGGCAATCTCAGTATTCTCGAAAAAGATTACGACAACCAGGTGCCATTGTGCCATTTTCCTTATAAAAGGCAGCTGGCGATGCAATCCAAATATTGATTCAAAATTCGTGAACAGAAGGAGCAGGCTTCGTTGGTTGATTTTTCGGCGGACGTGGGTGAATAGCACGGAGAAATCTGATTCGCGGAAGGCCGTTTTTTGATTGTAGAGCACTTCCATGATCTGGGTCATTTGCTTTCCTTGCTTTCCCGCAGCGAGCGTAGATCCAATCTTGTCCTGGAAGGTAATGATACCAGCCTTATCCGATTTGCGAATGGCGACGTTGGAAATTACGAGGCTGGCATTGATCGCATAATCCAGGAGGCTCATACCGTCGAACGGCATTTGCATGACCCTCCCCTTATCGATCAGTGAGTATACCTGCTGCGAACGCTCGTCCTGGTAGTGATTCACCATGAGCGTTGATTTCCGTGCGGTGGCTTTCCAGTTGATGGTCCTGAAGTCGTCGCCGGAAACATACTCTTTAATCTGCTCGAACTCCATGTTATGCCCCAGGCGTCGGATCTTTTTGATGCCGGTTTCCGTCAGCTGGTCCGAGATGGCAAGCAGTTCGTACTTCCGCATCTGGATAAATGACGGATAGACCGGTACCATCACGTCGCCCGACATTTTGTAGCGGCGACGGAACAGACCCAGTGGCGTGCTCGCGAAAACGTTGACGACCCCAAAATGATACTCCCCACGCTTGACGGGTCGCAGAGTGTACCGGATGGTGGAGGTGGTACGCGGGGCCAGCTGCGCTTCGAAGTTTATGTCCCGGCGTTGGAACTGATGCGGGATCTCGTCGATGACGTTGAGTGTGACACGAAACGGATAAAAGTTTTCCAGGAAGATCCGGATCTCGTTTTCATCGCCATTTGAAAGTTTCTCCGGTACAAAGCGCACACAGTGTATTCCTTTCCGTACGGCATACAACACGATGGTGTCGGCTATGGAAGCGGATACAAGGATTAGAAAAAGAATCTTCGGAACCAGGATGAACGCCGGGAAGATGAAAGAAGCCAAGAACAGCGCGACCAGTACGCCCACGCACTGGAAAAAGCGGTTGTTGATATACAGGCTTCGCAGCAACTTCATGTCAGCGCGGGACTTCAACCTTTTCCATAATCTGGCGGAGCACCTCGTCGCTGCTTACGCCTTCCATTTCCTTGTCGGGTGTGAGTATCACGCGGTGGCGCAGTGCGGGGACGGCTACATAGCGGATGTCCTCCGGCGTGATAAAGTCGCGGCCGCTGACGGCGGCAAATGCTTTGGCACTGTTTAGAATGGCGACCGAGGCGCGGGGTGAGGCACCCAGGAAAAGTGCGGGGCTGTTGCGCGTCTCCTGGATGATGCCTGCGATATAACGGAAAAGATGGTCTTCGCAGTACACTTCATGCACCTTGGCGCGATAGGCCGAGATTTCCTCGGGCGTGAGCACGCGTGATACTTTACCGGTAGGTACCTGGCCCTTGCGTTCCTGGTGGCCTCTAAGTATGTCTACTTCCTGGTCCATGGTGGGATAATGTACCGCGATCTTGAACAGGAAGCGGTCGAGCTGTGCCTCCGGAAGCCGGTACGTACCTTCATGTTCTATCGGATTTTGCGTAGCGATGACCATGTAAGGTGGATCCATTGGATAAGTTTGTCCATCGACGGTCACCTGACGTTCTTCCATTACTTCAAAGAGTGCAGCCTGCGTCTTGGCTGGCGCACGGTTTATTTCGTCTATCAGAATGATGTTCGAGAATATCGGGCCTGCCTTGAATTCGAACGACGACGTCTTGAGGTTGTATACGGAGGTTCCGAGTACGTCGGAAGGCATAAGGTCTGGCGTAAATTGTATTCGCGAGAAGTTTACGGAAATCACACTGGCCATCAGCCGTGCGGTCAGGGTTTTCGCCACGCCGGGAACGCCTTCAATGAGGACGTGTCCGTCAGCCAGGATAGCCGTAATAAGCAGCGTGATCATTTCGTCCTGCCCGACGATGACCTTCCCGACTTCGTTCCGGATCTTGTCGACACTATCGCGAAGCGCGGTAAGGTCTACTCGTGTTTCAAATGTGTTGTCTTCCATTGGGATAAGGATATGGTAAAGCTAGGAGTTGTCGTTCGTAGTTTCGATTTGTTCCAACGCCTCATTGAGGGCTTTGAGCTCATCCGCAGTAATGTGATCTCGAGACTGAACCTGCCGCACTTGCGCAAAAGCGCCGCGAACAATCTCGATAGGTATCCCGCTGCGGCGGGAAAGGGCGATCATAAACTCTTCGTCCAGTTTCTGCGTGTTGAGCCAATATTTTGTCCGGACTTGTTCCAGGAAATACGCGATACGCTTCTCAGCGATGTCCTTGTGATCGGCGTTCTGAAAATAGAGGTTGCCGATGGTCGACACAAATTCCACGCTCGTGTTAGCTAATGGCTTGATGACAGGGATAATGCGCTGCTTGCGTTTCGCTTCGAAGAACATAAACAATAGAATTGACCCGATGGTCAGATAATACGCCCATCGAAGCGGCTCTGTTCTCAGAACAAACCGCAACGGCGTCTGCACTTCGGCTCTACCGAGGTGGTAAAACTCGGTCCAGATCAGGTCGGCCTTTGGCAGGACGGAAAGTGAAAGGGCAGTAAAACCCGGATTCTCGCCTGCGAGAATATAGGCATTCGTGAATGCCATGGGCGTGCTGTTTATGATCAGTCGGCCTTTGCCCCAGGGTATGCTGATCGTGATGGGCAAGCCAAGATCGTTGGTTGCGATCACCGTGGCATCCAGTGAGTCGAATTCCTGAATGTAGTGCCTGATACTGTTGCGCGGAAAGCGATACGAAGCGGCGCTTTGCAATGACGGATTGGTGAACACGAGTGCCGCGGTGTCTTCCTTGTTTATATCAAGTGAGAAATTGCCTTGCCAATAGTAGTCGCTCAGAGCTATTGAAAACGTATCGGCGAGCGGTCCGTAAAACCATTCCGATGCGAGGAATGCATGGCCGCCGTTGTAGACGTTTGTGAGGAGGGCATCTACATCCTCCCGGCTGGCATGAAATCTCGTCGACAAACTGAAGAAATTTATCGGGGTGTCGATCGTATCGTATAGTTCATAAATGGTGCGATAGGAATGCGCGATACGGTTTTCCGGAAAGATATCGCCGATGAGTTCGTGAAGGACATAGGCCCCGAACGGATTCTTATCCTCTATGTTGAAGGTGACGCGCCAATCGAAGTCACGGGGAGCGAACAGCCTGAAGCCGAGGTATATTAACGCTGCAACGCCCAGCAAGAGTAGGTATTTAAATTCCTTTTTCACTCAGAGCGTCGTTTTCCAGTCGTTAAATAGTCCGCTGACCTTTTTGTACAGTTCCGGCGAAATGGAAAAATTTCCGTACCACGCGTACTCGAAATAATAGCTCAGCTGACGAAATCCGTTTTTGAGGTCGGATTTTCTGAGTTCCGCCAGGTAGTCGTGGTTTGTTTTCCCGGGTTCCCAGGTCACATGATTCGCGTCTGTAAGCAACTTCAGCGCCCAGAGGTACAGGAGGCGAATGGCAAGGCGGTAGTTTCCGGCCGTGGTTGCCTCCTTCATCAGGGTTTCAAAATCCATCTCGTGAATGTCCTCCTCTTCGATGGCATGTTCCAGGGGCTTCTTTTCTTTTTCCCCGTAAAAGATCTTGAAGCTGTTGAATTTTAAGAGGCGGATGATCGCATATACCAGTGCCGCGGCAAACAACACAAAGAGAATGAGCCGGTCCCATTCGGGGGAGCCACCACCTTGGTTGAACAGCTGTCGCAGTTGGTAGTCGACCCACCGCCAGAAGGCATCCCACAGCGACATAGGTGCACGCGTATACCCATAGCTGAGCTCCGGGTCTTCCTTGAGGCTGTTGAGTTTATCCTCGCTGTATCGACGTTTCTCTACAGCGGTCGAATCGTAATTCTGATAGTATCGTTCCGACCTGATATTGCTTTGGGGGGTAACTACAGGGATCTGCCCGAATACAGGCAGATTGGCCAGGAGGCAAAATAGCATCGCATAGCAGAAGGAAGATCTAGTAATCCTCATGCTGACCGGCTACCTGGAGTTGTTCACCGAAATTCTCAATGCGTGTGAGCAGACCCTTAGCTTCGAGCCGCTCGGACAGACTGTAGTACTGCATGGCCAATGCTGTTAGTGGCAGAACGGCAAGCAGTATACCCGCAAGCGAATAGATCATGAAGAAAACCGTTCCGATCGCCTCTTGCCAGGATGTCGGGGACGCCAGTGGTCCTGCGGAGATATCGTGAAGCTCGTAGATAAAGAGGTAGATATACCAGGGTATCACAAAAAACAGCGAAAACACAAATTGGATGTAAATGTTGATAGACCCTACGCCTATCGTGTTCCAGAATTTTCCGCGCGTAAGTCGTGTCAGCCTGCTCAGTGCGGAAAAGAACCCGATATCTTCCTTGTTGCAGATAAAAAAGATCATTGCGAAGTAGACGCACAAGACGAGCACTGCTGCGTAGTACAGCAACATGGATATTCCGGAGAGTAACGGACTGATCATGCTCGTAATGAAGATGAGTATGCCGACCGGGATCAGCAACAACCCCACCGCCATCGACATGCCCATGTAGTAAAGGAACATAGCGCCGAATGTCCTCCAGAAAAGACTCCGGGATTTTCTCCACACCTCACCGACGTCGACCGGGGCCCCCTGTTTTTCGCGGTAAACAAGAATATACGCATGGGTGGTAGTCACTGTGAATACGCCGCCGATAAGCATAAAGACAAGGGCCGCAAACAGAGAAACCCAGAAATTTACTGATGCAAAGTACTCGTCAGTTCCGAAGGGCGAGCCGTAGTTAGCCTCTGACAGTTTGACCATCCCAACGACGATTTCATGGTAGAAGGCGCTACCCAGAAGGACGGCCGGAGCTGCGAAGAAAAGCATGCACTTGGCGAGACCCTTGAAGTTTTGACGCAGAAACCGGTAGGTCACATTCATGACCGACCCGAAGTCGCGTGCCTGACGGAAGTCAATTGGAGGTTGATGTTGCATTCCTGGAAAGCTGTCGTGGATAGATTACAAAATAATATACCATAATAAACGCGGACCCAGCGAGGATAGCGAGCTTAATTCCCCAGTGCATGTTCGCGTACCGGGTGACGAAGGATTCGATGAAACCGGCTATTATGAAAAAAGGTGTCAGACCTAGCACAATCTTGAGCCCTTTGAAGGCACCGCGCCTGAAGGATTCAAATCGCGAGTAAGTGCCGGGAAAGAGTATGCTGTTCCCCATCACGATTCCGGCTGCACCAGCTATTACAATGGCGCTCAATTCAATGGTACCATGAAGCATTACAACTGGCGCAGCATGCAACAACACGCTCTCGTTGTAGAACATGGTGAAGAATGATCCCAGTACTATGCCGTTGCGAAAGAGCAAAAAGCCGGTGGCAACGGAAGTGAATACGCTTAGGATGAATACATGGAATGATACCATAATATTGTTCAGGGTGATGTACAGGAACATATCCCATGCATCGTCGCCCGCGTAAATACCTGTCGGCTTACCCTCCTTAATATTCTCCAGCGTGTGGTTGACATACGCGTCTCCCATGATGAGCCGCACAAACGTGTCGTCGTACAAGGTCGAAACTACTCCGATTATGCCGGCGACGACAAAGATGACCAGCGAGTAAAACAGTGGCCGACGGACCTCCCACATAATCGATGGCACCTCGTACTTCCAGAAGTTGATTATCCTGTTGCTTCGCTCGCGTTTGTTGCGATAGATCTCGAGATGAATCCGCGAAACGAGATTGTTGAGATAGGTGGTGGTACGACTGGAAGGATATTGCGTCCGCGCGAAGGCAAGGTCGTCGGTGAGCTGGATGAACATTTCGGCAAGCCTGTCGGGCGAAACCGGCTGTCCCGACTCAAGGTCCTTTTCGATTCCTTTCCAGCGTTCCTGGTTTAGTTTTATGAATGCAGCCTCGCGCACAAGGGGTCACTTTAGGAAATGACAAAATAACACTTCTTTGCCAAGTGACTGTAAGCGAGCCCCTTGACATGTACTATTTTCCCTGTGATTGCTGAATTACGGCGTTCCAAACACGCGCAAGGTTGCCATAGCAAATCTTCTGGATGTCGGCATGGCTGTAGCCGCGCTTCAACAGTTCAAAAATAAGATTGGGATACTGACTGACGTCTTTCAACCCAACCGGGAGTGAATCGTCCACGCCATCATAGTCGGAACCGATGCCTACATGATCGACGCCGACAAGCGCGACAACATGATCGATGTGATCAGCTACGCGCTGAACATCAGAGTAGAGCTCAAGTTCACTCTTTCCTGTCGCTGCGATGATCGGCTGCGCTTCGGGATCACGCGAAGTGAGGTTCTGGCGTTTAAGTTCTGTAATCAGGTCTTCAAGGATATCTTGATTTTCACGTGCAACGGAGTCGATGAAGGTAGCGCCGAAATTGATCTGGATCACACCGCCGTTCTGCGCGAGAGCCCTGATCATGTCGTCGGACATGTTGCGCTCGAAGCCCGGCGTGAAATGACGACAGGAGGAGTGCGAGGCGATGACAGGTGCACTTGTCGTGGCGATAACATCATAAAATGCGCTGTCGGAAACGTGTGACACGTCCACCATAATGCCTACGCGGTTCATTTCCCTTACTACTTCCACACCAAAAGGACTCAGCCCGTTCCACGTGCGTGAAGTGTCGTACGACGAATCGCAGATCTGGTTGTCCCTGGAGTGGGTGAGGGTGATGTACCGTATCCCGCGATCGAAAAAATACTGGATGTTCTCAAGCGATCGGCCAATGGGCGCACCGTTTTCCATGCCGAGTGGAAGTGAGATCTTACCGGCAGCGGTATTCCTTTCGATGTCGTCGGGGCTAAACGCCAGCGCGAACTTGTCAGGAAGACCCGCTGCAATTTGTCTTACCATATCGATGAGTGAATCGGCTAACGCTTTCCCGAAGTCTCGTTTGTTTTGGTAAGATGCAGGGATGTAAATGGACATAAAGGGAGCATCCAGGCCGCCTTGTTTTGCTCGTTCGTAATCGAAGTCGCCCTCGCGGGTTGAGACTATCACATTGAGGTTATCGCCAGTGGGTTGGATCTTTTGTTCTACAAGCCGGTAGGGTAGGTCGACGTGCGTATCGGCGATAATGATTGCCTGCGCAAGCGAGTCGGCCTGTTCACGCAGCTGCTCTTCCGTCAGCGCAGTAGCGGTATCGTTCGTATCCTTTCCGGCAGGTTTCGTGCATCCGGCGGTAAGCAGGAACACGAGTAAGATGAGCGGCGTGAATTTCATTTTCTGTTTGGAATTATCTGGTAAATTGAGTCCTGAACGGTAATTAGGCCCCTAATTTAGAAAGTTAAATGGAAACCATCCGGGTCCGTACGACACAGAACGTATTCATCGAGTATCCTGTTGCAAGCTTGGGCGACCGCATGCTCGCTTTTCTCATCGACGCGCTTATCCTCACCGCGTACAATTTCGTCTGCTACTTTATTCTGCAGGAGTATGCATTCTCGGTGACGGTGAATGTCCTCATCGTTAGCGTGCCTTTTCTCCTTTATCATCCTGTTTTTGAAATACTGATGAACGGACAAACTCCGGGCAAGAGGCAGATGCGTATCAAGGTCGTCAGCGTCGATGGCTCTTCACCGAGCATCGGTGCATACCTGATGCGGTGGCTTTTCCGGCTGGTCGAAGTTTTTCTGCTTCGCGGCGCATTGGCGATCGTTACGATCGCCGCCAACGGGAAAGGTCAACGCCTTGGTGACATTGCCGCAGGCACATCGGTGGTCAAACTTGTACCGAAGGAAGCGACCCGGTCAGCAAATGTCTTTACCAGTGCCGAAGAGGGGTATGAACCTACCTTTCCCCAGGCATCCCAGCTCAGCGATACCGACCTGGAAGTGATTTATCAGGCGCTCGAGGTTAATCGCGACACGGGGAATCCCCTGCCCGCCAATCGCCTTACCGAAAAAGTAAAGTCCCTTCTCGGCATCGAGTCGGACTTACCGCCCGTCAAATTCTTGTATACTATCATCAAGGATCACAACCAGCTCGTCAGCTCCTCATGACGGACGACACGGTGCCCGTCTACAGTCTGCGGCAACTCGCGCTGCGCAATGGCCAGGACCGCCCTGAAATTTGGATTGCATACAAGGGCATGATTTACGACGTCACCTCCTCAAGGTTGTGGCACAGGGGTCATCACTACGAACACTGGGCAGGTCAGGATTTGACCCTGGAATTGCCGGACGCACCGCACACGGAACGTGTATTCGAACGCTTTGGGATCGTCGGGCGACTCGAATCCTACGGTGGAATTGAATTTTGACGTTTGGGTTGTGTGTGTTTTGGATTTCTTCGGTAGAATGTAGTAAATCGTACTGCGTTTACCAGTTCAAGACTCGGATGATAATTATTGCTGATAGTGGAGGCTCCAAAATAGACTGGAGATTTCTGCATAACGACGGGGCAATCGGCCAGGCCAATGGGCCCGGCTTTAACCCGTATTACCAGCCGATCGAGGATCTGAGGAAAAGCATTATCGATGTGGTGATGCCCTTTGTGACAGACCGTGTTGAAAAGATTTTCTTTTATGGCGCAGGGGTGTCGTCGCAGAAAAATCAGGATACCGTACAGGAGGCCTTCAGGGAATTCTTTCCCGACGCCGAGATCGAAATTGGCTGGGATTTGCTGGCGGCCGCCCGCGCCTTGTGCGGCCATGAGGCGGGTATTGCCTGTATTATGGGGACAGGATCAAACTCCTGCCTCTACGATGGGGAGAAAATCGTTCACAATGTAGCCAACCTGGGGTGGATACTGGCGGACGAGGGATCCGGCGCCTATATCGGCAAGCGCATCATCGTTGACTACCTACGCGAAAACATGCCCGCAGCGCTGGCGGAACAATTCAGGCAGCGCTACCCCTTTCATCGTGAAGAGATCCTGGAGCACGTGTACCAGCGGGAAAAACCCAGCGCGTTTCTGGCAAGCTTTACCCGGTTCGTCTTTCAACACCTCGACGACCCCTATTGCTATAAGCTCGTATACTCCAGCTTCGAGGAGTTTTACGAGAACAACGTTATGAAGTACGAGAACTATCGCGACTACCCGGTGCACTTTACCGGGTCGATTGCTTTCTACTTCAGCGACATCCTGCGGCAGGTGGCAAACGACAAAGGGATCACTGTCCGGAATATCCTCGAAGGACCCATTGCCGGACTGACGCTCTATCACCAGCCCGACCTCACCACCCGGCCACGGTAGCAGGCCCTTTGCTCTGTTAGCCGTATATTTGCACCGGGCAGCATTCAATCCCATAATATTATGGTATCGACTACAGAATCCTCGTCGCACTACGACCATCTGGAGGACATGAGCATCCACGACCTCCTGGTCAACATCAACCGGGAGGACATGACGGTTCCTGCCGCGGTGCAGCGGGCGATTCCGCAGATTACGCCGCTGGTGGAGGCGATTGTTTCGAAGATGCAGGAAGGCGGGCGACTTTTCTACATCGGCGCTGGCACGAGCGGACGCCTGGGGATCGTTGATGCCTCCGAAATTCCGCCCACCTATGGGATGCCGCACGGCCGGGTGATCGGCCTCATTGCGGGTGGCGACTCTGCGATCCGAAGGGCGGTGGAACACGCGGAAGATGATGAAAGCCAGGCCTGGGCGGACCTGCAGGAGTTCAATATCGGAAAGGATGATGTATTGGTTGGGATCGCCGCGTCAGGGAAGACACCCTACGTTGTCGGTGGCCTCCGGATCGCCCGGGAACATGGGATCACTACGGGGTGCATTACCTGCAACGAAGGTACAGAGCTAGCTAAGCACGCCGACTACCCTATCGAAGTGGTTGTTGGCCCCGAGTTTGTGACGGGCAGTACGAGAATGAAGGCGGGCACAGCACAAAAGCTCGTGCTAAACATGATATCTACAGCCGTTATGGTCAAGTTGGGCAGGGTCAAGGGCAACAAGATGGTTGACATGCTGCTGAGCAACAACAAACTGATTGACCGTGGCACGCGCATGATTATGAACGAACTGGGCGTCGATCACCTGGAAGCAGCACGCCTGCTGAAAGAGTTCGGGTCGGTTCGGCTGGCGGTGGAGAGCAGGCTCGGCCATGCACGACATTGAGCCATATTACAACTGGTTGGGCTACTACGACCCGGCAAAGGATGAGCGGTCTCCTTTCTTTGGCAAGGAATACAACTACGACCAATACTCCGAAACTATCTACGGATACTACATCGATCCCGCCTGGGATTTTATGGGATCGGAGACACTCTACATCAAAGTTCTCTTCGCCGACTATATTACGGGCTATGCGATAATCGAGTTCATCGGCGAATGGAACGACGCCATCAATAACGACATCATGCATCTGAAGCGGAACGTTATCGATGGAATGATCGCCAACGGGATTAACCGTTTCATTCTGATCGGCGAAAACATCATGAACTTTCACGGGTCGGACGACTGCTACTATGAGGAGTGGTTTGACGACGTCGGCGACGGCTGGATCGCCGCGGTATCATTTCCCGACTTCATACGGGAAGAGCTGATGAAATACCATATCGACCGCTACATCAACATGGGCGGCACACTTCAGATCGATCGCTGGAGGACACTCACACCGCATACGTTGTGTGAGGTGACGGCGTTGTTGATTCAGCGAAGACTGGAATAAGGAAGTGCTGAAGTGTTGGAGTGTTGAAGTGTTGAAGTTCGTTCTTCGCCGCTTGCCTGCAACTGATAGGAGCAGTGCCACGAATCAAGTGCCCTGGGTTCGGCCTACAGCTTTAAAAATTATTAGCATCAACCATTATTCTCATAGGGGTTGACGCACCGGCCCATACTATTAGCACTAGAGCAGCGAGTCAGAAACTTCAGCACTTCAACACTTCAACACAATAGAGAAAGCTGCGCTTCAGAAACCAGCGCCTCCGCAGGTACAAGGTATTGCCTTCGGGTCCGTACCTCCCGACATAAGACCCGGGTTCTTCTGAGTTTGCCCTTTTTAAAATATTTGCCTTGAAGTTTGAAGACAGAGCCTTCCGGGAGGTCGGCTACTGTTGTATGATGTGCAGCGCCGGGGTCGTGTTCTCTCAATGCGAGTGTAAGTTCGCGGTCGGCAAAGGAGCTGGCTTTAGGGTTAGCCATGTGGCGGTTGAGGCAATACAAAACGCGAGGCGGGAAGACGTGATCGTTTAGTACTGGTGCCAGGAGGTTTTTGAATATATGTTTCCACTCGGTACCGTGTGGTTCAACGCGGGTACCGTAGCGGAGGAAGGTGCGAAGGTGTGCAACTTCATGCACATATGTGATAAGAAACAAATAGGGGTTCAGGTCGTGGTTGACCGTGATCTTGTGCGTGGAATGATGTCGGCAACCGGTGAAGTCGCCAACCTTACTGGAACGGCTACGGGTAACCTTTAACGAGAAGGGCGTCTCCTTCCACAGTTGAAACGCGTATGCTGCCGCTGGCGGCGGCACATGGTGATCGATGAGTTGGCGTACTGCAGTTTCAGTCATAAAAAAAGGGCTAACAAGCCCTTTTTGAAATTTCGCGTTCTACGTCCGGTTATTCAACGGATGTAGTGTCGGTTTCCATCGACGTAGTATCCGTTGCCGGAGCTTCCTCTTCCATAGGAGCAACAGTTTCGTCCTGTGCCGGTTCTTCCGTAGTTTCAGCTTCCTTGTTCGATCCGCCACCGCATGCGATGAAGGCCGATGCAAAGCAAGCGACTAAAAGGATTGCAAACAGTTTTTTCATAGTTGACAGGTTTTTGAGAAAAATTCCAACAAATATAGTATGAATTGCGTGTAAGGCTCCGGCTGGGGTAAGAAAAATTACTTTTTTCTAAATATGAGCCGTAGCGGAACTCCCTCAAAATCAAAGTGGCTACGCAATTTATTTTCGAGGAAGCGCTCATAGGGGGTTTGAATGTACTGAGGGAGGTTACAGAAGAACGCGAATGTTGGAAACCGGGCCTTGAGCTGCGTGATGTACTTGATCTGGATATGCTTGCCTTTGACTGCCGGAGGGGGATAATGGGCTATTTCGGGCAGCATCTTGTCATTCAGCACGGAAGTGGGAATTTTGGCGTTCTTGCGTTCAAACACGGCTACAGCCATCTCAATGACTTGGAATATGCGCTGCTTTGTTAGCGCGGAGGCAAATATTACGGGTAGATAATCGATCGGTGCCAGCTTTTCCACGATCGCCTTCTTATACCTATCGCTGGTCTTCGAGTCCTTTTCAATCAGGTCCCACTTGTTGACCATAAGAACGATCCCCTTACCCTGTCGGTGGGCAAGGCTAATGATGTTGACGTCTTGCGACTCGAGACCGCGTTCGGCGTCGATGACAACGATGCAGACGTCGCAGTCTTCCAACGCATTCAGTGCGCGAAGCACGGAGTAGAATTCGATGTCGTCCTTAACCTTACTCTTGCGCCGAATGCCCGCAGTGTCGACGAGGATAAAATTCTTACCATACATTTTATAATGTGTATGGATTGCATCACGGGTTGTGCCGGCTTCATCGGTCACGATGCTGCGCTCGGTTCCAACAAGCGCATTGAGAAAGGATGACTTGCCCACGTTAGGCCGTCCAACAATGGCGATGCGGGGTACCCCGCCTTCAGGGTCTTCGGGACCGGGCGTTGGGAATGCTTTTATCACCTCGTCGAGCAGGTCGCCCGTACCGGCACCGTTTTCCGCGGATATAGGAAACACCTCGCCGAGACCGAGCTGATAGAATTCTGCAGCAAGCGGTGTCTTGTCGGGCGTGTCGGTTTTGTTGGCCGCGATGTACACGGGCTTGTTCGATGCGCGCAGGACGTTGGCGAAGTCCTTGTCGAAGCCGGTAAGGCCGTCGCGCACGTCCACGACAAATATGACAGCCGATGATTCGTCGATGGCGAGTTTCACCTGGTTGCGGATCGCCGACTCGAACTTATCTTCGGAGCCCGTGACATATCCACCCGTATCGATGACGGTAAAATTCTTCCCGCACCATTCGGCGTATCCGTAATGGCGGTCGCGCGTCACGCCCGGTTCGTTGTCCATGATCGCCTGCCGCTTCTCGACAAGGCGGTTGAACAACGTTGATTTGCCTACGTTCGGCCTACCGACTATGGCTACTATGTTCACGTCGCTGTATTCTCGTTATGTTCTTTATTTAGTAATCGGTAATCGGTATTATTTTCGCGATTACGTATTGGGATTTGTTCGGAGATGCGCAAGTTGCGCGTCTCTACAACACATCCTCCGATCATTTTTTTAGATTCAGTTCCGATACTGTGGCAAACGCAGGATCTCCCTGCATCTGCATCTGATGGTTTCACTCACTCATTCCCAATAGCCAAACCGCTTCAACCTCTCCTTCTCCCTCCGCCAGTTTTTGGCCACTTTCACGGTCGTTTCCAGGAAGACTTTCTTTTGAAAGAAGTCTTCCATTCGTTTGCGCGCTTCCGTGCCGACGCTTTTCAGGGCGCTTCCTCCTTTTCCGATGAGGATGCCTTTTTGGGAATCGCGTTCCACGAATATCTCTGCCCGGATCCGGAGGAGGTCGTCTTCTTCCTTGAAATCGGTGATGGCCACCTCCGTGCTGTAGGGCACCTCCTGTTCGTATTGGAGAAAGATCTGCTCGCGCAGAATCTCTGAAGCAAAGAACCGTTGGGGCCGGTCGGTTAGTTCATCCTCAGGGAAATAGGGGGGATGTTCGGGAAGATGTGCGACGATGGTACCGAGAAGATCCGACACGTTCTCGCCGGTCAGCGCTGACACCGCCATGATTGCCGCGGCGTTGGGGAGATGTTCCTTCCAGTAGGCCATCTTGTCTGGGATCTGGGAACCCTTGCCCTTGTCTGCTTTGTTAATAATAAGGATGACCGGCACTGACAGCCGATTGAATCGCCCATATACGGCGTCGTCAAATTTTTCGTCCGGCTCGACTAGGAGCAGGACCAGGTCGGCGTCTTCCAGGGAAACTTTTACGAACCGCATCATCGCCTCGTGGAGCGCGTATTTTGGCTCCAGGATTCCCGGCGTATCGCTGTACACGATCTGGTAGCCGTCGCCGTTGATGATCCCCATGATCCGGTGCCGGGTGGTTTGGGCTTTCGAGGTAATTATCGAAAGCGGTTCGCCTACCAGGCGGTTCATGAGGGTGGATTTGCCCACGTTGGGCTTGCCCACGATGCTGACGAAACCGGATTTGAAGGGTTTTT
>DATGQD010000048.1:0-50603 GCA_035304385.1 Cyclobacteriaceae bacterium
GTTGATGCAAAAAAGGAACACAGCGCTTCGAAAGGAGATTATGTGTACGAGGCGTTGTTGGGGGACAGGGAACCGGCGCTGGATTATAGGGATCAGTGAGAGGAATGCATATTTGGGAGGACATCAAAGCGCGTACAAAGATTAACATTGCGTCCCTACGGGACGCCGTACCCCCACGGACACGGTTGCTACAAACATAGCGTCCCTACAGGACGCAGGGCCTACGATCAAGTGTTGATACCAATCGTCAACGTATACCATCGATTCTAATCCTCACCCACCGTAAAGATTTAGCGGCAATACCTCCGTTTCACTCCAAACGTTGTTAGCCCCAAATCCAAAATCAAAAATCAATAATCGATAATCGAAAATCATCCGTCCCAGAGGGACCAAATGTGTGTAGCACCATCGTGGAACGCGGACACTCGTCCCGTAGGGACGGAATGTTTGACAGGAAATGAGTACCTCCGTTTCACCCCAAACGTTGTTAGTACCAAATCAAAAATCAATAATCAACAATCGAAAATCATCCGTCCCACAGACAAACATTGCGTCCCTACGGGACGCCGTACCCCCCACCCACACGGTTTTCTACAAACATGGCGTCCCTACAGGACGCTGGGCCTACGATTAAGTATCCGTTTCACCCCAAACGTTGTTAGTACCAAATCGACAATCAAAAATCAACAATCAAAAATCCCTCTCTACAACGCGCCAAACTGTTTCAAATACTTCTCTGAATTCAGCCTTACATTTTGCGGTGGGTTCATCGAAAGCGCCTTCTTAAAATTCTTGACGGCGTTCTTCTCATCGCCTTTCATCGCATAGGCTTCGCCCAGGCTATCCCATACGTTCGCGCTCTTTGGAAAACGCTGTGTGTTGATGGTGAGCACCCGGATGGCTTCATCATGATTACCCTGGTTGAGCAGCTGATATCCGTAGTTGTTCAGCTCGTTCTCCGTGGCAAGCGTAAGCGCTTCTTCCCTTAGCCTGGCTACCTCATCTGTACGCCCGAGCGCTTCAAGGATACCTGCCTTGGTATTCAACGTCGTAAAAGTTCTCGACCCTGCCAGCGCGCGGTCGATCCACTCCAGTCCTTCCTCCAGGTGCGTTTTATTCTGAAGGGCGTAGGTAGCTGCGCTGGAGTAACCCTGCCAGGTAAAGCCCACAGCATTGGTGAGCTCTTCCTTTGCATTCGCCATGACGATGTCGTCGACGGCGAATTCGATTTTTACAGGAAATTGTTTTTTCTCCCAGTTAAGGACCAACTCGGCGCTGTTCTTATCGAGGTTAACGAACTCATAAGTCAGCCTTTCGGTCATCGGATGCTCACGGATGGAGATCGGCGCCCGCATCTGGTCGCGTGCAGCATCATACCAATAGCTGCCCCAGGCTTTATAGTCTTTAGAGAGAATGACCTCCCCGGAGTTGTCTTCATTGATCACGAAGAACAGCCCGTAGCTGCCCGCAGGCACTGTCTTGCCCTGGATCGTTGCGTCGTGCGACAGCGTCAGCACCGTGTTTTCATTTGCGCCGGCCCGCCAGGGTGCTTCTTTTTGTGCGCCATAACCTTGCACCGTGTAGCCGTAAGGGACCAATTTGCCCCATATCTCCCTGTCGTTTACGGCAGGACGTGAATAGGAGACGGTGACTGTCGAAATTCCCACGGTCTGGGAGACGGTCGCCGCGGGACTGGGCGTACGCGGCATGGTGATAACGCCCTGACCATAGGCGGTCATCACCGCCAGGCTCATGAGCATCGTAAAAATACTTTTCATGACAAAGGGGGTTTAGGTTAATACAATTGCTGAGTCGCTTAAGGTATTGAATTGGCTATACTTGATCAATACCCCAGCCGGGGGGAATGAAAGGATGAGCTATTGAAACTCACAAATGAAATAGGGCACAGTGCAGACCGCGTTAGGGGTTCAATTCCTCGAAACGGTCAAACCTGCCCAGGCGGTTTCTTAGGGTAACGATCTCCTGATGCATTTGGTCGATTCGTTGCAGGAGCCTGTTGATTACCTCTATGCCTTCCAGGTTGATGTCGAGGTCGTAGTGGAAGCGCGCCATGCGTTCGAGATGGGCTAGCTGATCAGGGTGGACATACAGTTCATCGCGGATGACCACTACCTCGATGAGTTCGGCACGATGGAGCGCATGTATAAACCCCATCTCGACCGAATAGTGTCTGCAAAATTCACCTACTGATATCAAATCTTCCTGTTTCATTGGATCAGGATCTGAGTTTAGACAATTCCATGAACAGTTCCCTTTCTCTTTCCGAGAGCGCAGTCGGTAACTTAACCGACCATGTCACGTAGAGATCTCCAAAGCCTTCCTGCCGGTAGCGGGGAAAGCCCTGCCCTTTCAAGCGCACACGAGTACCGGGCTGGGTGCCGGGTGAGACGCGCACCTTTACCTTTCCTCTGAAGCCATCTAATGTCACCTCACCTCCGAGCACGGCCGTGTACAGGTCGATTTCCTTATCGACAAACAAGTCTGCGCCTTCCCGTTTGAATACCGGATCAATGGGAATGTTGAAGGTGATATATAAGTCGCCATTGGGTCCGCCGTTCACGCCCGGACCTCCGTGACCCGTGATCTTGATTGTCTGTCCGTTCTCGATGCCCGCGGGAATGGTGATCCGAATCTTTTTGCCGTTGATGTCCAGCGTTTGCTTGTGGGTTTCGCTGGCCTGTCTAAGGTTCAGGGTCAATGTAGCGTGAAGGTCTTCACCCCTGAAGCGAGCCGCGCCACCAAATCCGCCGGGTCTGCGATTTCCAAAAAGAAACTCGAAGAAATCGGAGAACCCGCTGTCGTCAAATCCACCGCCGCCAAAACCACCGGTAAACGGCTCTTGTGAGAAGCCTCCTCCCCTGCCGGCCCTGGCGCCTTCGAATACGTCAGCGTGTTTCCAGTCCTTTCCGTACTGGTCGTACTTTTTCCTTTTTTCAGGA
Organism: Cyclobacteriaceae bacterium; assembly: GCA_035304385.1. Taxonomy (GTDB): domain Bacteria; phylum Bacteroidota; class Bacteroidia; order Cytophagales; family Cyclobacteriaceae; genus ZC4RG29. Next base: position 2,961 of record DATGQD010000048.1, read on the forward strand.
TCGCTGAGCACTTCATTGGCTTCGTTGACCTGTTGGAACTTTACCTTGGCGGACTCGTCGTTGGGATTCAGGTCAGGATGGTACTTCCGTGCCAGCCGGCGGTATGCGTCCCGGATCTCCTTGTCCGATGCATCTTTACCAACACCTAATATCTTATAGTAATCGATGAACTCCATAGTATAGTTGTTCGACCTCCGCAACGGGACTGCCATTCCGCCCTCGCTGCGGCCTGGAATTAATTAAACCATAGCGCTAACGTTGTAAAACAAACTATGCTATTAAAATGATTTTTCGGGCGAATTAGTTCTTTTGGACGTGGCGGGAGGACGCACCATGCCCGTGGCGGGGAAATCAAAATATTACCGTAAATACCGTAAATACCCTAAATACAAATCAGGGGCAATCACTACGTAGGGACGCACGGCGTGCGTCCCCGGCAGAACCATAGCTGCAGTTCTCATGGTACGCACGGCGTGCGTTCTTGACAAATCCAATAGGCGCAGTTCTCGTGGTACACACGGCGTACGTCCCCGCCAAATCAAAGGCCGCCTTTTCCGTGGGATGCACCGCCCTGTGTCCCGCCTAATCAATAGCCGCATTTTCCGTGGGGATGCACCGCCCTGCGTCCCCACCGAACATCGTGTATCCTCAACGTGTCGTGTACAAACGTGCAGGATGATTCCCTGTTTGATATTGGCGGTAATACCCGAAATACAAATCAGAGGCAATCACTACGTAGGGACGCACGGCGTGCGTCCAGTTCTCGTGGGACGAACCGCCGTGCGTCCCTACAAAACGTCGTATAACCATCCAGCGAACCGTTACATCCGTTGTTCCAGTCGAACACCCTCCATTTCGGGTTGTTGCATGAACGGTTGTCGGTACAGGCGTTTTCCGGTGGCCTTGAAGAAAGCGTTGGCCACAGCACCGCCGGTTGGAGGAAGTGCCGGTTCACCAAGACCTGTTGGGCTGATTCCATTATCAACAAAATGGACCTCAACCTCTGGCACTTCCTTCATCCGGATAAGACGATAGGTATCAAAGTTCTTCTGCTCAGCTTCACCGTTCTTGAAAGTCAGGTTTCCGAATAGTGCGTGACCGAGGCCGTCGACAATTCCACCGACGACCTGTTGGCGCGCGCCGCTTTCGTTGACGACAATCCCGCAGTCGGCAGCCGCATAAATCTTTTGCAAGACCGGCTGATTACCTTTCATGGCCACTTCCGCAACCTGGGCTACGTACGACCGGTGTGAGAAGTACACGCTAAAGCCCTGCGCCACATCGCGCTTCTTTCCCCATCCGCCTTTTTCGGCAGCCAGGTTTATCACGGACTTCATTCGGTCGATGTCGTATTTAATCGCCCCCACGGGCGTGCGCTTGGCCTTATCCAGTAACTCCAGTCGGAATTGTACCGGATCCTTTTTCGCAGCCAATGCCACCTCGTCGAGGAATGATTGCTCGGCGTACGCCAGGAAGTTGGTAATGGGTGCGCGCCACGCACCGGTCGTGATGGGCGACGAATGGTCGATGGTTTCAATGAGCAGGTTATCGACAGCCCCTGATGGAAAATTATCTTCGCGGGTGGTGTTGCCGGCATTGATGCCCACACCCCGCAGCTTGTATCCGATAAGGTTGCCCTTCGCATCCAGCGCAGCCTCGAAGCGATACCGTACCGCCGGCCGATAGCTGCCCCCCTGCATGTCGTCCTCACGAGTCCAAATAACCTTTACAGGCGCTTTAATGATGCTGGAAAGCTCGGCCGCCTCCAACGCAAAATCGGTCTTCAGCCTTCTGCCAAATCCACCACCGAGGCGGGTCAGTTGTAGTGTCACCTTTTCCGGAGGTACGCCGAGCAACTCCGCCACCTGGGTGCGCGCTGAGTTGGGCGTTTGGGTAGGGCCGATGAGTTCGACGCCGTCTTCACGCACGTGCGCAAAGAAGTTCATGGGCTCCATCGGCGCGTGCGCGAGGAACGGACACTGATACTCCCGGGCGATCTTCGTAGCAGCCGACGCGAACGCCGCCTCCACATCACCATCCTTGCGTTTCACTTCGGCCTCGTCGCTGTCGAGAAGTTCTTTGAACAGTTTATCATGATCGGGAGTACTCTCAATCGCATGTTCTGGCTCATACTCGATGCGCAGGGCTTTACGTGCCTTCATAACCTGCCACGTCGATTTGCCGACAACCGCGACGTTATTCTTGAACGTCACCACGTCGACGATGCCCGGCATCGCTTTCGCTGCTGCGGCGTCGACGGATTTTATCTTGGTGCCAAATGAAGGCGGACGCTGGATCATGCCGAACAGCATGCCGTCGCGGTACACATCGTGCCCATACAGCGGCTTGCCGGTGAGCATCTCAAAATTATCAACGTTCCGTACAGGCGTGCCGATCAACTTGAATTCGCTTCGTTCTTTCAAGCGTACATCCTGGGGCGGGGTAAGCTTTGAAGCATCTGTGGCCAATTCACCGTAGTTGAGCTTTCGGCCACTCTTTTTATGGACAACAAATCCGTTTTCTGTCGACAACTCGGAAGCAGGAACCCCCAACCGTTTCGCACCGGCTTCGATGAGCATGTGCCGTGCCGTTGCGCCCGCTTTCCTCAATCGTTCCCAGGAATGGGGAATGGCACCGCTTCCCCCGGTTACCTGGCGGTCATATTTCTCCGTGTCGAGCGCAGCCTGGATCACCTTCACCTTCGACCAGTCGGCATCGAGCTCGTCGGCGACAATCATGGGAAATGTCGTTTTGATATTCTGACCCAATTCAGGGTTAGGAGAAAATATCGTCACAATGTTATCGGGCGATATCGTCAGGTAGCTGTTAAAGGTTACTTCCCCTTCGGCGAGCGCACCCTCCGTAACGGATTGAATTACAGAAGCTCCTGCCTCGTTCCAATAGAAGCCGAGCAACAGGCCACCGCCGGCGGCCGATGCGATCTTTAGAAAATCGCGTCTGTTGGTTTTGGTCGTCGTCTCCATGGTGCGGATTATTTAAGTTTAGAAGAGGCTACTTCAACAGCTTTGCGAATGCGGTGATAGGTTCCGCACCGGCATATATTGCCCTGCATGGCGTTCTCGATCTGTGCCGTCGACGGCTTGGGGTTCTCGGCAAGCAAAGCGGCTGCCGTCATAATCTGTCCAGCCTGGCAATACCCGCATTGCGGAACGTCCACTTCATCCCACGCGAGCTGCACCGGATGGTCACCATTCTCAGACAGCCCTTCTATCGTGGTCACGTTCGCGGAGCCCACTGCCGAAACGGGGAGCACGCACGACCGCACAGCGCGGCCGTTGAGATGCACGGTGCAGGCGCCACATTGTGCAATGCCGCAACCGTATTTGGTTCCTACCAGTCCGAGGTTGTCACGCAGTACCCACAAGAGCGGGGTATCCGCATCAACGTCCGCCTCATAGGTCTTTCCGTTGATCTGAAGTTTGTATGCAGCCATTTTCTTTGGGTGAAGGTTTAAAAGACATAAGATATTAAAATATGCCGCCGCGGAAAAACAAAAACGAATCGGTGGCAAACCCTTAGTTTGAATGGCATGACCGGGAAGGAAGGCGTCCCTCAAGGCTGAGCGGATCTCATTCAGTCCACCAGCACCTGGACCGAGGCAGGAAATCCACGGAAGGCTTCTTCAAAGCCGGCGGGATATCACCCGAAATACTTAACCGACGGCTCCTTGGAGAACTTCTTTGACGCGTTTGGCGACGATGCGTTCCTCTCCGGGACTCATCATCCAGGTGGTGATGCCGAGGGTGTCCTCATCCCCCACCGTTTCGATGGAAGGATGACCATCGCGAAGGGCTTTCCTGGCCTCCTCGGCGGTGATCTTCACCTTATTTGAATTCCAACCGATGCGTAACGACGGAACGTGATTGGCGAGCTTCGGAACATGAATTTCCGCCGTAACGCCGGGAACGGATACCGCCTGATCATGAATGAGTTTTATCTGATTTTCCCACATATCCCACTCCGCCTTTTCGTCACGGGCGAGATACACTTCAAGGGCGACGAGCATTCCCAGGATCTCTTCCTTGTTGACTTTCATCACCCTCCCTATTGTGTCGCCAATGGGTGGTCCATTCTTCTTCGCGGCATCGATAAATACCTTGCGCCCGAGAAGCAGTCCGGCGCTTTGAGGCCCCCGCAATCCCTTTCCTCCCGAGAAGCATACGAGGTCAAAGCCCATCTCGGTGAACTTCCAGAGGTTTTCCGTTGGGGGCACGTCCGCCGCGCAGTCGATGAACGTTGGAATGCCGGCCTTCTTTGCGATCGCGACAAACTCTTCCCACTGTACTTTGCCTTCGTAGTTGTTGGCGTTGAGAAACCACATCATCGCGGTGTTGTCATTGATGGCGGCTTCCATTTCCTTTCGGGTCTCCACCTCAACGATCTTCACGCCGCAATTCCGGATGGCGTGGTCATACACTATGCGGTGCGACTTTTGAACAATAACTTCCGACTTCATTCCCGTCAGATCAGCGGGGAGGCGCCGGATCTTGTCCGGATCACCCCCTGTCATGATTGCGGCCGTTCCGAAAGTAATGGCCGAGGCCGCACCGGTGGTGACCATGGCGGCCTCGCACCTTAGCAGTTCGGCAATGCGTTCGCCGACGGCGTCCTGCAAGTCTTCCAGCTTAACGTATTGCAGGGCCGCATAGTTGATGGCCTTGATCACTTCGGGGTGTGGCAGCGATCCGGTCAGCGCGGTGTATGTACCGGCCGCGTTGATGAATGTCCTCACACCAAGTTCTTTGAAGTAGTCTCTCTCAAAGGCTTTTCCACCCAACACGGGTGTGGGTAACGTACCGAATAAGGGAAGGGTGACCAACCCCTTAAGCAAGTCCCTGCGTCTGGCCATTTTTAGTTTGTTTATACGTAAGCGATACAATCCATTTCCACGAGCGAGTCGCCGGGCACTCCTCCGTACACCGCCACCGTAGTACGCACCGGAGGATTCTTACCAAAACGTCCGCGATACGCCTCGTTCATTGCCTTGTAGTCTGCGAGGTCATGCAAATACACATTCACCTTCAACACTTTTTCCATCGATGACCCTGCCTTTTTCAATTCCTTTTCAATTTCATCCAGCACGTGCCTGGTGTGTGCCGTTATGTCGCCGTCAAAGTGTGCGCCTTTGCCGGCAACGTATACCAGGCCACCATGCTTTACGGAGCTCGAGAACAACGGCGTCTGTCCGTCCTGGTAGATCTCTCCGGTAACCACTTTCTCCGAATCAGCCGACGCGGCTTTTGCTACACTAAAGCCCAGCAGGCCGGCGATACCCAGGGCAAACTTTTTGAATGTGGATCGTCTGTTTGTCTTCATAGTATGCATTTAATTGGTTGATGCTTGTGTTTTTTTCGTGCTGGCCGGCAGGGTGATCTTCCAGATGTGTGCATCGTCGTTGCTGTTTTCGATGACGTACACATTGTTACCCACCATTACCGCGTCGGTCGGGCCTTCAAAACCTTCTACTATACGCCGGCACCGGACGCGGAAGTTGTCGGCCTCCTGGTCATACTCCAGGTCCAGATGCATGAGATCAGCGCCCTCCATAGTAAAGGGGCGCATCAGCACGCTCGTCTTTCCATAAGTCCAGCTGAGTACGAACCCGTCCTTATTGAATTCATCTGAAAGCACGCCGTCCATGTCAAAGATCAAACCGAGGGGCGACCTGTGGGGCGTGAACGTTCCCATCGGCACGCCGGTGGTGTCCGCATCCATGACCTTCCCCGTGTTCCTGTCGCGGTACTCATTGGCATCGGGTCCCAGATTCAACACCGGATTTGTAAAGGGCTGCTTCGGCCGTTTCGGAAAGGTCGGATCGTTGCGGAAGTACCGAACGCGCCAGGCATGGCTAAAAGGATTAATAAACGGATCAGTCTTAGGATCCGGATGCCAGTCTTTGTATTGCTGTGGGTTGTCGAGCATACCCATAACCCACGGGTAGCCGTAGCGTCTCCCCTCGCGTAACCAGAACATGTCCTCGGGGTGGTCGTAGTCGCCGGAGTTTGAAACGGCAAACAGGTGTCCTTCCGGGGAGAATGCCAGGTCGTAGGCGTTGCGTATTCCCTCCGCGTAAAGGTATCCCTCCTTCAACAGGACTTGCCTGTCGTTCGGCAAGTACAACGCTTCCGCGTCGACGGGAATGCGCAGCACACAAGCCGTCAGCGCATCGTCGCGCGCCCCCGGGTATTCGCCATCGTTGTCCTGTATCTCACCATGGTCAGTGCGTGCGCCGCTGTTGACGAAGATGTACTTCTTGTCCGGGCTGATTACCGTGCCATTGAAACCGTGGTCGAAAACCGTCTTGGTGCTGCCGACTTCTTCCGTAATGAATCCCAAACTCCAGTCGCGCTTACCCTGCCTGTTGAGTTTGCCTTTCATCATAATGCCCTTGGTGCCCTTGCCACGGTTGACGGAAATGTTGCCGACGAGGAACAGGGTGCTGTCCAGAAAAGACGCCCCTTGCAGCCGGGTTATCCCGTGATCAGCGGCCGTATATTCTTTCACCAGATGGCGGTTTCCGGCAAAGTCTTCAGCAATGCGTATCACATCGCCGGAAAAGGTGGTGTAGTAGAAGCTATTCGTTACGGGGTCGATCAGCAGACGCACGGCATCGGGTCCGATTGCGGTGTGATGTTCAATTTTGATATCGTCGCGAAGGGCTTTCGGCACACGCTGTGCTCTGAGCCCGGTTGTCACGAAAAGAATCAAACACAGATTCAAGAGGGTCGTGAATCGGATCGTAGCACTACTCACCATCGCGAATGAAGGTACGTATGTATGCAACAAGTTCCCATCGTTGTTCATCCGTGAGCAAATCCCCGTAGGGGGTCATGTTGCCCCTGCCTGTGGTTAACTTCCAATACAAAGCGCCATCGGATTGTCCGCTGACTTCCGGCGTTCTGAAATCCGCCGGGGGTATTAGAAATGAAGCGCCTGCCGCGCCGTCGCCACGTCCTTTCTTGCCGTGACACGACCAACAATAAAGATCGTAGCTCTCCTTGCCGCGCTCAGAGGCGGCAGCCGCATCGGCAACCGGACTCTTCAGCGTGTCTGCCCAGGCCGGCGCCACCCATCGTCCCTCCTGGAAAGACGGCGGCCGGTCGAACGAAAGAAGAAACATCGCAACAGTTCCCAACATCGAGATTGCCGCTACCGACTTCCCTGCTTTCATTTTTGAAAAGGTTTTGCAGCGAGACCATTAAGGTCCCACTCCACTTCTCCATTGGCTACCGTGAGCTGACATGTCAGCTTACGATCGCCCGGTATCCTGAATCCCCGCACGTCGACAAAACCGAAATCACCGCGATCCAGGCTTAGCACGACGACATCGGCCGGCGCACCTACATCGAGGTTGCCCAACTCCTCACGTTGAATGACCTGCGCGGGTGTCCATGTGGCACAAGTGATCACTTCGTTTAAGGAGAGCCCGATGTTGAGCAGTTTCGACATAATGTTCAGCATGTCCTTCATGCCCTTGTTCATGCTGCTCGTATGCAGGTCGGTGCTAATGGTGTTGGGTTTAAACCCTTGTTGTATGGCGGGCACCGCCTGCTCGTAGGCAAAGCTGCCACCGCCATGGCCGACGTCGAATATGATTCCACGCTGTTGCGCTTTCAGGACGAAGGGTTCAAGCTTGCCATTGTTGACGAGCGGCATTCTGCCCTTCACATGTGCGTAACAGTGTGTGAAGATGTCGCCCGGGCGGAGCTTGTCCATAAACAGCGTTTCCAGCGACAGCGGAGGGTCGCTGCCGCCAAAGTCGACCATCACCGGTATGTTCGCGAGGCGACCTGCCTCGACAGCGCGTTCGGTCGGCACCCACGTGTTTCCTTCGAAGTGGGCGAGCTTGATCCCAACCACGTATTCTTTGTTTTCCTTTGCCACTTTTGCGGTCATGGCCGCATCCATGTCCTCGATATTTTGTTCGCGTTGACCGCCGCTCATCCCACCTCCCACAATGTTGAGGAAAGACAACACACGGGTGGTCGACTGGTCGATCGTCTGTGCCTTGAACGTGGCGAAGTTCCTCCATCCTGCACCACCTACGTCGACAACCGTTGTCACACCCGAACGCAACGTGAACCCGTCGGGGGGCAGCGCCGAAAAACCGTTGCTGAGATAGCGATCCGGTTCGGTTCCGAAAAAGTGGTGGCCGTGAATATCGATTAGCCCCGGAACGACATACATACCAGAAGCATCGATAACCTGTGTCGCGGGCTGATCGATGGAAGGCGCCACCAGTACGATCTTTTCATCGCGGATGGCAACGTCCATCACACCATCGCGACCGTTTTTTGCGTCGATCACATGGCCGTTCTTAATTAAGATGTCGAGGGTCTGCGCGGGAAGTTGAACGATGATTGCGACGAGCGCGAACAGCAAGAGTATTCCTTTTCTCATGGTGACGGGGTTAATAACAAACTGCGTGGCCCAGCATCAAGATACTGAGAAAAACTCCGCATCACCAAGCCTTTTCGTTCCGCGGGAATGGGTGGGAAGTACACACCGAAAGACACATGGGGGAAGGTTGAAGAGCCCGCCTGCCCACAAACTCGTATCGGGTAGGGACGCACGGCGGTGCGTCCTTCGACTATATACACTGTACCACATACACCCCTGGAGGTTGAACCACATACGCCCATAGGGTTTTCACAACAGGACACATAGGGGGGAAACTTGATCCGGAACCGTCCTACGACGTGCGACACGATGTCAATTTATTGATTGTCGCGATCATCTAAACGCGATCCGTGGGTGGCACCGGGTAGGGACGCACGGCGGTGCGTCCTTCGACTATATACACTGCGCCACACACACCCTGCGCTGCAGGCGCTTCAATCTTTCCGCAGGTACCAAACCAAAAGCGACGTACCGATCAACGTCATGGCGCCCATTGCGACGGGGAGGCGGCTCATGGGCGCAAGGTCGTTGGTGTACAGTACAACGCTAATCGTTCCGATGGTGAGGTCCATAAGGATGGTAAAGGCAAGAGCCGCTGGTATCAGCGACAACGCGAAGGGCATTTTCCTCAGCGCGAGAAAGCCCACAAGAAACAGACCGGGCAGGCACACCGAAAGATCCAGTACGTGAACGGGATTTGTAATCAACCCTGCTTCCGCAAGGACTTCAGGTGGCGTATTGCGGAACGAGGCCGGAATTACTTCTGCAAGCCAAAGCAGGTAGAAGGCGCCGGCCACAATCATCAGATAGTACGCCACCGAACGTAGCGCCCCGTGATCGCCTGACTCATGATAGGGCGGCAGGATCGCCACACACTTCAGGAAGTACCCCAATGCATATACTGAAACACCTAATGCGAGACAGTAAAGCACAAACAGCATGTTAAAGTGTATCGCAAAACAATAGATCACGAACGTATACGCGCAGTACGCGACAACGCCACCCCACAACAGGAAGGCCGAATTTTTCGTCCGCGCATAAAACGAGGTGACCAGCAGCGCCGGCACGACAAAAAAAAGATCAAACCCATCTTGTGCCACAGCCTGCGCATACCAGTTGGGCGCCTCTTTGCTGTAGACAGCGCGAACCATCAGGCCCGGTATACTTACAGCGCATACAAGGCCGGCCAGGGCCAGGGAAAACGCTCGAACGATGGCGGCATTTGGTTGCATAGCTTCACTACGGCCTCAAGTTGTGCATTCTGTCGCCTGTCTGCAAGTCCCGCCCTCCGCTATCTTTGCGAACCTTCGCCGGAAGCATCCCCTACTCCCCACTCAGGGGGTCTGGAAAGGCGATGGCATACGCGTCGCCGCAGGCTTTCAGTGCGCCGGGGATGGTGGGGTACAACGCGACGCCGCTTTTCTTCTGCTCGTCGCGAAGCTTAAGGGCACGAGTTCCTGGCATACGTACCGGACTGCCTATGGGCCGCGATGCCAGACAGGCGTCTACCAGGAACCGCATCTGGCTTTCAAACGATTCACGCCCACCGAACGCGTTCGGGTCCAGGATCTGCAAGAACACTGATGCGCCCCATTGATCGGGACTATCAGCGCGGCCAAAGCCGGCCAGACCACTGGTTAATGCTTCTACCAATATGCCGAGCGCAAAACCCTTGTATCCCGTGTCCATACCTCCGAGCGGAAGGATCGTTGCAGGTGGATCCTGTACAAAAGCATTCGGGTCATCGGTAGTCTTTCCGTCGGGCGTCAGCAGCCACGGGTGCGGAAGTCGCTTTCCTTCTTCACGGGTTCGAAGGACAAACCCATTCGAGGTGGTAGACATGCTGATGTCGAAGATGACCGGCTCACCTTTCAACGGTATGCCGCCGGCGATAGGGTTAGGGGTATACACCGGATCGGCACCCCCAAACGGCGCTACTGACTTAACCCGCGGATCGCTCGACGATAACAGCATCATCAACCCCTGCCGTGCCACGCGTTCCGGGTACGCTGCCAGGCAGCCAATGTGATGGCTCCTGCGGATGACGAGCGTGCCTACAGGGTGGAGGGCGATGCGCTCCAATAGTGTGTCTATCGCTTTGTGCACAAGCCAGGGACCCGGTAAGTAATTTCCATCCCAGACGACAACCGATCCGCGATCGGAGACGACCGTAGGTTCACCGTCATGTCGCATCTTTCCGTCAGCCGCCTCTTGCGCATAAGCAGGAAGAAGATGCAGACCGTGCGTGTTATGTCCCATGAGGTCGGCCTCGACCAGGGTTTGAGCCACAACAGAAGCCTTGTCGGCGTTAAGCCCGGCTTTTGACAATACTTCGCGTGCGAACTGGATAAGATCGGAATGAGAATAGACCATCGGGGTGGTTAAAGTGAAAGCCCCACAGGGGCCTCTACGGCATAACGATTACCGAAAGGCTTCGCGGCCCGTGTGCGCCGATGACGAGCGACTGCTCGATGTCGGCTGTCTTCGATGGCGCCGAGACGAACACGCCGTAACCGGCTTCAGCAACATTGATGCGCGCATAGGCCTCATGCAAGGTGGCGACAATATCCGCTTCACGAATGAGGATCGCAAGATTTTGCGCGATGAACGGAAGAGCGCGCTTGACAAGCCGGGATTCGTCGAGCCAGACGGCCGCATTTTCGGCAACACCTAGTTCACCCTGCACGATGGCCAGATCAACATCGGCCAGTGTGTGCGGCTCATCATCGACACGCAGTGGTCGTGAACCTTCAATGCCCGGCACTGTCGAGATGATTTGATGTGCGGCAGCGTATTCCCTTGTAATGACTTCCGCAGCCTGCTCCATGCCCGATACCTTGAAATACCTTCCCCCGTTTTTCAGGACCGACGCTTCAAAGCGTACGATAGTATCGCCGGTACTCACTGGGTTCACCGCGGGAATAGCAGCGATGTTACCCGTCGGCTTTGCCGACCGAACTGCTTTGAGGATGCGTTCGCGGCTATTCATCGTTGTCCTTTAGCGTTTTTCGCATACCACTCCCGGAACGTTTCCTTCGGGATCTCAGGAAGATCGCGCGACCTGCCCCAGACCGTGATCCGTCCCGGCAACAACGGCAGGAAAACACGTGCAACACGTGCCGAAAAACGGAACATTCCGGGACGGGAGAACACGCGGCCCGCTGCCTTCATCATCAGTCGTTTAGACAGCGGCGCCTCGCGGGCTTCAGAGATCACTTGCCGCCACTTGAAGAGTTGTTCATGGATGTTAATCTTTACCGGACACACGTCGGTGCATGATCCACACAAAGTCGACGCAAAGGGCAGCGAACTGTACGCTTTCAGATCGAGGTTAGGCGAAAGGATGGAGCCGATCGGGCCCGGGACCGTGAAACCATAGCTATATCCCCCACTCCGACGATACACGGGACACGTGTTCATGCATGCACCGCAGCGAATGCACTTAAGAGAATTTCTGAAATCCGGACGCCCAAGCTGTCGCGATCGGCCGTTGTCGACGAGGATAACATAAAGCTGGCGGCCCGGCGCAGGACGATGAAAATGCGAAGTGTAAGAGGTGATGCTCTGGCCTGTTGCGCTTCTCGCCAGCAGGCGAAGGAATACCGCAAGATGTTCGGCACGCGGAATAATCTTTTCAATGCCCATGCTGGCGATATGTACGGGTGCAAGGTGCACGCCCATGTCGGCATTACCCTCGTTGGTGCACACTACAAATCCGCCAGTCTCAGCAATGGCGAAATTCACTCCCGTCAAGGCAGCGTCGGCCTGAAGGAATTTTTCGCGGAGATGCCCCCGTGCCGCTTCCGTAAGCTTCTGTGGATCGTCTTCTCCCGCGCGCGTGCCGATCTTCTCGTGAAAGATATCGCCAATCTCTTTCTTCTTGAGGTGAATGGCAGGCATCACGATGTGGCTTGGCGGCTTTCCCAGAAATTGCACGATGCGTTCGCCCAGGTCAGTATCTACTACCTCGATACCATTCTTTTCGAGGAACGGATTAAGGTGGCATTCTTCTGTTAAAATCGATTTGCTCTTGACCAGGCGCCGTACCCGATGCGTGTGCAGAATGTTCAAGACATGACGGTTGTGCTCTTCGGCGTCGACGGCCCACAATACCTTAACACCATTCGCGGTTGCCGCCTGCTCAAAATGTGCCAGGTAAGTATCGAGGTTGGCCAGAACGTCATCCTTTATTGCCGATGCCGTGTTACGCAGTTCTTCCCATTCCGGAACCTCGCGCATGGCGACATCACGCTTTTCACGTACGAACCAGAGCGTGTCGTCGTGCCATTTAGAACGTGGCCTGTCGGCAAGAAATGCCGCGGCACCCTCGGCGTGGGATTTCCCGGTATCAGCGGACACCTTCAAAGCAAACTATTTCTTCATCCAGAACGGGGCCGTTACAAACCAACCGACCGTACCAATAAACATCAGGGTCTTGTTCTGATTCATGTTCAGAATCTGCGCAAAGACAAGAAAAGAGGGAATGATCGTCATTGCCAGAAACAGGAAAGATACAAACTTCAACGCCGAGGATTTCATAGCTTCTTTCTTTTAAACAGCTCTCTTTTGAACCAACCGGCTCGCTACGACGTACAGTACGACGGCGATAAACCACCCCGGCAACCCGACAAAGAAAATTTCGATGCCAAAACTCAGGTTCAGCCAAAGGCAAATCAACAACGTCAGGACCCACGTGGCCGCAGCAGCCGTATTAAACCGCAGGCCGGCACGTTCAGCATACTCTTCCTGAAGTCCTAACTTCGGAAGCAGGTATACGTCAGCAAAGATCACGGCGCCGGCTGGCATCAGTATGAGTCCATAAAGCGCTACGAATTCCAGGAGTTTCATAACCAGCGCGGGGAACATTGCCGCGACAGTGGTTACCAACCCAACAACAAGTGTCACCTTCCACGTCTTCCATTTGGCGTTAATGGCCTGAACTGCCAACCCCGCGCGATAGAGCGTTGGATTGGCTGTCGTCCATCCGGCGATGATGACGCAAAGCGCACCTGCTATGCCCACCGCGTTGTAGGCGACAGGTCCCGGTGCAAATTCAGTGCTGTTCGCCGACTGGTGAAGGAACAGTGCGTACAAAATGCCTGACGCTACCCAGGCGATATAGTGCCCCAGGATCATCCCAGCCGATGAGGCGAAACCATACTGCCACTTTTTTGCATAGCGGAGAAGCGACATATCGGCCATTCCGATGTGCATTGCCATATTGCAAAACCACGCGAAGAAGGTGATGTGCCAGAACGTAAACTTACTCTGGCCTTCAAGGGGAACACCATTCCATATTTTCGTTTCTGCAACAGGCCAGAAGTCCGACAACGACGTGACGCCAAGCTCAGGGAGTACGGCTACAGCCGCAGCGATGAAGATCATAATCATCCAGGGCGCTGCCAGGTTGGCAAACCGCGCAACCTGGTCGAACCCAAACATGGCAACCACGGTGGTAATCGCGCCTACCACCATAACGGTAAGCACCCACCCCACACTGTTGGGGTATATGTCGTTCAGTGTCGGCATGGGCAGGTCGAACGGTATCCCGACGGCGGTAGCGCTGACCGCGATCATGGAGCCCGCCAGAAAACAGAACAGCCCGGCGTTGACCAGGTTGTAGCCCAGAGCAAAATTCTTCCCTCCTATTTTCTCAAGCTGGTAGTAGAGCGTAACTCTCTTTTTCACGGAGATCTTTGCCGTGAGATAGGCCCAACTCAATACGGCAAGGAAGTTGCCTATCAACAAGCCCCAGAGCAGATCGGACGCGGTAACACCATGGGCGACAAACAGCGGGCCCAGGACGAACTCCGTACCCGCAGTGTGTTCGCCCGCGTACGTTCCGACAAAACTCTTCCATCCCTTGAGCTTGCCTTCCGGTACGGGCTCCCGTTCAAATTCATTGACCGCGTCAAGTTTGGTGACGAGACTTTTTCTGCTGAATAACGCCATAGGTTCGGGTGTGGCTGGTGCCGGTTCGCTAATTTACCAAACATACCCGCATCGGTGACACGGGCTGTCCTGTAGTATCAGGGACTGGACGCATCAGATGCTGTCCCGGTTGATGAAATGGAAGGCATTCTTCACCACCTCTTGCTTGCGCGACTGGATCATGTAGGCGGCGGTCTCGCCCATCGCATCGAAGTCGGTGGAGATCACGGTGATCCCTAACAAGTCCTTGAGGGGCGTATCATTGTACGAGATGACGCCAACATCTTTGCCCATCGTCAGGTTACGATCCCGAATCTGTTTAACGAGCGCCACAAGGTCGTTCTCTTCAATGATGACATAGGCGTCTTTCGACTGCAGTTCCATGTCGGCATAGATCTGCTCCAGTATCTCGAACTGAAAGTCGTAGTCTGCACAAAACTGCTGGAAGCCCGTACGTATCCGCGCCGGATAAGGATACACCGCTTTACGCGGATACACCAGGATCAGCTTTTGGTATGAGCGCAGGCACCCGCTGGCTTCGCTCAGGGCCTCATAGATATCCATCTTAAAATCCTGATAGACAGCCGAGCGCGTCTCCAGGTCGGGCACCATATTGTCGATAAAGATCAGCTTTTCTTCCGGGAAGCTGCGCAGCGCTTCAAGCACTTCGGGCGTGACGGTGCGATGACTCAGGTTTTCGTCTTTAAAATGGGGCATAATGACGTAGTAGTCGTATACCCCACGCGATTCTTCAAGTTCGCTGAGAAACACTTTCGGATCACAGTGATACACCTTGAGGTCCACGCGCGTCCGCGAGCCCAGGCTCCCGACAAAAGCGTTATAGATACGCAGCTTATAGGAACTCAGCTTGTTCATGAGGAACAGCACCGACAGGCCGGAGGCCTCCACGGTACGCGCCACGTAATAGCCTTTGCCCTTTGCCGAGACGATGATCTTTTTTTCCTTCAGGAAATTGTACGCCTTTTCGACAGTATCCCGGGACAGGTAGTATTCCTCGGAAATCTCATTAATGGAAGGTATCCGCATGCCTACTTTAAGGCTTCCCTTTTCGATCTCTTCCAGGATTGAGTTTACAATCTGGCGGTATTTCGGCATCCGGGAGTCGCTGTCAATCCGCAGTAACTTCACACTTTCCATGATCCCAAAGTAAGGAAATTCGGAACGTCATACTAGCGAGCAGGTCGCTACCAGCTGCTATTCTGATCCGTATTTGGCAATCGGTGGTGGTGCTGACAATACCGTCTGGATGTGTGCGCGGCAACAACAGGGGATGTTAAATTCCCGGCGCCCACCCTGCATTATGCAGAGACACAATCGTCATTTCCAGTAGCTTTCATTCCAACGCAGCTCGTTTTTGAAATGATACAGCGACGTGTCTTTATCGATTTTCACATACTCGACGCCCGCGATTTCAGCGAAATCTTCAAGGTGTTCTGCTGTCAGGTTTTGGGAATAGCACGTATGGTGCGCGCCGCCGGCGAGGATCCACGCGGCACAGCCCGTGTTCATATCGGGCATGGGCTTCCAGAGAACCCGCGCAACGGGCAGCTTCGGCAGGTCGTGTTCAGGTGCGACGGCTTCCACTTCGTTGACCAGCAGGCGGAAGCGATTGCCCATATCGATCATCGACGCATTGATCGCCGCGCCGGCACCCGCGCCGAATACCAGCCGCACCGGATCAGCCTTGCCGCCAATACCGAGTGGATGAATTTCGCATGATGGCTTTCCGGATGCAATCGAAGGGCAGATTTCCAGCATGTGTGCGCCCAGCACCTGGGAAGCCGCCCCGTCGAAATGATAGGTATAGTCTTCCATAAACGAATTGCCACCCTTCAGGCCGGTGCCCATCACTTTCATGGCACGAACGAGTGCCGCTGTCTTCCAGTCGCCCTCAGCCCCGAATCCATACCCCTCTTCCATCAACCTTTGTACGGCAATGCCTGGCAGCTGGGGTAGCCCATGCAGGTCTTCAAATGTATCGGTGAAGCCTTTGAAATTTCCCGCTTTAAGAAACTGACGCAAGCCAGCCTCGATCTTGGCCGCCTCACGGAGCGACGCGTGGCGCGTTCCGTTCTTTTGAAGGTCAGCGGCGACCGTATAGCGGTCGTGATACTCCGTCACGAGGGTATCCACTTCCTGGTCGGTCACGTTGTTGATCGCGGCTACGAGGTCGCCCACGCCATAACCATTGACGGCGTATCCAAACCTGATCTCCGCCTCTACCTTGTCGCCTTCGGTGACGGCAACTTGTCTCATGTTGTCGCCGAACCGGCAATATTGAGCGCCTTGCCAGTCGCTCCACGCCAGCGCGGCGCGCAACCACGACTCCATGCGCGCGTGGACGGCCGCATCTTGCCAGTGGCCCACCACTACCTTGCGGCGCAGACGCATGCGCGTCATAATAAACCCGAACTCGCGGTCGCCGTGTGCGCTTTGGTTCAGGTTCATAAAGTCCATATCAATGGTCTTCCAGGGAATATCCTTGTTGAACTGCGTGTGCAGGTGAAGCAGCGGTTTGTTCAGAATCTTAAGACCCCCGATCCACATCCGGGCTGGCGAGAAGGTGTGCATCCAGGCAACGAGTCCGACGCAGTTGCCGGTGTTATTCGCTTCCCGGCAAAGGGCTGTGATCTCTTCAGGCGTCTTAACGACGGGCTTGAAGATGATCTTTACCGGGAAGCCTTTTACTTCATTAAGCGCGGCTGCAATCTGTTGTGCGTGTTCGGCGACCTGCCGCAAGGTTTCTTCGCCATACAGAAACTGGCTGCCTGTGATAAACCAGGCTTCGGGGTTTTTAAGATCGGTCATTCTTTATTATTTACATGCCCACCGGGCGCATCTCTTTATCGGGTCAGTTGCCATAATAGGCACCCGGCCCATGTTTTCGTTCGTAATGTTTTCGGATCAGAGCATCTTTCATACGCTGCGCCTCCGGATTGATTTGCTGCGTGAGGTACGCCATCCGGGCGATTTCCTCCAATACAGAGCTGTTGTATACAGCCTTCTCTGCTGTTGCGCCCCAGGTAAACGGTGCATGGCTGCCCACGAGGACCATTTCGACTTCCTTATAATCGAGTCCTCGTTCTTCGAAGCACTGTAATATTTGAAATCCGGTCTGGTACTCGTAGTTGCCCTGGATCATCTCATCGGCCATCGGAGCGGCGCAGGGTATGTCGTGCGTACAATGGTCGGCGTGTGTTGTTCCGTACAACGGAATGTCGCGCAGTGCCTGTGCCCAGCTTGTCGCGTACGTGGCGTGTGTGTGGGAAATGCCACCTATGCCTTCCCAGTGTTTATACAATACTGCGTGTGTCAGTGTATCGGACGATGGACGCAACTCCCCTTCTACTTTCGCGCCGTCGAAGTCGACGATCACCATACCCGCTGGCGTCAGCAGGTCATAGGGCACACCGCTGGGTTTGATGGCGAAGACACCGAGGTCACGGTCGGCCGCGCTGACATTTCCGAATGTATGAATGACAAGACCCAAACGCGGGAGATCCATGTTTGCCTTGTACGCCGCTTCTTTTATGTGATCGAATTTCGACATGCGAAGACCAGGGAATCAATAACGTGTGCTATACGAGGTCGGGTTGCAAATGTTTACGTTCCAACCACATGCCGAAGTGCTGATACTTTTTATATCGCGTTTCATAGTGTGCCGCCCGTTGGCTATCAGGCTTGTACTCCGCATCGAATCCCTGACCCATAGCGTTCATTGCCTCTTCCACGCGCGGGTATATTCCGGCCGCAACGGCGGCGAACATGGCGGCTCCAGCCGCGCAGGTCTGTTCGGAGCGATGGATACGTATCGGCATATTGATTACATCGGCCATCACCTGCATAATGTAGGGAGACTTCCGGGCCACACCACCCAAACCTATCAGACCTTTCACGGGCACACCCTCCTCACGGAAACGGTCGACGATAGCCCGGGCGCCGAAACATGTCGCCTCCACAAGCGCGCGGAATACCCTGGGCGCATCGCTGCCGAGATTGAGTCCGGAAATAGCGCCTTTGAGCGTCTGATCTGCATCTGGTGTTCGTCGTCCGTTGAGCCAGTCGACGGCAAGTTCCGCCTCATCGTCCAAAGGTAATGCGGCGGCTTCGCGACTCAGTCCCGCAATTATATTTTCGGTAAGTTCTGTTTTGAGCTTCTGC
This sequence comes from Cyclobacteriaceae bacterium, assembly GCA_035304385.1. Lineage (GTDB taxonomy): Bacteria > Bacteroidota > Bacteroidia > Cytophagales > Cyclobacteriaceae > ZC4RG29. The sequence goes on from DATGQD010000048.1 coordinate 21,495, forward strand.
CGAAGTTCCTCGTCAATAAGCGGGGAGTTATCGAGCAGATCGAGTGGCCATGCGAGCAGGTTTCTGAACCAGGCGTACGTGTCGCCAAAGGCCGATTGTCCCGCCTCGAGTCCGGTCATTCCGGGGATGATCGATCCGTTTACCTGGCCGCAAATACCGCGTACCAGTTTGCCTTCCATTTCATCTGTTGGCGCCACGAGCATGTCGCACGTAGAGGTGCCCATCACCTTACTGAGGTGGTATGCTTCGATTTGGCCGCCGACGGCACCCATGTGTGCGTCGAAGGCACCTACGCCTACCACGACGTCGGTGCTGAGGCCGAGGCGTTGCGCCCATTCTGCCGACAGTCGGCCGGCCGCCTGATCCGACGTCCACGTGTCGCGGAAGAGTCGGGAAGTAAAGCCGCCGAGAAGGGGGTCGAGCGATGCGAAGAAGTCGTCCGGAGGCAGTCCGCCAAACTCCTCCGCCCAGAGCGCTTTGTGACCAGCGGCGCAAACGCTGCGCTTCATGTTATGGACGTCGGTGCCGCCCGTGAGGACGAACGGGATCCAATCGCAGTGTTCTACCCAGGAGTAACAAGCCTTTCTTACCGCCTCGTCGGTGCGGAGGATGCGCAGCAATTTGGCCCAGAACCATTCGGAGGAATAGATCCCGCCTACATATTTTAGGTATTGAGTGTCGAAGTCCGCGGCGTGGCGGTTGATTTCGGCCGCTTCGGCGGTGGCGGTGTGGTCTTTCCACAGCACGAACATCGCATTCGGATTTTCGGCAAACTCTGGATTCAGCGCCAGCGGAGTTCCGGTTTTGTCGACAGCCACGGGCGTGGAGCCGGTGGTATCTACGGAAATGCCCTTAACGTCCTTTGCTACCGCGGGGCCGGCCTTTTGCACGCAATCGCGAATGGTAGCTTCCAGGCCCTCGAGGTAATCGAGCGGGTGTTGTCTGAATTGATTTTGGTCGGGCCGGCAGTATTTTCCGTCACGCCATCGCGGATAGTGAAATACCGAGGCAGCAATCTCCGCCCCGTTGGAGGCATCGATTATTACCGTCCGTACCGAATCCGTTCCGAAGTCGACTCCGATGACAAAAGAAGGCATTCGTTAAATCCTGGTTTGGTTATTGGCGCGTAAGGTACAATTTTTTTGGATTACGTGTAATATTCACATTTATCTCAAAGATTCCAAGGTCCGGCGATTACTCTCCCCCTCACGCTCTCCCCCGCACACTCTTCCCCTCGCTCTCACTCTCACTCTGACACTCCTCACTCTCACACTCACACTCACTCTGCCTCTCTCACCCTCCCAATATGTCCCATTCCTCATTCAATCTTGCGATCGCCTCATGTGCGGTGAGGTCAAACTGTACGGGCACGACGGAGACATAATTGTTGGCGATGGCCCACTCGTCGTTGTCTTCGCCCTTGTCGAAGTTGACGAAGTTGCCTGCCATCCAGAAGTATCGGCGTCCGTTGGGGTCGAAACGCTGATCAAAATCTTCTACCCATTTCGCGTTCGATTGACGACAGATGCGAATGCCCTTAATGTTTTCGTGGCGCCTTGGCGGAAAATTCACATTCAATGCTACACCTTTCGGCAGCCCGCGTTCAAGGACCTGCCGTGTTATCTTGCTGACGTAGGGTTCGACGTGTGAAAAGTCCGCATTGTGCGAGTAGTCGCACAAAGAAAATCCGATTGCAGGCGTGCCTTCTATGGCGCCTTCGATAGCTGCCGACATCGTACCGGAATACAACACGCTGATAGAGGTATTGCTGCCGTGGTTGATGCCGCTCACGACAATGTCCGGTTGGCGCGTCTCGCCTTTCAACACGAAGTGCCGCGCGATCTTAACACAATCGGCCGGCGTACCTGAACATTCGAATGCGCGCACCCCGTCGAAGATGGTGGTCTCCTCCAGCCGTAAGGTCTCGCCTACGGTGATGGCATGCCCCATACCCGACTGCGGGCCGTCGGGTGCTACCACCACCACGTCGCCTATGCTCTTCATTATGTCCACAAGGGTCTGTATCCCCTTCGACGTTATGCCATCGTCGTTGGAGACCAGGATCAAAGGTCTACTCATGTCTTAGCTAATTGATCGAATTGCCCGACAGGGAATTGTAGTAACTGACAATCCGGGCAAGATCGTATTTCTCTTCAAACCGAAGCCGGTTTTCTTTCATGTATTTCTCTACCGACTCGGCCTTGTTTCCCATTAATGCCAACAGATCGCTCCGGTTGCCGTCAAATTCAGCAATCACCCCGTCTTCGTCCAGAAAAAAATACTTGTTCACCAACACCTGCCGGGAAAAGCTGCCGAAATAGTAGGGTGAATTATACGTCCGGTACTCCAGCGCCTCGCGCGCCAGCAGCGTCAGGTTGCCCTCTTCCATCAACTCGAAAAAGAGGGACGTTCTATAACCTGTTGTCGCATTGTAGGGTAATGCGAAAAAGCTCCTGTACCGGTTAACGGTCTTATCGTATATCTCGAAGAAAAGCACCTTACGCGGGGTAAACACTTCCGCAGGTCGGTCAGGACGATCGAACTGAACCAGATCCTGCATCAGGTCGTACTTCAACTTCCCCCTGAGTGTGTCTCCCTCCACGAGAATGATCCTTCCTTCGTGCCACAGCTCAAAAGGCCATTTCTGTGCCGAAGCGGCCTCGGCCATACACAATAATAAGATCGTCGTTAAAAAATATCTTGCTATCATCGGTGCCCCAGAATGGTGTGTCCCAATTTGTCGCGTTTCGTAAGGAGATAACGTTCATTATGGACGTTCGGTGATATTTCGATGGGTAAATTCTCGACAATTTCGAGGCCGTAGCCCATTAACCCCACCCGCTTTTTCGGGTTGTTCGTAATCAGCCGAATCTTCGACACGCCGAGGTCGCGCAAGATCTGGGCGCCCACACCGTAATCACGTTCGTCCATGTCGAAACCCAACTTAATGTTGGCCTCGACGGTATCAAGCCCGCCTTCCTGCAGTTTATATGCCTTTAGTTTGTTGAGAAGTCCAATACCCCTACCCTCCTGTTTCATATACAAGACAACGCCTGTGCCGGCCTTGTCTACCATTTGCATTGCGGCATGGAGTTGCGGCCCGCAGTCGCACCGGCAGCTACCGAAAATATCGCCAGTCACGCACGACGAGTGGACTCTTACGAGCACCGGCTCGTCTTTCTCCCACGTTCCTTTTACGAGCGCGAGATGCACATCGCTACTATTGGTCTGTTCGTAGGCTATGAGCTTGAAGTGTCCGAACTCGGTGGGCATGTCCACTTCAACACCGCGACTGATAAGCGTCTCTTTCGTTATCCGGTATTCGATGAGGTCTTTAATCGATACCAGCTTCAGGCCGAAACGCTTCGCCACCTTTACCAGGTCGGGCAACCGCGCCATCGAGCCATCCTCGTTCATGATCTCAACGAGCACACCTGCGGGTTTAAAGCCCGCAAGCCGCGCGAAGTCGATGGCCGCCTCGGTATGTCCCGCCCGTCGCAGGACACCGCCGCGTTTCGCTTTCAACGGAAAGATGTGACCCGGCTTACCGAAGTCTTCGGGTTTCGACTCAGGATCTACCAGCGCACGAATCGTTTTAAAACGATCCTGCGCCGATACGCCTGTGGTACACCCGTGACCGAGCAGGTCCACCGATACCGTGAACGGTGTTCCGTGTACTGCAGTGTTTTGTCCCACCATCAACTCAAGTCCCAACTCCTCACAGCGGTCCTCAATTAATGGTGCGCAAATGAGGCCCCTCCCATGCGTGGCCATAAAGTTCACGATCTCCGGAGTAACGCATTCTGCGGCACAAATAAAATCACCCTCGTTTTCACGGTCTTCGTCGTCAACGACAATGATCACCTTGCCATTTCGGATGTCCTCCAGGGCTTCGTCAATCGTGTTGAATTCAATTTTTTGATTCATCGTAATCTGTCATAACTATGCATTCCCGCGGGAATCTTCCCTTCGATTTTCCATCGGAAGCTGCACGCTTTCAGTATTTTCCAGAGACGATCCCCAGCTCGCCTGCAAGACTCTGATCTGCATTCTTTAACCGCATTTGCACCTCGATTAGTTCATCCACCACGGCGTGGTCGCCGCGGGCTTCCGCTTCCTTTATCTTCTCGGTGTTTTGTTCCAGCAGGTTCTGCACATAGCGGTATTTACGGCGCAACACGTTCTGGTGTGCCGAGTCGTATAGTTTTTCTTCTTCGTTTTCAAAGTAAATATGATACTTGTCGCGCCAATGCGGGCTCACATGGTACCGTTGCAGGGTCAGGTCCGTCACCAGTCTCTTGATGGACTCCGATGCATTTACCATGAAATACTGTGAATCGATCAGCTCGCCGCGGTGTCGTGCCTTTTCGAACTCGGAGAATATGAACCCATATCCTTCGTGGGTAAATTCCAGGTCCTCAAACTCGGAAATGAAATAACTCAACAAGTCGACATCTTCTTCCAACTTGCTGTCCGCGTAGTTGAGCAACAACCGGACTACCTCCCGCTCTTGCAGCTGAACCATGTCAGCCACCGTGATGCCCACTTGCGGCTGCTCCACCTCCAGCGCTTCAAGAGGTTCGCGCTCTTCACGGGCGGCTTCCTGGCGCTTTTTCTGCCGCTCGCTAATCAGCACCTTGTTCAGTTCATGAATCAGAACCTGCTCCTCAATGTCGAAGAGGACAGCCGCTTGTCGTACGTAGACCGACCGTTGAATCGGATCCGGTATGACGGCAATGCTGGTAACGGTTTCCTTTATCGCTTCGGCACGGCGTATCGGATCGTTTGCCGCTTCCGACCTTAGCAACGATATCTTAAACGAGATGAAGTCCTGCTCCTGTTCCTTCAGGTACTGGCGGAAGGCAGTACTCCCCAGTTTCTTTGAATAGCTGTCCGGGTCCTCGCCTTCAGGAAGCAGTACAACGCGCACGTTGAGTCCCTCCTTGAGCACCATATCGATACCGCGTATCGCAGCTTTGATGCCCGCGGCGTCCCCGTCGAACAATACGGTGATGTCTTTTGTGAAGCGGCTTACGAGGCGGATCTGCTCCTCGGTCAGCGCCGTTCCCGACGAGGCCACGACGTTCTCGATGTCGGCCTGTACGAGCGACAATACATCGGTATACCCCTCCACCAGGTAGCAAAAGCCATCGCGGCGTATTGCCTGGCGGGCCTGGTGCAGACCATACAGCACCTGGCTCTTATGATATATGGCCGTCTCCGGCGAGTTGACGTACTTGGGTTGATCCTTGTGTTTTCCCAGGATACGGGCACCGAAGGCAATGACCTTGCCCGAAAGGTTGTGGATGGGAAAGATCACGCGTCCGCGAAAGCGGTCGTATTGCCTGCCGCCTTCTTTGGCGACCATCAATCCAGCCTTTTCCAGCATTTCACGACTGAACCCCTTCGCCAACGCAAGGTTGCAGAAATGGTCCCAGGCCTGGAGGCTGTACCCCAGTTCAAATTTGCGGATGACCGGGTCGCTGAAACCCCGCTCCCGGAAATAGCTCAGGGCAACAGCGCGGCCTTCTTCGTGATTGAACAGCAGGTCGGTGTACGTCTCGCGCGCAAAGCCCATGAGGATGTACAGGCTATCGCGCTCATTCCTTCCGTCGTCCTGGGTCGTTGTTGTCGCCTCCTCCTTGATCTCGACCCCATACTTTTGCGCGAGGTACCGAATGGCTTCGACGTAGCTGAAGCCCTCGTGCTCCATAATAAAAGTGATGGCGTCACCACCTTTTCCGCTGCTGAAATCTTTAAAAATACCCTTGGCGGGAACGACGTAAAATGAGGGCGTTTTTTCGTTGGTGAATGGACTCAGGGCCTTGTAGTTCTGTCCGGAGCGCTTAAGCGTCACGAAGTCGCCGATAACGTCGACCACGTCGACCCTGCTTTTTACCTCATCAATGGTTTCTCGGGAAATCATTCAGGCGAGCGTGCAAATGGGATTTGCCGTTACAAAGATACCTTTTTTGAGGTAAAAGATGATCTGTAATGGGTGATCGGTACCGCGCGTCGAAAATTGACCGGCGCATCATTTCACCTGGCAGGCGATCCGCGTGGTGGATCCGTCCGGAGGACAAAAAGAACACAGGGTGGGGCATGAACTGTTTATTGTCGCCAAAATTTCGCTTTGGCCTTTTGCGGGTCTAAATTGCATGCCTGAAAGCCTTATTGAATGGCTGAAGGACAATTTTTGTTAAACCTTGATAACTCAATGATTCTGAGTATACTATAGACATGAACATAAACCTTTCGGAAAAAGACATTCTTGGAGCACTTTCCACCGTTTTGGACCCCGATATTCGTCGTGATCTGGTCAGCCTGAACATGATCCGCGACGTTCGGATACAGGGGGACACGATTCAGTTTACGGTGGTCCTCACCACACCGGCCTGCCCTTTGAAGGAGCAAATTCGTCAGGACTGCATTCGGGCCGTCAAAAAGGTAGCCGGGCCCAACGCCAACATCGAGGTCAACGTCACCTCCTCGGTAACCACCATCCGAGACAATGCGCCACTTCTCCCCGGCGTGAAAAACATTGTGCCCATCGCCTCCGGCAAGGGGGGTGTCGGAAAGTCCACCGTCACCACCAATCTGGCCGTGGCGCTGGCGCAGGCCGGTGCCCGCGTGGGGTTGATCGACGCCGATATCTTTGGTCCCTCCATCCCTACGATGTTCAATTGTGAATTTGAACAGCCGGCCGTACGCAACGTAAACGGCAAAAATATCATCGTCCCCATAGAGCAGTATGGCGTGAAACTGATTTCCATCGGTTTTCTTACCCCTCCGGACAGTGCCGTGATCTGGCGTGGACCCATGGCCAGCTCCGCGCTGAAGCAGTTCTTTGCCGACGCCGATTGGGGTGAGCTCGACTACCTCCTGATCGACCTTCCGCCCGGCACGAGCGACATTCACCTTACGCTGGTGCAGACCGTGCCGGTAACAGGCGCCGTGATCGTAACGACCCCACAAAAGGTAGCCGTGGCCGACGCCACCAAAGCCGTCGCCATGTTCCGGCAAGCGCAAATCAATGTGCCCGTGCTGGGTATAGTGGAGAATATGGCGTGGTTTACGCCGGAAGAGCTGCCGGACAACCGCTACTACATCTTCGGTCAGGACGGAGGCAAGACCTTATCGGAAAAATACGGCGTTCCCCTCCTCGGCCAAATACCGCTGGTGCAAGGGGTTCGCGAAAGCGGCGACAGCGGATTGCCCGCCGTGTTGAAGGAAGGTCCTTCGAAAGCCGCGTTTACCGCCCTCGCAGAGTCGCTGGCGCGACAGATCGCGATACGAAATGCGGAGGTGGCCGTGGCAGCGACCCCGTAACCCCGTAGCATTCATGGAATTCGCGGGGAAATGCTAACTTTGCAAGAACGAATGTATGCGTCATCTTTGTTGTGATACCGTATACATCGCAGAACTAAACGCATGATGAACGCAGATACAACCGCGGAAAACCTGGTCGAGCGAATTGAAGCGTCCCTGGACGGTATCCGTCCTTACCTGGAGGCCGACGGCGGAAATGTGAAGCTCCTGGAAGTGACCACCGAAAAGGTAGTCAGGCTGGAGTTCGTGGGCGCCTGTGGCAGCTGCCCCATGTCGACCATGACGTTCAAGGCCGGGGTGGAAGAGGCAATCAAGCGAGCTGTGCCGGAAGTGCGCTCCATCGAGGTGACCAACCTCACCCCCTACGGCAACCCGCTCGCCTAGCGCTCGTTCCGCTCACAATTGCCCTGATTTGCTATCTTTGGGTAAACAGGAGGCACCCGAAAGTTGTGAGCAAAGCAGATCAGGAGCAGCCATCATGTACCTTCGGGGCCCTTTTCGCGGCACTCATCTTCCTCCTTGCCTTTAATACTGCCGCCGCGCAGGAACGCTGCGCCACCGTTCCCTACAACAAACAGCTTCAGAACCGTAACATCATCCGCGAAGACAAGTCGCGCTTTGAAGAATGGCTGCAACGACGCATGCTCGAGCGGAAGATCCAAATGGATGCGCAGCAGCGACAGTCGATAACCTATCGCGTCCCGGTCGTCGTCCACGTCATTCACAACGGCGAACCCGTCGGCACGGGCTCCAACATATCGGACGAACAAATCCTCTCTCAGATCGCCGTACTCAATCGCGACTTTCAACGACTCAACGCCGACGCAAATAACACACCCCCCGGCTTCCTCCCCGTCGCGGGTAGCCTCGATATCGAATTCGTTTTGGCAAAACAATCGCCCGATGGCCTCCCTACCTCCGGTATCTTGCGCGTGCAGGGTACGCGGTCACAATGGACGCTCAACGACAACTACGAGTTGAAATCCCTGAGCTACTGGCCGGCGGAAGACTATCTCAATATCTGGGTGACGACACTCGCGTCGTCCTTTGTGGGGTTTGCGCAGTTTCCTGTGTCCGGGCTCCCGGGCCTGGAGAATTCCTCAACTAATCGGCTCACCGATGGACTTGTAATCCATTACGATGCCTTTGGCTCGGTGGAGGATGGCGACTTCGACCTGGATACGCAATACAACAAAGGCAGAACGACTACCCATGAGATGGGACACTTTTTCGGACTTCGTCACATCTGGGGAGATGACGAGTCGGAAGCCGACGCCTGTTCCGGTACCGACTATGTTGACGACACACCCAACCAGTCGCGCAGTACCAGCGGATGCCCTACCGGCACGCGCATATCATGCGGTTCCGAGGATATGTACATGAACTTTCTCGACTACACGAACGACGCCTGCATGAATCTGTTCACGGCGGGGCAGGTCGACCGCATGACCACCGTCCTGGAGAACAGCCCCCGACGCGCAAGCCTTCTCACCTCTCACGCGCTGTCCGAACCCGAACCCGTCGCCAACAACCTCGGAATTAACAGCGTGATCGCGCCAACACCTGCCGAGTGCGCGGCTGCCGTAATGCCGGTCATCGAATTGCAGAACAATGGCACCAATACAGTAACGTCTACCCGTATCCGACTCGTGGTCGACGGCGTCCCGGTGGAGACGACAGATTTTAATATCGCGCTGGATCCGCAGGAAAGAACTACGGTATCCTTTGCACCGCAAGCGCTCTCGCCAGGCACGGTCGATTTCCTTTTTGAGATCTTGCTGACCAACGGCGTTGCCGACGCACGTGTCAACGATAACGTCCGCTCCGTCGACGTGGTCGTTCCCGAGTTTATCAGCCTGCCCTTCTCCGAACCGTTCACGACATTGCCTACGGGATGGTCGGTCAACAATCCCGACGGACAGGTTACATGGCAGGTCGCCAGCGCGCCGTCGGCTATGCCCGGCAACACGGCGCTCAAACTTAATTTTTACGAGTATGAGGACGGACGCGGTGAACTCGATTTGCTCACATCGCCGGTGTTTGATCTAAGCAACGATCCCATCGCCTATGTAGCCTTTGACGTCTCGCATGCACAATTCCGCGGATCGAACGACCGGCTGCGTGTGTATGTACTGACAGCCTGTGACGGCGACCTGTTCAATGCATCCGTAGTCTACGACAAGGCCGGCAACGCCCTCGCGACACGGCCGGCGTCAAATGCTCCCTTTACTCCTTCCGGTGCCAGCGACTGGCGGAGAGAAATTATAGACCTCACCCCATTCCTTGGCGAAACGAGTGTTCAACTTGTCTTTGCCGGCACTAACGACTGGGGAAACAACCTTTACCTCGACAACATTGCCGTCGTCACCACGGCCGAGGAAGACCTGGCGTTGAAAGAGGTGGTACGTCCTTCACCCGTTCAGTGCGACAACAATGTGACGCCGCAGTTGAAGATACAAAACACGGGTACGGTCAATATTACGACGTTCAATATTAACATGACCGTGAACGGAGGCCCGCTGATAATCATCGCACATGATGAAAACCTGCCGCCCGGTGCGGAGACCACCGTGTTGTTGGATGATATTCAACTCAGCGATGGAATGAACACACTCTCGTTCATGCTCTCCGAACCTAATGGCCTTGTCGACCTCAACCCCGATGACAACACGCGAAATGTTGTGGCATATGTCAACCATGAAACGCGACGTATCCCCTTCCGCGAGGACTTCGATGGTAGTTTAAACGGGTGGGTTTCTCTAAATCCCGAATCCGGCATGGAGTGGGTATTGGCCAGCACCAATTATGGGCAGTCGGCCATCTTCAACGCTTTTAACAACGATCAACTGGGCGATGAGGCCTGGCTGGTAAGTCCCGTTCTGGACTTTTCAGGCATACCCACGGCGAGCCTGTTCTTCGACGTGTCGTACGCTGCAAACCAGGGTCGGCAGGACCGGCTACGGATTGTCGCAAGTACCGACTGCGGAATGAACTATCCGCTGGTTATTTATGATGAAGCGGCGGAGGACCTTTCCGTTACGTCGTCAGCTACGAGCTGGACACCGGGCGGACCGGGCGACTGGATTCGGAAGTTCGTTTCGCTGAATCAACTCGCTGGTAATCCGGAGGTCCGTCTTGCGTTCGTGTTCATCAATGCCAACGGAAACAACCTCTTTCTCGACAACCTGGAATTCTTTGCTTCCGACGATCCCAATCCCAGGCAAATCGACGAACTTTATCTGGTTCACGGTACCGACCCTGCAACTCCCGGTTCATTTTACATTACCTTTAACCTGAATGAACCCGGGCCGGTCGGCTATGAGATACTCGACGTAACGGGAAAGACGATTGTACATGCAGAGATCGGGCAGGTGCTGAATCAAACCTTCCTTATCGATGCAGGCCGGGCCGCGACGGGGATATATATCCTCAGGCTACGGATTGCCGGAAGGTACTATGCCTCACGGGTATTTCTCCGGGGACAATAGGTCAAAAAATCCATTTGAATTAAAAAATAAATATAAACATCTTGCGGCCATTTCCGGACCTTCATACGGCGTCGTCCAAGCGACCAAAGCACAGCGGTTGGGAACTACTCGTTCGGGGGACATTGCTAAGGCGCGCAGGTACCACTTTTTATGAAGCACTAGCTAACCAACTTTTTCATGCCAGTTAAGAAAACAGTTGCCATCTTATACGGGGGTCGTTCCGTAGAGCACGGCGTGTCCGTCAACTCTGCGAAGAACGTCTATGAGTTCCTCGATAAAGGCAAGTTTGAGATAATGACCATTGGCATCAGCCGAAGCGGTCAGTGGTTCCTCACGATGGGCGTGCAACGGGAAATAGACCGCGGCAAAGCGCTTGGCCTTATCCTGGATCCGCACAACCCCGGCTTCACGTTGCTTGCCAGCGGCGATCGTGTCAAGGTCGACATCGTATTTCCCGTACTGCACGGTACGGACGGTGAAGACGGAAGCATTCAGGGCATGCTGAAGGCGCTTGACATTCCCATGGTGGGTACCGGCGTACTCGGCTCGGCGATATCTATGAACAAGATCGTCGCCAAACGTCTTCTCAAAGATGCGGGCGTACCCGTTGCCCGATTCATGACCTTCACCCATCGCGACCGCGACAGCATCAGCTACGAGGAGATTGCCGGGAACCTGGGATCACCCTTCATGGTAAAGGCTGCCAGCCTGGGCTCATCGGTGGGCGTGTCGAAAGTCAAGAAGCCTGAAGATCTCGAGCCGGCATTGAAGGAAGCTTTCGCGTATGATCGCGAAGTTCTGGTGGAAGAATACATTCACGGTAGGGAAATCGAATGCGCCATACTTGGTAACGATCCCCCCGAGGCCTCTAATCCGGGAGAGATCATTATAAGTGACAAGTACGAATTCTACACCTTCGACGCAAAGTATGTCGACGGTAAAGCGGTGAAGATCGAAGTTCCGGCTAAACTCGATAAAGATATCATTGAGCAGATCAGGACATTATCGGTTAAGGCATTTGAAGTCTTGCATGGAGACGATTTTGCCCGGGTCGACCTGTTTGTTACGAAGGAAGGCGGCATCTACGTTAACGAGATCAACACCATCCCGGGCTTTACAAACTCTTCGATGTACCCAATGATGTGGCGCGAGCGTGGCCTGAAGTTCCAGGACCTGATCACCCGGCTGATCCAACTCGGATTCGAAAGGCATCAGCAGGCCAAGGCGGTCGAACGGGATTTTAAGAGTTCACTCAAATTTTGAGAACCCCGCAATTTCCGGGCATTCCTTACGCCTCCTTCTTATTTTCCCCATTTCCCCGTATTATTGAACGCCTGAATGGCGTTCCAGAGCAATGTTCAAGAGATTCAGGGAGTATATGAACCAAACCCTGGGCGGCGTGCTGATCCACATGCTGCTTGCGGGTGCTATTTTGTTCACCCTGGCGATACTATACTTTTACGTCTACCTCCCCTCCGTAACCAACCACAACGAAACGATCACCGTACCGAACATTGAAGGTATGAGCTATGATCGTCTGGAAGAGTTTTTGGGTGAACGGAACCTTCGTTGGGAAGTCAACGACTCGTCGTACTCCGACGAGTATCCTCCCCTCACAGTGTTGAAGCAGTTTCCGCGAGCTGGCTCGAAAGTGAAGGTAGATCGAAAGATCTTCATCTCGATCAATCGTGTTAACCCCCCTACTGTACCGATCCCCAACCTCGTCGATCGGTCAGTCACCAACGCCGAAGCTGTGCTGAGAAGCAACGAGCTGAAACGTGGAAAGATTGAACTTACCTCGGGTCCATTCCTCAACGTCGTCCAGGCGATGAAGTACGAAGGAAGGGAGTTGAAGGAAGGTGATCGTGTGCCGAAGGGATCTTCCATCGACCTGGTGGTCATGGACGGCGGCCCCAACTCCATGCAAGCGCCCAGCGTGCTGGGTTACACCCTGGAAGAAGCCAGAGTGTATATTCTCGGGACCAACCTTAACCTGGGACGCGTACACGTCGTGGGGGATACCACCGATGCCGAACCTGTCGTTCTTAAGCAAAAGCCGCTGGCCTATGAGACAATCCGGGTGGGTGATATCGTGGAACTCTGGATTGGAAAAGAGGGATCCGTAGTTCCTGATGATGAGGACGAGTGACGATAGCGACCGTTTCAAATTCCATCCGGTAGCATGGCTCCTTTCGCTCTGCCTCGTGCTACTTGCCACCGGTTCAGGGTATGCGCAATTGATCGAAGCGCCCCTCCCTTCAGTTCAGAATGATCGCCCGATCCGTAATGCGCGCACGCAAAGCACCACGCCGCTGAGTCTTCCCTTTTGGGATGATTTCTCCACCGTAGAACCGGGATACCCGGATACGCTGTGGGTCAACAGCAACTCGGTGTATATTTCCAATGGCCTGGGCCTGAATCCCCCAACCATCAATGTAGCGGTTTTCGACGGCCTCGATTCTCTGGGCGCACCCTACAATCCCAATGAAACAAGCGCTATCGGTTTTACCGACAAGCTCGTATCGCGCCCTCTGCTGATGACCGAAGTACCCGCCAATGAACGAGAGACCGTATACCTCAGTTTCTTTTATCAATGGCGTGGATATGGTGAACCTCCGGACAAGACCGACTACCTGCGGGTAGAGTTCCGCGACGACCAGGGAAACTGGGTGGATGTGTTCACCATTAACGGCGATGAGGTCCCCGACTTTGAAGGCTTCAACACCGTCGTGCTGCCCGTACATGAAGAACGTTGGTTCCACGACGGCTTTCAGTTCCGCTTTCGGTCGCATGGCAGAATGTCCGGACCTTACGACACCTGGATCGTCGACTATATTCTCCTCAACAAAGGCAGAGACGATTCAACGCCCTCATTTCCCGACCGCGCTGCGGCCTCGCCGATGTCAAGACTTTTCGGACCGTATTACGCCGTGCCGCTCACCCATTTCTTCCTCGACAACACGCTCGATACCGTCACGTTTGACGTTCAGAATATGCGCGGCTCTGACTTCGGTGGTGCATCCATCAACTACCGTGTGAATGCAAAGTTTTATCACCATTTTGGTGAAGATCCGCCAACGGTATACGGGAAAAATCTTATCAAGTCGCGCGGTGTGAAAGGCACAAGCGGCGTTATGCTTCCGTACGAGCGGGTAACAGTGCGACTGGACACGCTGCCCGATGCCAACGACCCGCTGCAGTTCGATCCGACAGCCGACGCAATAGACGTACAGCTCAAACTGAAGGTCATCAGCAGCGACAGCATCGATGCAGAGCGGCCTGCTTTCTTACCCCTCGACTTCCGTGTGAACGACACAACGTCGACCTGGTATTCGCTCAGGGACTACTATGCCTATGACGACGGAATCGCGGAATATTCGGCCGGACTCACCCAGGCCGGAAACAGGCTCGCCTACCAGTTCGAAATGCGATCCGACACGGCGACGCTGGCAGGTATCCTTATCTACTTCCCCTATCTCGGCGGTTCAAACAGCCAGAGTCTCGACCTTTACATTTACGGCGACGATAACGGCCAGCCTACGCAAAACCCCATCTACAGTATGTTGGGAAGGACTATCACCAAGAACACACAAAATGAGTTCATGTACCTTCCCCTCCAGCCACCCCTGTTTATCAACGACTCCATCTTTTACATTGGCTACCGCGAGCCGGTCATTTCGGGGATCAAAGTCGGCCTGGATAAAAGCAACGATACCGGCGACCGGATTTTCGTGCTCACGGGCGGCACCTGGCAACAAAATGCCGACGTGCAAGGCAGCCTCATGATACGACCGGTGTTCGGAGGAAAGGCCGACCCCGTTACCGGAGTTCCCGGCGAAGAGCGCGGCCCCGATCTCTATCCTAATCCAAACGATGGAACATTCTTCCTTCCCGGCGCTATTGAGCACGTCGAGATCGTAGATGTCACAGGCCGCCCGGTCGCGTGGTCGCTCGAAAACGACGGCGATAAGACGAGGGTCATACTTTCTTCACCCGTGTCGGGCATGTACCTGGTAAAATGGATCGATGCGGGTAGCGTTCGGCAAAGGAAGGTACTTGTTCGCTAGGGAACAGCTTCCGGTAGTGGCGGCAACTCACGGACGGAAAGGGGTACAGGACTGAAAGAGACAATAAAGATCAGTAAACAGATCCATCCCAGCAGTATCCGCGTAGGGTTGAGGGGCACCTCGATCTCCGAAGGTGGATGGTAGATGCCAAAGACCCGGCCCACCAAAAAGCCAAAGACGAGCCATCCGGAGAATCCTTTCAGGTTCGGAAACAGCCAGGCAAGCGCCAGCAGAACCGCCACCATGACAACGGCATACATGAGCGTGTCGGTGAAACTCCATCCCAACCCTCTTAGACAGAAAAAATAAAACAGCACGCCAATGGGAACCACACTCCACAGCTGATCGCGGTCCTGGGGAAGGCTGATGTAACCGAGGCCGGAATACATGAGAAGGCCAATAAAGAACGTGATCGCGATTACGCGATGTCCTCTTCGTCCGAAAAGACCGTAGATGACGTGCCCGCCGTCGAGTTGTCCGATTGGCAGCAGGTTCAGACTCGTAAAGAAGAGCGCAATAAACCCGGCAAATAGTATCGGGTAGTGCATGAGCTCACGAGGGTTCGGCGCATAGCCGGGTTCGGCGACATACTTTTCGAAAAACATGAACATCAGGTTGGTACCGAAGACCAGGTCGATCTGATGGTGCTCACGAATGTACTCGTCGGTGTAGACATGCTGATGATAGTCGGGGCCGTACTGTTCGTATTCGGGGTGAAATGTATAGATGTGCTCCGGAGGCGGCAGCGTCCGAAAGCCATAGACAAGTACGCCTATGGCGATGACAAATCCGGCGAGCGGTCCTGCCAGGCCGATATCAAAATGCTGAATGTTGGAATATACCCGGTCGCGAATACGTATGATGGCGCCGAGTGTCCCGATGGTTAACAAGGGCGGTATGGGGATGAAGTACGGTAACGACGCCCTTACCCTATGAGACATCGCCGTAAAGTAGTGCCCGAACTCATGGACCGTGAGGATAAGCAGAAAGGGCACGGAAAATTGCAGCCCGAGCAGAAAGTCGGACCACGTATAGCTTTCAGAAAAGAAGATGGATTTCGAGTACGCCCACTCTGTGCCCGCCAGTGTTGTTGTAACGAACGTCAGAACAAAAAGGAGTATGTGTATGAAGATTCTGCGCTTCGAGGTGTTCATTCCCAACCTGTCGGTCCCATTTTTCGCCCTTTGGTTTTGTACGTCGTCACGGCCCACTACAGCGATGACGACTCCGGCCAAACTTAATTCTAGTTGACGAGAAATCCCAAAGCCTTAATAATAGCGCCTACTCTTCGGTGCTTCGGGCAAGCTCGAGTGCCGCCGTGGTCGTGTAGTATTTGGCGATCATATTCGGCACTTCCCATTCGGGCAGGCTTTTGTTGTCCAGGTACTGGAGGAAACGCTCCATCACCCGTGCGAAGTGCGCCTCGTGCCCCTCTTTGTATTGATCGGGTATCACCACCTCCCATCCCCTGGCGGCCTTCTTCAAGGTCACACCGGGAAACGTAGTCTGGACTTTTGCCAGGTTGTTATTAAGTATTTCCTCATAATTCGGGATAGTTCCAACAGGTTCAATGTAGAGCGTGGGCTTATAGTCCTGTTCCGCGCCCTGGCGGATGATCAGGTTCGCCCGGGTGCCTCTCATAATCGAATAGTGGGTGTCTCCCGTGCCTTCCGGTGCCTTGTAGTTCCAGATCACTGAAACGCGTGCGTGTACGCCCCGGATCTGGTAGTTGATCTCACCGTTGCAATACACCTTCAAGAGGGTATCGTTGACGACATGGTCGCGCAGGTAATCCGGGAAAGCATCCATCCCCGTGATGGCGCTGAATTCATTGAGCGTCATGTCGGTAGTCCATCGTCGCGCATCGTTGACACTAATGTCGTGCATATAGTTGAGCACCTGGTCGGGAAAACATTCCCATTGAATGAGGTCGACAAGGTGGGTGGTTACGTCGACGATCCCCTCCCCTTGCTGGCTGACATCCATGAACCACGGCGGCCGGGTGAGGACGCTGCCTGACACATACTTGTAAAAATGGTGTACACTTTCCTTCGTGACCGCCGGCTCCTCGGGCGTTCCTTTCTCCAGTTCACCAAATACCTCTTCCAACAGTGAAAACTCACGCTGGAGAACGGTGGTGATCTCTGACCGCTCCGTCATGATGTCGTAAAGCAACAGGTTTTTCTGGTGGGCGACCTCAAATGCTTGGGTTAGCAACTGGAAGTCGTCATGGTCGATTACCATAGGCTTGTCGGCCAACACATTCAACCCGGCTTCAAGCGCCTTCATGATGTATTCCGTCTTTTTCTGATTGTTGCCGGAAAGGACGACAACATTACCCGCCTTCTCTGCGATCATCTTTTCGAAGAAATCCGGACCCGTATACACCACCTGCTTCCACGCGGTGGGATCGTCGGCCCGGTTGTTGAAACCTTCGATGCGTTGGAGGTGCAGTTGTACGTCCGGGCCGTCCGGTGCGTAGACATGCACTACGGAGTCAACGTTAGGGTACATCGACTTCTGAACCAGCGCTGCGTGGAAATGCCCCGGGTCCAGGGTAATAAGCCGTACGGCCCCCCGCCCGGCTTCTTCCGCGCGCTTTTCACTACAGGACGACAGCATTACGAAAGAGAAAATACAAAATGTGATGGCTAATATCTTACCCATGATAAAGTACTTAACAGTTGCCTACTTCTTTACCACCCACGGTTCCCGCTGCGGGCGTGAGAGCATTGCGGCGGCCTCCTTGTCGTTGTTCTTGAATTCTTCCCTGGCTGGATCCCAGTAGATCTTCCGGTCGAGCTTCATCGCAATATGGTGGAGCAGGCACGCGCTGCACGAACGATGCGCTTCTTCTACCGGGGCGATGGTGGGCTTGTTGTCGCGGATGGCTTCCAGCCAGTTTGCGTGGTGGTCGCGGCTCACCGTGTGGTGAAACTCATTCGGACCGATCGCCGACTTAATGATCTTCGGGTCGCTTGCCTCGAGCGGTTTGGTGCCGTCGCTGTTCGGATCGCTTCCCGTGGCCTGGTAGTTACCGCGCGTGACGAATATCCAACCCTCTGTGCCTTCGAACTTCACGCCGTTGGGCAGCTCGTTGCTCACCGTCATCTGGACGCCGTTTTCATACAGCGCGTGCGTGGTGAAGATGCCGTGGACGTCCCACAGGCCCGACTTCGGAAACTCGGCGTGGCCCCATATCTCGACGGGCCCGGAAAGCTCGGTGCCCATACCCCAATGGGCTGAGTCGATATGGTGAGCGCCCCAGCCTGTGATCATGCCCGCACCAAACTGTTCGCAACGCAACCATCCCGGCCGGTCGTAGCCACGCTGCGGATGGACGCGCTTCTCTGTATAGTAGACATAGGGCGTAGATCCAAGCCACATGTCGTAATTCAGGTTGGAAGGAATGGGCATTTCGGGCTCCTCGTCTCCGGAGGGGTCACCCGGAAGCCCTACATACACCTTTTTCAACTCGCCAATGCGGCCGTTCCGAACCAGTTCAGCCGCGTACCGGAATTGTTCTGATGAACGTTGCTGACTTCCTATCTGGAATTTTACACCGCTGCTGCTGATCACGTCGCTCATAAGGCGTCCTTCGGCGATTGTCAGCGACGTCGGTTTCTGCAGATAGATATGTTTGCCGGCCCGCGCCGCGTCCACCGCTATTGCGGCATGCCAGTGGTCGGGCGTGCTGATCAGTACTGCGTCGATATCTTTGTCGGCGATCAGCTCGCGGTAGTCGTGATACACCTTCACGCCGTCGAACGGCTTCCCGGCTTTTTCGGTATAATATTTATTGACCAGCTGTTTCCCCTCGTCGGCGCGCCGGGTGTCCAGGTCGCATACGGCAACGATCTGGGCGTAATCCTGCCGCCACACACCGGGCATGTCGTGCACCCGCGATATCCGTCCGGTGCCGATGGCCCCGACGTTAATGCGGTTGGCGGGTGAATGCCGGCCCAATACATGAGCGGGAACGATGGTAGGAAATCCGCTGACGGCCACCGTTGCCAGCGCAGCGGTCCTGGCGGTCGTTGCAATAAATTTCCGTCTGGAGATGCCCGAGGCAAATGTCTTTTTCATGGGTATCAGTTGTTGAGGTTTTGCAAGATAATACGCTTAGGTTAACTCCATCGTGGCAGACGCGTGTCTACAACATTTTGCTCTTGAAATTATAGTAGTGATTCTTTTGGTAGACACCTATAACTCGCTGATTATGATCGTTTCAAAAGATGCAAACAAAAGCATTTCTTTGATATGCGCAACGGTGATTGGTATGTGCGGTAGGGCTGAACAGAGCGCACCAGAGACAATGAGTGAATGAGTGAATGAGTGAATGAGTGAATGAGCGAATGAGTGAATGAGCGAATGGGTCGCCGCCAGGCGACACCTCCAATCTTTATTACGCAGTCCCAAACAACATCACGACCGGCTGGTCAACGCATCAACAATGGCGTTGGCGCGTTCGAGCACTACGCGGTATGAGAGCCTGCCCCGAATACCGATGTGCAATTGATCGTCCTCAGGGCTGTCGACACGATACTCGAGGGTTTCCCAATAGGAATCGAGCGGTCCAACACTTCGGAAGTCGGTATTGATGCCGGCGCTGTACAGGATGAAGTTATTCAGGCGGGGACCCCGAAGCTCTACCGTACTGATACGGTAACCGGGGCGATTGTTCTGGAAGAGGACTACCGTACGGGCGCCGGAATAGACGGTGTGGTCGCCGCCATCTTCCTCGATCCGGAAAAATACCTTCAGCATGACCTTGTCGCCGTCGATGTAGATATTAGACGAGCAGCGCACCGGGACATAGGCGCCAGGACCGGTGCTCATCTCGGCATCCCCTTGTATGCGGGGCCAGCACCCGACCAGTTCTACATCGCGGACTTCATCCATCCGTAGCACGGACGGAAACGCTACCGTGTACACGGACAGCGGACTTTGTGCTATTCGTCGCATCATTCCTGGATTAAGCTGAAACCCACGCTGCAGCATAAGCCAACCCGACACCAGCATGGCGACAAAGCCCACCGCAAGGATCACGCGGCCGTATTTGCTTTTGCCAGAGGGGGTGAACATGTTCATTGAGGGTTTCTTTCGGCGCTTAATGTAAAAACACGCTCACGGTAAACCACCTTACCGCACTTTTTTTCGCAAATCGCGCGGGTACATCACCGCGGTGTGTGAATAAACACCCCGATTTCTCCCAATTTTCCTTTAATAGAATTTTTGTTATTGACTAAATTGATTTCGCACGCCCCCCGAAATCAGGGAGCTCTTCGACACTCAAACCATCCGATATGAATAACAAGGGCAACATCAACCGCCGTGAATTTATTGGCACGGCCGCCGCCGCATCACTTGCATTTTCCATTGTGCCGCGGCACGTCGTGGGCGGACCGGGATTTGTACCACCCAGCGACAAGGTGAACCTCGCCTATATCGGCTGCGGCACCCAAGGTCTGCGCGAAATGTGCGAGATCATCACAAACCCCGAACTGCATATCGTTTCGGTGTGCGATCCCAACAAGTTCAGCACAAATTACATCGACTGGTCGCCGCACGGGATCCGCGATGACATCAGGAAAACACTCAGCGACCCCAACTGGGGCGAGAAGTTCGACGGCATCCCCGGAGGACGGGATATCGGCAAAGAGCTGGTTGAAAAATACTACGCGAAAAACAAACCGTCCGGAAAATACAAGGGATGTCCTGCGTATAGCGACTTCCGTGAGTTGCTCGAGAACGAAAAGGACATCGACGCCGTAAAGATCATGACGCCGGATCACCTTCACGGCTATATATCGGTGGCCGCGATGAACAAGGGAAAGCACGCCGTGATCCACAAGATACATTATGACGCATCGCAGATGAAGATCACGAACGACGAAGACGCCAACAAGTTCCTCTACCGTGAATATCGCCCCGGCTGGGAAATGTAATTGCGCAGGTTTGTCAGTATACACCGTTCACAAGGGCACCTCATAATATTCCAATGCCCATTCTAACATAAACCTCACCCGTGACGGATTGATCCGATAGACAATAAGGTCAGGATTATCGGGCGTGCCAAGATAATGTTGGAGCAGCTTGTTGGAGTTCCAGATTTCCTGCAATAGCGCCGCATCGCGTACCACCTCGGCCGTACCTGTAATGCGCACCTGGTTATGGTCGTCATCGACATAACACAACTCCACCTTTGGATTCGCTTCGATCTCGGCCGTCTTTCCATAAGGGCGCAGATTGGCGACATACACAACAAACCCATCGGTGCGCACAGGCGACACGGGGCGCAGCCTGGGCTGATCGCCATCGATGGTCGCCAGCATGGGGAAGCGCACTTTCTTCACGAGTTCGGTTGCAAGGCGCGGTACGTCGTTGGGGTCGATGGATTGTGGTGTGGGTTTTGCCATAACAGAATTAATATTTGAGCCTGAAATCAATAAAGCCAGGTTGAAAAGCATTTCCAATATACGAGGCAAGTACGATCTTTCAGTATATTGATCGCTGCAACCATTTTTCCGAATGCGTCTTCTCTTTGTGTTTATCGGCCTTGCGGGGATTGTGCTCCTATCGTTCTTTCTGTTTGGCGCCGACTTCACCGACACCTTTACGCATGATGGCTCGGTGGCATGGTTGAACCGGTATGGTAGCTGGGCCTGGATGGCGGGCATTGTACTGCTCGCCTCAGATCTCCTCCTACCCTTGCCCGCAACCATCGTCATGTCGGCGTTGGGTTACATTTACGGGACCATGGTGGGTGGGCTCATCAGTGCGGCAGGTTCTTTCGTGGCAGGCGCAACAGGCTATTGGCTTTGTCGCCTTGCCGGGGAGAAGGCCGCGCGGTGGATTTTGGGACAAAAAGATTTTGACCGGGCCAAGCGGATGTCCCACCACCTCGGAGGCTGGCTCGTGGTGCTCTCGCGTTGGCTTCCCGTGTTTCCGGAAGTGATCGCCTGCATCGCAGGGCTCACGCGGATGCAGGCCGGATACTTTCATCTCGCGCTCGCATGCGGATCACTCCCGCTGGGTTTCATTTATGCCTGGATCGGCCATACGGGCGTCGCCAACCCCCTCCTGGCGATTCTGTTCAGCGCGTGTGTTCCGCCGCTGATATGGTTCTTTGTGCATCGCGTCATCCGACGGAGGCAAGTTGTCATCAATTAATACAGACTCATGAACGCACGAATATACCTTGTCGCACTCCTCCTGATAGTACCCCTGACACTAGCTGCTCAGAAAGGACGTCCCATCGACCGGGATGCTACCCATGAAACGCGTAATCTGTTTCAAAATTTGATGACACTCTCCAGGAACCATACGCTGTTCGGTCACCAACATGCTACAGAATACGGACGCGGGTGGGTTGGCGATGAAGATCGCTCTGATGTGAAGTCGGTATGCGGCTCCCACCCAGCGGTTATCGGTGTCGACTTTTTGGGCTTTTCGGGGCGCTCTGAGGAGCAGGTTGCCAGCGCAAAAGAAGCAGTGCGGAAAATTGTTATCGACACTTACAATCGCGGCGGTGTGGTCACGGCTGCATGGCACTTTATCAACCCCGTGTCAGCGGGAGGGTTTTACTGGCGCGATTCCGTGTCTTTGCCCGCGGTAAAGTATATCATTCCAGGCGGTGAAGCCCATGAGACGTATAAAGAGATTCTGCGGGGCATCGGCGAATGGGCGAACTCACTTCACGGTGATGACGGCACACTGGCGCCGGTGATATTCAGACCGTATCATGAGTTTGACGGTGGATGGTTCTGGTGGGGAAAGCCGCATTGTACGCGCGAAGAGTTCATATCGCTATGGCGATTCACCGTTTCGTATTTACGCGACAGCCTCGGTGTCCACAATTTTCTGTACGCATTCTCGCCTGACAACCGGTTCAATAGCCGCGAGGAGTTCCTCGAACGTTATCCGGGCGATGCGTGGGTCGACATGGTAGGCATGGATAACTATGGCGACCTGGGAAGGGATCGTAAGGACATAGCAAAGGCTGCGATGAAATTGCAGATTGTGTCAGACTACGCACGCGAAGCAGGGAAACTGGCTGCGTTTACCGAAACAGGACTGGAGTCGATACCCGATACGACGTGGTGGACACAAACTTTGTTGAAGACGATGAAGACCGGTGATTTGCGTTTATGCTACGTGTTGGTCTGGCGTAACGATCCCCGGAGTCCCACACACTATTACGCACCTTTTCCCGGTCATCCGAGTGTTCCGGATTTCATGAAGTTCTACGAGGATCCCTATACGCTTTTCGAGAACGATCTAAAGAATATCTACGGTAAGCGTATGCGCTAGACAGCGTTTTATTTGATCTCAGTTTAAGTTAACTTGCGAAGGGTTTATAGGATTGTGTCATGAAAGTCGCTGCTCTCGCATTCTGGCAACAGTTCATCACCTTCTCCGCGTGTATTCTGCTGTTGTCTTCCTGTTATGTTTACAAGCCGATTGCCACCGACAAGGGTGAGTCGGGCAATCAATTCCTGGAAAGTATCGACCCGGGAAAGCATTATGCCCTTCTGGTGGACGACGGATCTACAGCGTATATTAAAGTTGAGTCGGTCGACTCCGACAGGATATCGGGAAACGCCCGCATACGTTCGGACAAAACCACGTTTCGTAGCGCTGACTATAGCGTAGATCCCGCAAGCATTACATCGGTAAAAGAGAAAAAGATCAGCGTCCCCCGCACGGCAGGGTTTGTTGCCGGGCTGGGATTGGTTGGATTCCTTGCCTTTGCCGGGTTGCAGATGCATGCACTCTCAGGCCTTGCAGACTAGTGAGTTTACCGGTAATCATGGCATTCCCAAAATAGGACAATAGTCCCACCGAAAACAGCCGTTCATAGAGTCCCAAAAGGGCAAAAAGTTTCAAGGTTTTCTTGCGTATATTCTTACACGCGAAAACGTGAGATTGTCAAGATTTCAACGGCATAAACAGCATTCCATTCTCAATCCCGTGTTATCGGCCACCAAAGTTCAAAGCGGAATTAGTCAATTGTTTACATGGCCGATGTAAGATGGAGGTAATAACATCATTTTGATTATTCACTTTCAGATGAGGGCCCTCGAAGAGCATTGTTCGAGAATTTTACCTTACTCATCTTTGTCATCAAACTAAACAAAAGTCAACTATGAAAAAGATTTTTTTGACTGTTTCAATGTGTGCACTTTTTGCTGCGGGCGCTCTTGCCCAGGGCATGAGTGGCGGTCTTAAAGCCGGCTTAAATCTCGCCAACTTCGGCGGCGACGATGCAGGCGACACTGATATGCGCGTCGCATACCATATTGGTGGTTTCTTGAATTTCGGGCTTTCCAGTGAATTGTCGTTCCAACCTGAACTGCTGTACAATTCTGTTGGCGCGCAACTAAGCGAAGGTGACGAGAAACTCGTTTACAAAATGAACTACGTATCCGTTCCTTTGAACCTGATTTACTCTTTCGGCGCCCTCAACGTTCAGGTAGGTCCGCAGGTTAGCTTCCTTGCCAGTGCAAAGGGCAAGTATTCCTCTGGTGATGAATCTGCCGAAGTCGACATCAAGGAAGCGTTCAAAGGTTTAGACCTTGGTTTAAACATCGGTCTCGGTGCATCGTTTGGAAAGCTCCAGGCATCTGCCCGCTATTGTCTGGGACTCACTGATATCCCGGATTCTGACGGTGATGTTGCCCTGAAAAACAACGCCATTCAGCTTTCGCTGGGATACAAATTGTTTGGCGAATAATAAAGAACAAAGTACTACAGTCAGAAAAAAGACTGCCGGTATATCCGGCAGTCTTTTGTGTATCCGGTCAATTATCACGTTAACAGAAAGCAATTTTTACCAGACTAATTTTTAACCAAACCAATCAAGCTTATGAAAAGGATTTTTTTACCTGCAGTAATGATGGTGTTTCTCGCGGCCGGTGCGCATGCACAAGGCATTAGCGGTGGCCTCAAGGCGGGCCTCAATCTCGCTAACGGAATCGGTAAGGATGCGAAAGACGCTGAGCTGTCTATGCGTGTCGCCTACCACTTCGGCGGGTACCTCAATGTGGCTTTCAGCGATGTGCTTTCTTTCCAACCTGAGCTGTTGTACAACTCAGTTGGTCCGAAAATGGATGAAGACCTTTCACTTCATCTTAATTACCTCAGCGTCCCGCTGAACCTGATGTACAACATCGGTAACTTCAACATTCATGCTGGTCCCCAGTTTGGCTTTCTCATGAGCGCTAAGGCCAAAGCCGACGTTGAGGGTCAATCCGCAGAAGTCGACATGAAGGAATTCTTCAAGAGCACAGACTTCGGTGTGAACATCGGTGTCGGAGCCGCCTTCGGTAAGCTGAACGCCTCTGCTCGCTACACGATAGGCATGAGCAAGATCTGGGATACGGGCGAGGACGTCGACGCTAAAAACGGTGTCATCCAGATTTCCCTGGGCTACACGCTCTTCGGTCAATAAGAGTTAGTTTGTATTCGGGTAAAGGGCCGCCCACTATCCGGGCGGCTCTTTTTTTGTTTAAGACACAGCGATGGCTCGCGAAGGTATGACCGAATGGCTATATTCGAACAAAAGTTTGATTATGGTGACACGGATCTTCGCGATTATTTTCCTCCTCAGTTTTAGTGCGGGCGCACAGGCACAGCAGACCTTTCGGATGCTGACGTACAATGTCTTTGAAGGATTCAAGAACGACAGCTTGCTGTACGATCAGTTTGCCAAATGGGCTTTGGAAACCGACGCCGACATCATCGCGTTCCAGGAAATGAATCGCTTTACGCAGCGCGGACTGGAAGCATTTGCTGCGCGCTATGGCCATCCCTACGCGGTGTTGTCAAAACCCGATGGTTACCCCGTCGCCCTTTCATCCAAGCACCCCATCGTGAATGTTCAAAAGGTGGTGGACAACATGTGGCATGCTTACCTGTACGGGAACGTAAACGACATCCACATTTTCGTATTACACCTCTCCCCCTTCACCTATGAGAAACGGCGAAGCGAGCTGCGGCTCGTGTTGGCCCATGCGGCGACGCTGCCTGAAGGATCCAAGATTGCCATTATGGGCGACTTCAATGCGGTGTCGCGTGAGGATGAACCTTACCACGATAAAGTGATGATGGACTTTCTCGCCAATTGGCAGAACAACGATCCCCGGGTTCGGGCTATCGTCAACGGCAAGCCCGACTACTCAGTCATGGATCTTATTTATAATGCTGGCTACCGCGACACCTTCAGGCTCAAATTTCGTGAGCACAGTGGGACCTTCCCTACCCGCAAATATGGCGACCCTGTACCGCGGCGCATCGATGCCATCTGGGTTAACGAAGCGCTGGCGGAAAAGCTCGTGTCATGTTCCATCGTCAAAGACGCCACGACAGACTCCCTTTCCGACCACTACCCTGTGATGGCCGTGTTCAAACTTGATTGACTGACCGGCACAGGTCTCCAGGTCGTTTCAGGTCATTGATGATAAAAGTCTTGACCTCCTGCGACTTACCTCATTGAATCGGCGTATGGATTTGGATAGCTTTCGTTAAAACCCTGCTTTACCTCCGGGAGATGCGTCGGAGTAATGCGTTGTGGGTGATTGCAGGTGGTGTCACGTCCGGCAAGCTGTAAATCTCTCTTTATGCATACGTTATCAGTCATTATTCCGTGTTTCAACGAGGAGTCGACGCTACAGCGATGTATCGACAGGGTGTTGGAAATTGAGAGTGCCGACCTGTCCTTGCAAATTATTATTGTAGACGACTGTTCAAAAGACCGGAGCTACGAGATCGCATGTCACTTGCAAGACATGTATCCGAGCATAGAAGTCTTAAGACACGACGTAAACAAAGGTAAAGGCGCCGCGCTGAGAACCGGATTCCGACACGCCACAAGCGAGTTTGTGATTGTCCAGGATGCAGACCTCGAATACAACCCGCGCGAAATCCCGCGCCTCCTGCAACCGCTGATAAACGGAACCGCCGACGTAGTGTTCGGATCAAGATTCATGACCTCTGAGGCCCGGCGCGTGCTGTACTACTGGCATTCCATGGGAAACAAATTCCTTACAGCCGTATCCAATATGTTCTCCGATGTTAATCTTACCGACATGGCCACCTGTTATAAGGCGTTCAAGCGGGAGGTTATCCAGGACATTGAAATCGAAGAGAACCGTTTTGGCTTCGAACCTGAGATCACCGCCAAGGTGGCACAGAAACGATGCCGAATTTATGAGATCGGGATATCATACGAAGGAAGGACTTATGAGGAGGGAAAGAAAATCGGATGGAAAGACGGGATTAGAGTCCTCTATTGTATTTTCCGATACAACGCCCACATGGCCCCGCTACCGATTCAACTTCTGATCTACTTGTTCGTGGGTGGAACGTCGGCCATCGTCAACCTAATCGTCTTCCTGGTTCTGTTTCAGGCTGGTGTAAGCGTAAATATTGCCGCACCTGTCGCCTTCGTCGTCGCCGCAATTTTCAACTACTACTTATCGACGGCAATATTGTTCAAGCGTAATATCCGCTGGAATACGACAACCGAAATCATAATGTATACCCTTGTGGTCCTGACCGTAGCAGGACTCGACCTACTTACAACGAAATACCTGATCGTTCTCGGCGTGTCCGCCTCGCTTGCGAAAATTACAGCTACGTTAATCGGGTTCCTTCTCAACTTCCTGGGAAGAGCCTACATCGTCTTCCCACACAAGCGATTGGGCGATTGGCAGAAACAACTGGTAAAATCCAATAAGTCCGAAAAAGTGGCCTAGCCCCATACCCTAGCGCCTGCACATGGTTCCGTTACATACACCACGCCATCACACGGGGAAGCTGACCCTTGTCCTCACGCTAATTTATCTTCTGGGCAGCGCGGCAGTTACCTATTTTTATTGGATTGACCGAACAGCAGATTATCAGTTTGGATATGAGTACGGAAATGTAGCTGCGTCTGTAGTCACGGGTAAGGGTTTTGGAAACGTCTTTGGTGAAGGGACCGGCCCCACAGCCTGGTGTCCACCGGCTTACGTCTTCTTTCATGCTGCGGTGTATGCCGTTTTCGGCGTTCAGTCGCCCGCCGCCATGTGGGCCCTGCTTTTTGCCCGCGTGTTGCTCCTCACGTGGACATTGTTTCTTCTATTGAAAATCGATTACTCCCCCTCGCTGAACAGATACCGGTATTGGATCATGCCCGTATTTGCGGTTATGAGCGGATTGGTTCTCACAAAGGATTTTGACGACAAGGCGTTGAATGTCTGGCTGTCCGTTGTGACGATCTCCCTGATATTTCACATTGCCCGCTACGGATTTGAGAGATACAAGGTGCAGGGTTATGCCCTTGCTGTCGTACTGCCGCTTGCCAACTTGTTTCTCTTTGCAGGTTCATTGTTGCTTGTTGTTCTTAACGGCTTCCGGCTGTACCGGAGGCAAACGTCGCCGATGTCCGGAAAGCATTGTATGATTTTGATCTTGTTGATGGTAGCGGCGACGACGACCTGGACCGTTCGCAATAAAATTGCGCTTGGCCAGTTTATTCCCTTCAAGTCGAATTTATGGTTTGAGGTATATATGTCGAATGTGGCCGATCATGACGGCCTCATGCAACAATCCAACTGGATCACCCATCACCCGATTGCCAATCCCGACGTGGCGGAATCTTACACGGAGCAAGGCGAACTGCAATTCATGAAACGGTATAACGATGAAGTGCTGACGTACCTGAAAGGTAACAGCGGCGATTTCCTGCGCAAAGTGTTCAGGCGTTCGGCCAACGCATTCGTTTTTATGATGTCGTCGGATGATCTGCTGGAGGCGGATACGCTGAAGCTACCGGAATCCGACCTGGAGGAGTTACGCGCCCATGGATTTATGATCTGGCATTACTGGACCCACCTGGACATGCCTGACGAGGACTTCCAGAATGCCATCGCGACCATGACGCTCTCCAATTCGGACGTGGTCTACAACGACTGGAAGGAGAAGAAAGCGACACTTGCGGCAGGGCGATTCAGTTCTTTGAGTCGAACCGCCGGCGGGCTCCTTTACGCCCTCGTGCCTACGATCGCCATCTTAATCTGTCTCTGTTTCCGTGATGTACGCAACCTCCTGATCTTCCGGCTGACGTTATACTTCCTGATCTTATCATGGGCGCCGTATATCATCCTCTCGCACTATGCCCGGTATCAGACTTTTCAGGTCGGGATGTTCACGGTTATGATTTTTTTGTGCATTGCGGTGAT